>NZ_JBEYXP010000003.1:341941-366549 GCF_040704615.1 Streptomyces sp. NPDC046862 | reverse complement strand
GACAGCGCGGTGGAGAAGGACGTGCTCGCAGCGGGCGGCTCCTTCGAGGCGATCCGGACGGACTTCGCCGACCCCCACGCCGTACGGGCGCTCGGCGAAAACCTCGCCGGACGCGAGCGGCCGGTGGACATCCTGGTCAACAACGCGGGCACCATCCGCCGCGCTCCGGCAGCCGAACACAGCGACGCAGACTGGGAGTTGGTCCTCCAGGTCAACCTCAGCGCCCAGTTCGCGCTGACCCGGGCGGTGGGCGCGGCCATGGTGGCCCGCGGCCGGGGGAAGATCATCTTCACCGCGTCGCTGCTCAGCTTCCAGGGCGGCATCACCGTCCCCGGCTACACCGCCGCCAAGCACGGCATCGCCGGACTGACCAAGGCCCTGGCCAACGAGTGGGCGCCGCACGGCGTCAACGTCAACGCCATCGCACCGGGTTACATCGCCACCGACAACACCCAGGCCCTGCAGGACGACCCGGCGCGCAGCAAGGCGATCCTCGAACGCATCCCGGCCGGACGCTGGGGCACCGCCGACGACCTCGCGGGCGCCACCGTGTTCCTGGCCTCCGGTGCCGCCGACTACGTCCACGGCACCGTCCTGCCCGTCGACGGCGGATGGCTCGGCCGATGAGCGGCCCCGACATGGCCTCCATACTGGCCGGCGCTCGGATCATGCCGGTGCTGACCGTGCCCTCTGTCACGGCTGCCGGTCCGCTGGCCGACGCGCTCGCGGCGGGCGGCGCCCGCTGCGCCGAGGTCACCTTCCGTACCCGGGGCGCCGAGCGGGTACTCAAGGAGATGGCCGCGCACGGCGGCCTGGCCGTCGGCGCCGGCACCGTCCTCACTCCTGAACAGGCGGAGCGTGCGGTGGCGGCAGGGGCCCGCTTCGTCGTGTCACCCGGCTTCGACGAGGAGGTCGTCGTCAGATGCCGGGAGCTGGGAGTGCCGGTGGTGCCCGGCATCGCCACCGCCACCGAGCTGATGCACGCCCTGCGGGCCGGCCTCGACACCGTCAAGCTCTTCCCCGCCGAGCCCCTCGGCGGCATCCGGACGCTGCGAGCGCTCGGAGCGCCTTTTCCGCAGGCGCGGTTCATACCGACCGGCGGGATCGATGCATCACGCCTGGCCGCCTACCTCGCCGACCCGGCGGTCCTCGCCATCGGCGGCAGCTGGATGGCCACCCCCGCTCACGTGGAGCGGGGCGACTACGAGGAGATCCGCCGGCTGACTGCCGAGGCCATGGAGAGGAGCATGACGTGATCGACGTGCTGGCCCTTGGCGAGGTGATGCTGCGCTTCGATCCGGGTGAGGGCAGGATCCGCACCAGTCGTACCTTCCAGGTCTGGGAAGGCGGCGGTGAGTACAACGTCGTACGAGGTCTGCGTCGCTGCTTCGGCCTGCGCACGGCCGTCGTCACCGCTCTCGCCGACAACGCGGTCGGGCGTCTCGTCGAGGACCTGATCCTCCAGGGCGGCGTCGACACCTCGCTCATCCGCTGGTTGACCGCAGACGGCATCGGCCGCACCACCCGCAACGGACTGAACTTCGTCGAACGCGGCTACGGCATCCGAGGCGCACTGGGCGTCAGCGACCGCGCGGGTACGGCCGTGTCGCAGCTTCACAAAGGGGACGTCGACTGGGACGCGGTCTTCTCGGCAGAGGTGCGCTGGTTCCACACTGGCGGCATCTTCGCCGGCCTTTCCGACACCACCGTGGACGTCGCCGACGAGGCCATGTCGGCCGCACGCCGGCACGGCGTGACGGTCTCCTACGACCCCAACTACCGCCCCAGTCTCTGGGACGGCCGGGGCGGCGCGGACCGGGCGCGTGAGGTCGATCTGCGGCTGGCCCGGCACGCCGATGTCGTGGTGGGTGCCCTGGGCCTGGCCGGAACTTTCCCAGGGGCAGTACGCGTCGAGGCCGACGAGGTGCAGGACGTCCTCGCCGAGGTGGCCGGACGCCTACCCCAGGCAGGGGTGCTGGCGACGACCGTGCGCGAAGTGCCCTCGGCCGGGGTGAACGACTGGTCGTCGGCGGCCTGGTCGGCCCGGACCGGCTGTGTCCTTGGCCCCGAGATGCCCGGTCTGCACGTTCTGGACCGCATCGGCTCCGGCGACGGCTTCGCGGCCGGCCTGATCTACGGATTGCTGAACCGCAACGGAAGGGAAGGCGGCTCGGCGGGCCATGCCGGTCCCGCGGCGAACCTCGATGTCGCCGACCTGAAACGCGCTCTGGCCTACGGGACCGCCCACGGCGCACTCACCATGACCACGCCCGGTGACGTCTCGATGGCCTCGCTCGCCGAGGTCGAGGCGCTCATGGCAGGCGGCTCGGCCGCCGTCAGAAGATGACCGGCCTGCGAGCCGCCGCATCGAACCGCACTCCGGAGGAGCACAGTTGACACATTCGACCAATCGGACCATGGGGCACCGGAAGATCGCGAACACCCCTGTCGAGGTCACCGCACTCGGCTTCGGGGCCTCCGGCATCGGCAACCTTTACCGCGTCACCCCTGCGCACGACGCGCAAACCGCGATCGAGGCGGCCTGGGAGGCGGGTGTGCGCTACTTCGACACCGCACCGCACTACGGGCTCGGCCTCTCCGAGCGCCGCCTGGGAGCCGCCTTGCGGAAGCGTCCACGCGACGCGTATGTCGTCTCCTCCAAGGTCGGCCGGCTGCTCGTCCCCAACGAAAGCCCGCGCGGCACCGACGACGAAGGCTTCATGGTGCGGGACGACCTGCGCAGACAGTGGGACTTCAGCCGTGACGGCGTGCTCCACTCCATCGAGGCGACCCTGGAGCGCACAGGCCTGGACCGCTTGGACGTCGTCTACCTGCACGACCCCGACGACCACTGGAGGCAGGCCGCCGAGGAGGCCATGCCCGCCCTGGCGGAACTGCGCGATCAAGGGGTGATCGGGGCGATCGGTGCCGGCATGAACCAGTCGGCCATGCTCACCCGCTTCCTACGCGAGACCGCAGCCGACGTGGTGATGCTCGCGGGGCGCTACACGCTCCTCGACCAGTCGGCGCTGGACGACGTCCTGCCCGCCGCTCGGGACCTCGGCAAGAGCGTGGTGGCCGTGGGTGTGTTCAACTCGGGTCTGCTCTCCCGCGACCGTCCCGCCGAAGGCATGAAGTACGACTACCAGGATGCCCCGCCCGCCCTGGTGGCCCGTGCTCTGGCGATCGCCGATGTCTGCGCTGCGCACGGCACGACCCTGCCCGCCGCCGCGATCGCCTTCCCCCACACGCATCCCAGTATCATCAACGTCACCCTCGGTATGCGGAACCCGGAACAGGTCATGCGTAACGTGGAACTCCACCGTCGGCACATCCCCGAAGGCCTCTGGGACGATCTCCGCGCCGAAGGACTGATCAGGTCGGACGTGCCCGCGGCGAACGGGCCCGAAAGGGGTGCGCGGTGTCTCTGACCGACAAGGCCATAGAGCAGATCCGTGAGCTGATCCGCACGGGAGCGCTGCCACCGGGCTCCAAGCTGCCGCCGGAACCGGACCTGGCCGCCCAGCTGGGTCTGTCCCGCAACCTCGCCCGCGAAGCGGTCAAGGCACTGGCCGTCGCGCGGGTCCTGGAGATCCGGCGGGGCGACGGCACATACGTGACCAGCCTGCAGCCGAGCCTGCTCCTGGAGGGGCTCGGCGGCGCGGTGGAACTGCTGCAGGGCGACTCGGCCGCGCTGCAGGATCTCATGGAGGTGCGACGGCTCCTCGAACCGGTCGCCACCGCGCTGGCCGCCACCCGGATCTCCGACGAGCAACTAGCCGAGATCAAAAGCCACTTGGACGCCATGCGCGAGGCCCGCGACGACGTCGAGCAGCTCAACGCCCATGACGCCGCCTTCCACCGCGCCGTCGTCTCCGCCACCGGCAACGAGACCCTGCTCACCCTTCTTGAGGGCGTCTCCGGCCGCACCCTGCGCGCTCGTATCTGGCGCGGCCTGGTCGACGCCCAGGCCGCGGGCCGGACCCTCGCCGAGCACGAGGCGATCTTCACTGCCCTCTCCACCCGCGACGCCGCCCTCAGCCAGGCCGCCGCGCTGCTGCACGTGAGCAACACCGAGCAGTGGCTGAGGGAACACCTGCGCTCGGGCAAACCCCTCCGCTTCGGAGCTACAGCCGACGAGTGACGGCCGATGCCCGGGACCAGAGGACGTTTGTGCAGTGGCGTGACGAGCGGGATGCCGCGGGCGGCATGGATGCGGGCGCGGGCGTGTCGACGAGACGTGCTCGGTTGTCGCTGTCCTCGCCGTGTGCTTCCGGTTCGGCGGGTGTCGGCCGGCAGTTTGGTCGTGCTGGAGCGTGAAGCCCGGCCGGGTGTACGGACCGGACCCGACCGTTTGACGTAATGATTGCGTCACTATGTCATCGGGTGATGCCGTCGCCGCCTACACCGCCCCCGATGCACCGCTCGTCGCCGGTCTGATGCAGGAACTAGTCGACTGGCTCAACGAGAACGACGGCACACACGCCCTGGTGCGGGCCGCCATGGCACACCTTCATCTGGTCTCCATCCACCCCTGGGCCGACGGCAACGGCCGTATGTCCCGCTCCCTGCAAACCCTCATGATCGCCAGAGAAGGAGTCCTCTCACCGGAGTTCTCCTCCATCGAGAGCTGGCTGGGCCGACCGGGCAACACATGGGAGTACTACCGCGAGCTCAACGACCGAGGCAGCCAGTACCATCCCGACCAGGACGTTTCCGGCTGGATCAGGTTCAACCTCACCGCCTACCACCAGCAGGCACAGACCGTCCAGGGCCGCCTCACCCGCTCGGGCCGCGTCTGGACCTCCCTCGGCGGCTTCGCCGACAGCCAGGGCCTCGACGAACGCACCGTCACCGCACTCCATGACGTCGCCATGGCCGGACGCGTGCGCCGTTCCCGCTACCAGCACGCCGAGGACCTCAGCCTCCAGCAGGCCCAACGCGACCTCCTAGACCTCACGGCCAGCGGCGTCCTCCAGCCCGTCGGCCGCACCCGGGCGCGCTACTACACTGCCGGCCCCCAGTTCCCCCAGGACGCCATCCACATCGCGCGGACCCCCATGCCCCTGACACACCCCTACCGCACCTGACGGGGTACAGGAAGGCATCGAGTACCCCCACAGGCCGTGAGAAACGATCTTCGAGCTAGGGTGTGATACCGCCTCTGACCTGTGTTGATTCTTCGCTTGATAATTCTGGGTGTGGGTATTGCCACATCCTGTGTGGCTCGCCGCCCCGCTAGGGTCTGTGCACTGCCTACAAAGACGCCTGCAAAGACGTCCTGCAAAGACCTCGCACGCCCGCTCGGAGGAACCATGGCGTTCGGCTGGATCGACGAGCAGGCGGACGCGCGCCGCCGTGCCGGACTCGTACGGACGTTGCGCCCGCGGTCCGCCGACTCACCGCTCCTCGACCTCGCGAGCAACGACTACCTGGGCCTGGCCCGGCACCCCGAGGTCACCGAGGGCGCCGCCGAGGCCGCGCGGCGGTGGGGCGGCGGCTCCACCGGCTCACGGCTCGTCACCGGCACGACCGAGCTGCACGGCGAGTTGGAGCGCGAGCTGGCCGCCTTCTGCGGCTTCGAGTCGGCTCTGGTCTTCTCCTCCGGGTACGCGGCCAACCTCGCCGCGGTCACCGCGCTGGCCCCGCACGGATCGCTGATCGTCTCGGACGCGGGCAACCACGCTTCCCTCATCGACGGGTGCCGGCTGGCCAGGGGCACCACGCAGGTGGTCGGGCACGCCGACCCGGAGGCCGTCCGCAAGGCGCTCGACACCGGTGGCGGACAGCCGGCGGTGGTCGTGTCCGACACGGTGTTCTCGGTGGACGGCGACGCGGCCCCGCTGGCCGAACTGGCCGCTGTCTGCCGGGAGTCCGGGGCCGGGCTGCTGGCGGACGACGCGCACGGACTCGGTGTCCTGGGCGACGGGGGCCGGGGCGCCGGTGACGCGGAGGGGCTCGCGGGCGCGGAGGACGTCGTCGTGACCGTCACGCTGTCCAAGTCGCTCGGCAGCCAGGGCGGTGCCGTACTCGGCCCGGCGCGGGTCATCGACCATCTGGTCAACTCGGCCCGCACCTTCATCTTCGACACCGGTCTCGCCCCGGCCGCGGCCGGGGCGGCCCTCGCGGCGCTGCGGCTGCTGCGCCGGGAGCCCGAGCGCGCCGCGCGGGCGCGCGAGGTGGCGACGGAACTGCACGCACGGCTGACGGCGTCGGGCCTGGAAGCGGTGCGGCCCGACGCCGCCGTGGTCTCCGTGCGCGCGCCGTCCCCCGAACAGGCGGTGCGGTGGGCGGCGGACTGCCGAGCGGCCGGTCTCGCCGTCGGCTGTTTCCGCCCACCGTCCGTACCCGACGGCATCTCAAGGCTGCGGCTGACCGCCCGTGCGGATCTCACCGACGGGCAACTCGACCGAGCCGTACGGGTGATCGGCGAGACGCGACCGTGAGTCGGCGTGACACGGCCGTGCACCGCGATCGAGGGGAATGATCACGCGGACGTGATCGTGGTGTTGGTAGTGGTGGGGGACTGGTCGTGGACGTGGTGGTCGGTGCGGTCACCGAAGCGCCGCGATGAACCCCTCCCAGGCCTCGGGGGTGAACAGCAGGGCGGGCCCCGTCGTGTTCTTCGAGTCGCGCACGGCGACCTGTCCGGCCCAGAGGCCGGGACCGGGACGGGCCGTCTCGACGCAGTTGTTCATTCCGGTGCTGCGGCTGCTGCGCAGCCACCGCACATCGCGCAATGCGGTACTTGAGGGGACGTTCCGAGGCAGTGAAGTTGCGGACATGGGTGCCTCCTTACGCGCCGGCGGCTATCCCGGCGATGTAATCCAACGATTCCTCGGGCGAAAGGGCGTGGATCTGAAGGGCGTTGAAGGCCTCGACATACGCCTGGAGGTCTTCTTTCCGCTCGAGGTAGAGGCTACTCGTCAAGTGGTCGAGAACAACCACGTCCAGATCAGTAGTGCGCGAAAATGAGAAGATTACGAAAGGACCGGTGATGCCCACATGTGCCCCAGCAGTGAACGGCAGCACCTGGAGTCGCACCTGCGGCAAGGCCGCCGCCTCCCGCAGCCGTCGCAACTGCCGCGCCATCACCTCCGGTCCGCCGACCTCCCGGCGCAGCACGGCCTCGTCCAGGAGCGCGTTCAACTCCAGCGGGGGATCTCCGTGCAGCACGACCTGTCGTGCGATGCGCACCTCCACCAGCGCGTCCAGCTTGTCCTCGTCCAGGCCCTCCACCGCGGCACGGGTCACCGCGCGGGCGTACTCCGGGGTCTGCAGCAGCCCGGGCACCACCGAGGTCTCCAGCGTGCGCATGCCGCTGGCCTGGGATTCCAGACTGATGAAGTCCCGGTACGTGGGAGGCAGCACCCCGCGGTAGGCGTGCCACCAGTTCTGCCGGCCGCCACCGCCGTCCTCGCCGCCCGCCAGGGCCAGCAGCAGTTCCCGCAACTCGGGATCCCGGACGTCGTACGCGTCGAGCAGGCGGCGCACGTCGGCCGGTTTCACTCCACTGGAGCCGGTCTCGATGCGGCTCACCTTCGACTGGTGCCAGCCGACGAGGCGCGCCGCCTCGATGCTGGTGAGGCCGACGCGGGTGCGCAGGTCACGCAATTCCGTGCCGAGTTTGCGTCGGCGCACCGCAGGACCGTACTGCATGGGTCGTCTCCTTCCGCCCGGCCGCGGTGCCGGGGGCGACGGTAGAGGATGGACCGAAAGGCCCGCCCAAATACGGTCGGTCGTCGGAGAGTTCACCGCTTCGAGCGACAGATATATGCATATCTTGGTGGATCGGCACCGCGACGGCCCTGGTGATGGCAATCTGGCGCGAAGCACCAGTCCGGGACCGTACTCGAATCCATCCGGCTCCGTGTCGGACTCCGGTCCCGTGGGAAAGGGACGACGTCGCCATGGCAGACCATCAGGAAGCATCCGTCACTCTGCCGAGCGATCCAGCCTCGGTCTCCGCGGCTCGCACATACGTCGCCACCGTGCTGGCCGAATGGGGCCTGCCGAGCGACGCGGAAGTCGCGGACACCGTACGGCTGATCGTGTCCGAACTCGCCACCAACGCCGTCCAGCACACGTTCGGGCAGTCACCCACGTTCACCGTGGACATCGCGCTCGACCGTGACGAGCAGCTGCGGATCGGCGTCACCGACAGCCACCCGCGCTTTCCGAAACGTTTGCCCGCGGCCGTTCAGCAGGACAACGGCCGGGGCCTGGTCATCATCCGCTGGCTGACCGCCGAGTGCGGCGGCAGACTCAGCGTCAGACCAACCCGGGAGGGCGGCAAGACGGTGGCCATCGAACTGCCGTGGACGATCCCCGTCCAGCCGGTCACCGCCGCGGGGCAGAAAGATCCCTGAGCGGACGGGCCCGCGACCAGGGCCTCACCGGTCTCCGGGCGGCACCGCTTCGGGAGACCGTTCGGGAGACCGTGTGGATGTGGCGGCAGCGTCCCCGCGGAGGCCGGACCGCCGTACGAAGCGGGGCAGCACCCACCACAACGCGACACAGGCGCCGAACGTGCCGGCCCCGGCGGCGACACCGGCGCTCCGCTCCAGGGTCACGTCCACGACGAGCAGCACCGACCCGGTGAACGCCAGCATGAGCACACCCAGGCCGACGGTGGCCAGCCGGGAGGAGACCTGGACTATGAGCGGCTTGGCGTTCTGCTGGAAGAGCGAGCGGTGCAGCGCGGCCGGGGCCGTGAAGAGCGCCGCCGCGAGGACCGCCAGCAGCAGTGTGGTGACGTAGGTGACGCGCTGGACCGTGTCGAGGGACGGGAAGCGCGGGGTGAACGCCAGGGTCAGCAGGAAGGCGAAGAGGATCTGCACACCGGTCTGGGTGACGCGCAGCTCCTGGAGCAGCTCGACGAAGTTGCGGTCGGCTCTCTCCAGGGGTGTCTCGTTGCGTCCCCGGTGGGCACTCTGGTTGTCGGACATGGATGAACGAGTAACCATCCCGGCCCGCGTCACGCACCGGGAGGCGCCGGCCGGGCACGTCACGTCACGGGCCGGGCCCCCGGTGCGGGACGGTCAGGTCCCGGCGAGGCGGCTGGGCCCACGCGAGGCGCTGGGCCCCGCGCGGGACCGCCGCTGGACCCCGAGGGGCGACGGCTGCCCTCACCGCCGTCGCCCCTCGGGCGGGTCAGCGGACCCGGCCGTACCAGACGCTCTTCGTCCAGATCTTCTCTCGCTTCACGACCTCTCCGCTCTTCGGGGAGTGCCAGATCTTGCCCTTCCCGGCGTAGATGCCGACGTGGTAGACGCTCGAGCCCGAGTGGAAGAAGACGAGGTCTCCGGCCTTGCGGCTCTTGGCGGAGATGTGCTTCGTCTTGTTGTACTGCGCCTGGGCCGTACGGGGGAGCTTCTTACCCGCCTTCTTGAACGAGTACAGCGTCAGCCCGGAGCAGTCGAACCTCTTGGGGCCCGTGCCACCCCACTTGTAGGGCGAGCCCTTCTTGGACGCCGCGACCTGCAAGGCCTTGGTCGCCGGGGCGGCCGCCTCCGCGTCTGACGCGACGCCAGGGGCCACGATGCTGCCGCCCACTGCGGCGATGGTGAGAGCCGAGGCCGTACCGGCCCGGACCATGAGCGACGGGACACGATTGAGCGCAGTCATGCGCAACCCTTCGTCAGCCGCCTGTGAAGGATGACCTGTCGGATTCGGGCTGGCGAAGTTGCCCGGCCGCGTTGCCGCGGCTTCACCCCAAGGGCTGCTCGGAACTGACGCTCCGGCGACCCGTCGTGCTTGGGTCCTCCACTCCTGCCGATCCACTCCTGTCGACCGGTCATCCGGGCGGCGGCAGGATTCGGCGTCCGCCCGGACCGCCCCGCCGCGGTGGCGGGGGCTTGTCGTCAGGTACGGATCTTGACGCACGAATGTCCAAAACGGCGAACGGAATCGGCAGTTTGTGGGGTTACTCACCACTCACCCGTTCGGGTGGACAGCCATTCCCACGCCCGGGAGTCAAGGAGGCCGACGAGCGCCGGACCAGCGAAGAAACAGTCGATTCCGCCGTTGTGGTACGCGGGTTGCGCAACTTTCCTGGGCCCGAGAAGGGATCGAAATCTGCCCCGTTCGTCGGTACGTCCTCTGGTCCGTTCGAGATCCGGACCGGACGCCTCGTCAGTTCGGCACGCGACCCGGATCCGTGCCGGTGCGTCAGCCCTCCGGTTCGGGAGGCAGTGCTATGCGTGCCGTACGACGCTCACCGTCGAGGACCCGCAGGGCCCGCGCGAGAGTCGGTGCGTGCACCTCGTTCTCACCCCGGGTGTGCATCAGTTCGAGCGCGGCGCGCAGGGCCGTCGCCTTGGCGACCAGGGCCTGGGCGGCGCGCAGCCCGCGGTAGGTGTCGCCGGGGCGGGCCGGGTTGATCCGGCCGAGCAGGTCCACCACGTCGAGGTAGCGGTCGATCAACTCTGCCTCGGCGCGGGTGAGCGCGGGCAGCGGCGGCAGGTCCGGTGGGAGCATCGACGGCTCACCTCGCGCCGGGCAGGTCGCGCGAGGTCCTCCGGCTGGGGATGATCCGGTCCACCAGGCCGTACTCCATGGCCGCCTTGGCGTCCAGGATCTTGTCCCGCTCGATGTCGTCGCTCACCCGCTCGGCGCTCTGACCGGTGTGCCGGGCGAGTATCTCCTCCAGCTTCCGGCGGTTGCGCATCAACTCGTCGGCCTGGATGGCCAGATCGGACGCCTGCCCCTGGATCGGCTCGTGGAGCGAGGGCTGGTGGATCAGCACGCGGGCGCCCGGCAGCGCCGACCGCTTGCCCGGGGTGCCGGCGGCCAGCAGCACCGCGGCGGCCGACGCCGCCTGGCCCAGGCAGACGGTCTCCACGTCGCAGGTGACGTACTGGATCGTGTCGTAGAGGGCCGTCATCGCGGTGAACGAGCCGCCCGGCGAGTTGATGTAGAGCGAGATGTCCCGGTCCGGCGCGGCGTGCTCCAGATACATGAACTGAGCCATCACGTCGTTCGCCGACGTGTTGTCGATCGCCGTCCCGAGGAACACGATCCGCTCCTCCAGCAGCTTCGAGTACGGATCCATCGTCCTGAGGCCCGCACTCGTGCGTTCGGTGAACTCCGGCAGGACGTAGCGGGCGGACGGTCGGCTCATGGCGGGCGCCTCCTCTGATCGAGTTCTGTAAAAAATGTACAGGACGTACGTCTCTGTGGTCAGAGGGGCGGGGCACGCTGAGAGCGAAACCAGGGCGGGGCCTCGCCGGGCGTGGACATGGCAGCGCCCCGGACCGGAGCGGTCCGGGGCGCCCTGGGGCTGAGCGTGCCGGGGGTCAGTTGATCGCGACGGGGGCGGGTCTGCCCCTGAAGGTGATCGGTGACCAGCCGTGCGACATGACGAGCTCGTTCAGGGCGTTCGCGATATCCAGCTCCGTGAGCCGGTACGGCTCGGGTGCGTGTTGGGCGCTCAGGAGCGTGAAACTGATCTCGACGGTGGTGTCGGAGTCGGGCAGGGCGACGCTGCCGCGGAACTCGGTGCCGGGCGGGAACTCGACCGCCGCCGAGTCGCTCGTGCTCGCTCCGTCCTCCTCGGCCTGTGCCGCCCCTGCCGACGTGAGCACCGCCCCCGCTGCCGCCGTCCCCGAATACCCCAGCAGTGAGCGCCTGGAAATGCTGGACATGGTCCCCTCCTGGTAGTCGCTGGTTGTCATGGACGCCTCTTCTGAAGGTCCACGATCGATCGTATGAACGAATCGATCGCGGCGGGGCAGAAGGGGATCTTCCGCTCAAGGCTCGCTGTCGGAGCCCCGGTCTAAGCTGGACGGCATGGCCTACGAGATTCCGGTGACACAAGCCAGGGCTGAACTCGCCGACCTGATCAACCGCGTGGTGTACGGCGGCGAGCGCGTCGTCGTGACGCGGCACGGTAAGCCCCTCGTCGCCCTTGTCTCCGCCGGCGACCTGGAGCAGCTGGAGAAGACGGCCGAGGCGGACGAACCCGTGATCAGCTCGGTCTCAGGCGTCCGCGACGTGGCGTCGGCCCCGCGCGAGCGCCAGCGGTTCGGGATAACGGCGGAACATCGGGGGACGAGCGCGTCGTAAGCGGTCCGCGACGGCTGCTGCTTGAGAGCCCCCGCGTGCCCACGGGGACCAGGGCGCGCGGAGCTGAGGGGAACAGGTGTCGGTTAACGTCGCTGAAACGCCACCCAACTAGCCTGCGCCCACGCCACCAGCGACTTCGCCCGGTGGTCGCGGCAACCGGACCCCGCACGGTCCGGAGCGAGGACTGTGAGGTGGGACGCCGTGCAACTGACCCCGCACGAGCAAGAGAGGCTGCTGATCCACGTGGCGGCCGACGTCGCCGAGAAGCGCCGGGCCCGCGGCCTGAAGCTGAACCACCCGGAGGCCGTCGCGCTCATCACGTCGCACATCCTCGAAGGCGCACGTGACGGCCGTACCGTGGCCGAACTCATGGCATCCGGGCGAAAACTGCTCACCCGGGACGACGTCATGGAGGGCATCCCCGAGATGATCCACGACGTCCAGGTCGAGGCGACCTTCCCGGACGGCACCAAGCTCGTCACCGTCCACGACCCGATCGTCTGACGGGGGAGAGAGCTGACCATGATTCCCGGAGAGATCCTGTTCGACGACGGCCCGATCGTCTACAACGAGGGCCGCGAGGTCACCCGGCTCACCGTCCTCAACGCCGCCGACCGCCCCGTCCAGGTCGGCTCCCACTACCACTTCGCCGAGGCCAACCCCGGCCTGGAGTTCGACCGCGCGGCAGCCCGGGGCAAGCGGCTGAACGTCGCCGCCGGCACCGCCGTGCGCTTCGAACCCGGAATCCCCGTCGACGTGGAACTCGTATCCCTCACCGGTGCCCGCATCGTGCCCGGCCTGCGCGGCGAGACCGGAGGTGCCCTCGATGCCTGAGATCTCTCGTGCGGCGTACGCCGATCTGTTCGGCCCCACGACCGGTGACCGTATACGGCTCGCCGACACCGATCTGCTGATAGAGATCGAGGAGGACCGCAGCGGTGGCCCCGGGCTCGCCGGTGACGAGGCGGTCTTCGGCGGCGGCAAGGTCATCCGCGAATCCATGGGCCAGGCCCGTGCCACGCGGGCGGAAGGCACCCCGGACACCGTCATCACCGGTGTCGTCGTCGTCGACCACTGGGGCATCGTCAAAGCCGACGTCGGCATCCGCGACGGCCGGATCACCGGCATCGGCAAGGCCGGCAACCCCGACACCATGGACGGCGTCCACCCGGACCTGGTCATCGGCCCGGAGACCGAGGTCATCGCGGGCAACGGGCGCATCCTGACCGCCGGCGCCGTCGACGCGCACGTCCACTTCATCTGCCCCCAGATCGCCGACGAGGCGCTCTCGGCGGGTGTCACCACGCTGGTCGGCGGCGGCACGGGGCCGGCCGAGGGATCGAAGGCCACGACCGTGACGCCCGGTCCGTGGCACCTGGCGCGGATGCTGGAGGCGATGGAGCAGTACCCGCTCAACATCGGGCTCCTCGGCAAGGGCAACACCGTCTCGCACGAGGCGATGCTGTCGCAGATCCGTGGCGGCGCGCTGGGGCTGAAGCTGCACGAGGACTGGGGCTCGACCCCGGCCGTCATCGACGCCTCCCTGACCGTCGCCGGCCAGACCGGCATCCAGGTCGCCATCCACACGGACACGTTGAACGAGGCCGGGTTCGTCGGGGACACGCTGGCCGCGATCGGCGGGCGTGGCATCCACGCGTACCACACCGAGGGCGCGGGCGGCGGGCACGCGCCCGACATCATGACCGTGGTCTCCGAGCCCTACGTGCTGCCGAGCTCCACCAACCCGACCAGGCCGTACACCGTCAACACCGCCGAGGAACACCTCGACATGCTGATGGTGTGCCACCACCTCAACCCGGCGGTGCCGGAGGACCTGGCCTTCGCCGAGTCCCGGATCCGGCCCTCCACGATCGGGGCCGAGGACATACTCCACGACCTCGGCGCCATCTCGATCATCTCGTCCGACTCCCAGGCCATGGGGCGCGTCGGCGAGGTCGTTCTGCGGACCTGGCAGACCGCGCACGTCATGAAGGGGCGGCGGGGTGCACTGCCGGGAGACGGCCGCGCGGACAATCATCGTGTACGTCGATATGTCGCCAAATACACGATCAACCCCGCGCTCGCGCAGGGGCTCGCCGGTGAGATCGGCTCCGTCGAGACCGGCAAGCTCGCCGACCTGGTCCTGTGGGAGCCCGCGTTCTTCGGGGTGAAGCCGCATCTCGTCATCAAGGGCGGCCAGATCGCCTATGCGCAGATGGGCGATGCGAACGCCTCGATCCCGACGCCGCAGCCGATCCTCCCGCGGCCGATGTACGGGGCGATCGGACGGGCGCCCGCCTCCAACTCGTTCAACTTCGTGGCGCCGCTCGCCATCGAGGACGGGCTGCCGGAGCGGCTCGCGCTCGGCAAGCGGTTCGCCGCGATCGAGTCGACGCGCGGGGTCACCAAGGCCGACATGCGGGAGAACGACGCGCGGCCCGAGGTGCGTGTCGACCCCGACAGCTTCGCCGTGCACATCGACGGCGAGCTGGTGGAGGCGACTCCCGCCGCCGAACTGCCCATGGCACAGCGGTACTTCCTCTTCTGAGGTTCAGAGGCTCTTCTGAGGTGCAGAGGCGGATGGCGAATCTTTGAGGTCAGAGGTGGATGGCGATGTCACGGGCCGCACTACTCGTCCTGGCCGACGGCCGCTTTCCCGCCGGAGGGCACGCGCACTCCGGCGGGGCCGAGGCGGCCGTCAAGGCCGGGCGGATCACAGGTGCCTCGGGGGCGGCGGGCCTGGCGGAGTTCTGCCGGGGGCGGCTGCACACGGCCGGGCTGGTCTCGGCGGGGCTGGCCGCGGCGGCCGCGCTCGGGGTTGATCCCGTGGAGCTGGACGGCGCCGCGGATGCGCGGACGCCGTCCGCCGCGCTGCGGGGCGCGGCGCGGAAGCTGGGGCGGCAGTTGATGCGGGCGGCCCGGGCCACGTGGCCCTCCGCCGAACTCGACGCGCTCGCACGGGAGTTCCCCAAGGGGGCGCATCAGCCCGTGGTGCTCGGGGTCGCGGCGCGGGCCGCGGGGCTGGGGGCGGAGGACGCCGCGTACTGCTCCGTGTACGAGTGCGTGAGTGGGCCGGCCACGGCGACGGTGCGGTTGCTGAGCCTTGATCCGTTCGATGCGACCGGGGTGGTGGCTCGGTTGGCTCCTGAGATGGATCTTGTGGTGCATCTGGCGGTGGAGGCGGCTCGGAGGGTGGTGGGGGAGGGGGTTGATGCCTTGCCCGCGGCTTCGGCTCCGTTGTTGGAGATCAGTGCGGAGGCGCATGCGGGGTGGCCTGTGCGGTTGTTCGCCTCGTAGGTTTCTCGCCCCCGCCGCCCCTACCCGTCCCATCCCTGGGGGCTGCGCCCCCAGATCCCCGCGATCGGCCTGAACGGCCTCGTCCTCAAACGCCGGACGGGCTGAAAACCCAAGTCCCGGCCGGGGAAAGCGAAACCAAGCCCAGCCCAGCCCAGCCCAGAGCAGCCCACGTCCAGGTCCAAGCCCCACGACAGGAGCCATTGCCATGCATCTCGACCACACCCACGACGGCCCCTCCGCCGTCAGTGCCGACGCGCAACGTCCCGACGGGACTCGCCGTGCCCTGCGTATCGGGCTCGGCGGGCCCGTGGGGTCCGGTAAGACCGCCACCGTCGCCGCGCTCTGCCGTGTCCTGCGCGACGAACTCTCCCTGGCCGTCGTCACCAACGACATCTACACCCGCGAGGACGCCGAATTCCTCCTCCGGGAGGCCGTGTTGCCGCCCGAGCGGATCACCGCGGTCGAGACCGGCGCGTGTCCCCACACCGCCATCCGGGACGACATCTCGGCGAACCTGGAAGCGGTCGAGGACCTGGAGGACGAGGTGGGGCCGCTGGATCTCGTTCTCGTCGAGTCGGGCGGGGACAACCTGACCGCGACCTTTTCCAAGGGGCTCGTGGACGCGCAGATCTTCGTGATCGATGTCGCCGGCGGGGACGACATTCCGCGTAAGGGCGGACCCGGGGTCACCACCGCCGATCTGCTCGTCGTCAACAAGACGGACCTCGCGCCCCACGTAGGCTCCGATCTCGCCCGGATGGCCGCGGACGCGAAGGCGCAGCGGGCCGAACTGCCCGTGGTGTTCCAGTCGTTGCGGAGTGAGAGCGGCGTCTCGGCCGTCGCCGCCTGGGTGCGGGGGCAGCTCGCCGTGTGGACGGCATGACGACGGCGGGGGTGCGGGCCACCGCGCGGATCTCGGCGCGGGACGACGCGCGGGGCGGAACCGCGCTCCCCGTGCTGGAAGGAGACGGCCCGCTCGCGCTGCGGCGCGTCCGGGCCCGTGGCGACGAGGCGCGCGTCATGCTCGTCGGGGCGATGAGCGGGCCGCTCGGCGGGGACCGCTTCGCCGTGGAGGCGCAGGTCGGGGAACGGGCCAGACTGCATGTGGGGTCGGCCGCCGCCACCATCGCCCTGCCGGGGCAGGCGAAGGGCGAGGCGCGTTACGACGTACGGCTCACCGTCGCACCTGGAGGTGAACTGCGGTGGATGCCCGAGCAGTTGATCTCCGCCAAGGAGAGTGAGCTGGAGGTGTCCTCGCGTGTGGAGCTGGCCTCCGGTGCCCGGCTCGTCTTCCGTGAGGAGCAGGTGCTCGGGCGGGCCGGGGAGGAACCGGGGCGGCTCACCAGCCGTCTGACCATCAGGCTCGACGGGCGGACCATGCTCGACCAGGAGGTGGCCTGCGGGCCTGGGGCTCCGGGAGGATGGGACGGTCCCGCCGTGCTGGCGGGGTGTCGCGCGCTCGGGCAACTCGTCGTTGTACGGCCCGAGTTCGAGGACCGAATGCCCGCGCCGCGGGCGCTCGGTGAGTACGCTGCCCTCAGCCCGCTCGCCGGGCCCGGCGTTCTCGTGACGGCGCTCGCCAGTGATGCCCTGCGGCTGCGGCGCGTGCTCGACGAGGCACTCGCGTCACTCGGCTGACACGCGCCCCACCGCTCAACGGAACATCGCACACCGGTTATCGGAATAGTAAAGAAGCCTCGCCGCATCTGTTCTCAGCAGCCTCACAGCCGGGAGGATCCCCCGTGACCATCACGACAAAGTAGGGGGAGTTCTCACTTGAGGTTGAGAGGTAAGCGACCCACTGGGCGCGCCGCTGCGTTCGGTTCCGCCGGAGCACTCGTCACCGCCGCACTGATAGCGGGCGCCGTCACCGCGCCCTCGGCCAGCGCGGACGCCCGCACCGTCAAGGACCCGCAGGCGCGCGGTGCGGCCATCGCGGCGGCCAAGGCCGCCAAGAAGGGCATCGACTGGAAGGACTGCCCCACCGACTGGGGCCTGGAGAAGCCGATCCAGTGCGGCTGGGTGACGGTGCCGCTCGACTACGCCAAGCCGTACGGCAAGCAGATCAAGCTCGCCGTCGACCGCATCGGCAACACGGGCACCAAGTCCGAGCGGCAGGGCGCGCTCGTCTACAACCCGGGCGGGCCGGGCGGTTCGGGCCTGCGCTTCCCGCGCCGGGTCACCACCAAGAACCCGCTCTGGGCGAACACGTCGAAGGCGTACGACTTCGTGGGCTTCGACCCGCGCGGCGTCGGCCACTCGGCACCCATCTCCTGCATCGACCCGCAGGAGTACGTCAAGGCGCCCAAGGCGGACCCGGTCCCGGACTCCGAGGCCGACAAGCGTGCCCAGCGCAAGCTCGCCGCCGAGTACGCGGACGGCTGCAAGGAACGCAGCGGCGAGATGCTGCCGTACATGACGACGCCGAACACCGCCCGCGACCTGGACGTCATCCGGGCCGCACTCGGGGAGAAGAAGCTCAACTTCCTCGGCGTCTCGTACGGCACGTACATCGCGGCCGTCTACGGCACGCTGTACCCGACCCATGTGCGCCGCATGATCGCGGACAGCGTCGTCAACCCGTCACGGGAGAAGATCTGGTACCAGGCCAACCTGGACCAGGACGTCGCCTTCGAGGGCCGCTGGAAGGACTGGATCACGTGGGTCGCGCAGAACGACGCGACGTTCCACCTCGGTGACACCGCGGCCGAAGTGCAGGCGGAGTGGGTGGAGTTGCGCGCCACCGCCAAGGCGAACCCGATCGGCGGGGTCGTCGGCCCGGCCGAGCTGATCTCCTTCTTCCAGAGCGCCCCGTACTACGACTCCTCGTGGGTGCCCACCGCCACCGTGTGGAGCAAGTACGTCGCCGGTGACACCCAGGTGCTCGTCGACGCCGCCGCACCCGACCTCTCCGACACCGCGGGCAACGCCGCCTCGGAGAACGGCACCGCCGTCTACACCGCGGTCGAGTGCGCCGACGCCAAGTGGCCCACGAGCTGGAAGACCTGGGACCGCGACAACACGCGGCTCCACAAGGACTACCCGTTCATGACCTGGGCCAACGCCTGGATGAACCTGCCCTGCGCCACCTGGAAGTCCCAGCAGCACACCCCGGTCGAGGTGAAGACCAAGAAGGGCCTGCCGCCCGTCCTGATCGTCCAGGCCGAGCGCGACGCGGCCACCCCGTACGAGGGTGGCGTCGAACTGCACCAGCGGTTCAAGGGCTCCCGCCTCATCACCGAGAAGGACGCGGGCTCGCACGGCGTCACCGGGTTGACCAACCCGTGCGTCAACGAGCGCGTGGACAGCTACCTGCTCACCGGCCAGGTGGGCAAGTCCGACGTGACGTGCGCACCGCACGCCACGCCGAAGCCGTAGGGCGCGGGTGAAGGGGGCGACCGGGTCTCCGGTCGCCCCCTTCCTCGTACCTACGGGTCTTTGTGCCTACCGGCTCCTCACGGCCGGCGTCCGGCCAGCCACGCGTCCTCCGCCGCGTAGTCGAAGAGATCCTCGTACACCTCGGCCATCCTGGGGTACGCCTCCCGCCAGTCCCGGTGGCCGTTCAGCCGGCGCTCGATCCAGGCGACCGTGTCCGGGAGCGTCTCCGCGTACCGGGCCACGGGGCGATAGCCCAGCTCCCGCTCCGCCGCCGACATGTCGCAGACCACGGGCACCGGGACCGACCACGGTGTGTCACCCACCGTGGGTGACGGGGCGGGGCCGTCGACCAGCACGTTCTCCGCCTCGACGCCCATGACGGCGTCGATCGCCGCCGCGATCTCCGCCACCGTCGGCGCGTCGGGATCGACGGCGTTCAGGACGCGTGCACCCGGCCGTGCGGCGGCCAGGCGGATCAGTTCGGCGATGTTGTGGACGCTCGCCGGATGGAAGCGGCTCTCCCCGGAGTAGGCGAGGACGCGCCGGGGGCGCCCGTCCAGGTTGCGCTTGACGAAGTACAGCTCGCGGGGCGTACGGCCGTACGGTCCGTGGATCGCGCCCGCGCGCAGCAACGTGGTCGGCAGCCGGTCGGCGGCGGCGAGGAGGTCGCGCTCCAGGGCCGCCTTGCGGGTGCTGTACGAGGTCTCGCCCGGCTGGACGGTGCGCTGCCCCTCGGAGAGGGGCACCGGGTACTCGGGGAAGCCGTCCGGCTCCGCCTGGGTGTCGAAGTTGCGGCCCTTGTCGTCCTCGTACACCGACAGGCTGGAAATCACCACGGCCGAGCCGACGCGGTCGGCGAGGTTGGTCAGCTGTCGTGCGTGTTCCGGGCCGTAGGCGACCATGTCCACGACGACGTCGCAGCCGTCGCCGATGGCGGTGGCCAGGGCGGTGTCGTCCGAACGGTCGGCCGCCTCGGCGCGTACCTCGGCGGGCCATCCGTCGTCCCGTCCGCCGGTCCGGGAGAGCGCTGTCACCTCCCAGCCGTCCCGCGCCAGCGCGCCCACGGCCACGCGCCCGATCTGTCCTGTCGCTCCGATCACCACAGCTCGTCTCATGTGGTGACCGTATGGGCGGGGAGGGGGGTGATCCCAGGTGTTTGGCTGTGAGCAGAGTCGGTGTGGGTGCGGGTGGGTGCGGGTGGGTGGGGGCTGGTCGCGCAGTTCCCCGCGCCCCTCAAAAGCTGTGCGGCGGGGGCGAAAAACACCTCAGGGAGCCCAGCGCGCTGTTCGGCCCGCGGAGCGTCTCGTCAGCTGAGGGGCATCCTCGGGAACCGGCGCTCCTTCGCCTTCGCCGCGTTCTCCTCGGCCTGCTGGGCCTTGACGACGGCCGCGTACTGGTCGACGTACTCCTGCTCGGAGAGCGAGAGGATCGCGTACATGATCTCGTCGGTGATGGCCCGCAGGATGGCTTTCTCGTTCTCCATGCCGTCGTAGCGGGAGAAGTCGAGGGGCTTGCCGAAGCGGATGACCACGGGGTGGAGGTTCGGGATGACCTTGCCGGGCGGCTGCGCCTCGAAGGTGCCGATCATCGCGCAGGGGATGACCGGAACCCCGGCCTTGAGCGCCATGACCGCCACTCCGACCTTGCCCTTGTACAGGCGGCCGTCGTGCGAGCGCGTGCCCTCCGGGTAGATGCCGAGCAGCTCGTCCTTGCTGAGCACGCCGAGGCCCTCGCGGATCGCGGCCTGGCCCGCCTCCTTGCCGGAGCGGTCGACCGGGATCTGCCCGGCGCTGCGGAAGAAGTGGGCCGTCAGCCGGCCCTTGATGCCGGGACCCGTGAAGTACTCGGCCTTCGCGAGGAACGTGATGCGGCGCTTGAGCACGGCGGGCATCAGGAAGTGGTCCGAGAACGACAGGTGGTTGCCCGCGATGATGGCGGGACCCGACGACGGCACGTGTTCGAGGCCCTCTATTCGAGGCCGGAAGACCAGTCTCAGCAGCGGTCCGAGAAGCACGTACTTGAGCACGTAGTAGAACACGGTGTCCCTCTCACTATTACCGGCTCACTGTGACCGGATCGGCTCTGCAGGCGTGTTCTGCCACCTGACAGCCCACATCTACGGACTCAATCGCTTTGAGGGCGCAGCCGCCTGTGGTCGGGTCTGGTCGCACTCATGCTGACTCCTTGCTGACTTCGCGCACGCTCGTCAGGCGTCCGGGTGCAGGTGAGACTCGTCCTGCGGCGCCCGACACTTGATCGTAGCCCGATTCGCCGTGCCACTTGGAGCCCCCAGAAGTGTCGATGTGCGGCTCGTGGGGGCGTTCTCGTGCACGGTGCCCGCAAGGTGCCGCCGTTCGTGGGGATTCCCGCCCGGATCAACGCGGCGAGGCCGGACCCGCCCAGCTCACTGGGTGGTGGGTCCGGCCTCGACGGCCGTGGCGGTCCTGTCGGCGAGCCGTTTCGCTCAGGCGAGGGGTTTGCCCTCGCGGTGGCGGCGCAGGCCCTCCGGTCCCTCGACGACGGCGGCGGTGAGTTCCTCGACGCTGGTGTCCTCACGGCGCATGTCGAGGATCTTGCGGCCGTGGTTCATCACGATGTGCCGGTCGCAGATCTGGTAGGCGTGGTGCAGGTTGTGGGTGACCAGCACCGAGCTGACGCCCTCCTGCTTGAGCTGCAGCAGGTAGTTGAGCAGGGCCTCGGTCGCGCGCACGGCCAGCGCGCTCGTCGGCTCGTCCAGGATCAGCAGGCTGCGCTTGAAGTGCACCGCGCGGGCGATCGCCACGGCCTGCTGCTGGCCGCCGGAGAGCGAACCCACCAGCTGGCGGGGGCTCTTGATGCCCTCGATGGTGACCACGCTGTCCAGGATCCGCGCGGCGATCTCGTCCATCTTCCGCAGCTTCAGCAGGCCGAGGGCGTTGGTGAGTTCACGGCCCATGAAGATGTTGCGGGTGATGGTCATGGACGGCACCAGGGCGGAGTCCTGGAAGATCGTCTCGACACCGCGCTTCTCGGTCTCCTGACGGCTGGGCGCGGTCAGCTTCTCGCCGCGCCAGAGGTAGTCGCCCTCCTCGGCGGTGACGACTCCGGACATCGTCTTGACCAGGGTGGACTTGCCGGCGCCGTTGTCTCCGAGGAGGCCGACCACCTCGCCCTGACCAATCGTGAAGCTGACGTCGGCGAGGACGGTGTTGGCTCCGTACCGCTTGGTGATGCGGGACAGTTCCAGCAGCACCTCGCCGGTGTGCTCCGCGGTGGCGGTGGCGGTGGGGGACATGGTTGCTCCGTTTCCGGCGGTGGGCGCGGCGGCGCTCACTTCGCCTTCCCCTCGATCATGCGGTTGAAGAAGGCCGCGGCGACGATGATCAGGCCCACGAAGAGATCCAGGTAGAAGCCGGGCGCGCCCCCGAGCAGCAGGATGTCCTGCACGGTGAGGATGAGGGCCGCACCCAGGACCATGCCGAGGACGCTGCCGCGGCCGCCGGACAGCGCGACTCCGCCGACGACGGCCGCCGCGATGGCCTTCAGCTCCATGCCTCGGCCCGTGCCGGGCTGGACGGAACCGGTGCGGACGGCGGTCAGGACGGCGGCGAGGGCGACGCACAGACCGAGGATGCCGAACGCGATGATCTTGACCCGGTCGGGGTTGATGGAGATCGCGCGGGCGGCGGCCGGATTGCCGCCGACGGCGAAGACGTGGTTCCCGAGTCTGTGCCGGTGCACCAGCAGCCAGAACAGGACGCCGACGCCGAGCAGCCACAGCACCTGACCGCGGAAGAAGCCGAGGTCGGCGGTGAAGACCTGCTTCACGGTGTCACTGGGGACCATCAGGGCGGCCGTGGTGCCGTTGTAGAAGAGCGCCGCTCCTTCCCAGAAGAGCATCATGCCGAGCGTCACGATGAAGGACGGGATCCTGGCCTTGGTGACGAGGAGGCCGTTGAGCAGGGCTATCGCGATGCCGGTCACCAGGGCCATGCCGGTGGCGGTCCAGGCGCTCGCCCCGTCGGAGTACCACCTGGTGAACACCAGCGCACAGAACGTGAAGTTGGCGCCGAGCGACAGGTCGAACTCACCGGCGATGATCAGGATGCCGGCGCCGATGGCGAGGATCGCCAGCACGGGGACGCTCTGGCTGAGGACGTTGAAGTTCGACTTCTCCAGGTAGGGGAAGCCCACGGGGTCCACGAGGTAGTAGACGACGCAGCCGAGCTGCACCAGCAGGAAGACCAGGCCGATCTCCAGCGCGCCACGCCCGCGGATCTGGCGCAGGCGCTCGGTCAGCCGGTCGGTGGTGGTGGCGTGGGCGGTGTCCGCGAGAGTCCGCTTCCGGACGGGCGCTCCCCCCGCTGTGACGTCTGCTGTGGCGTCCTCGTCGACGGCGGCGGCCCCTGCCGCCGGGATGCTCCCCGCGGTCGTCCGACCGCTCGGCTCGCTCATGGTGGTACTGCCTTCCTGGTTGGGATGGGCGGGGCGGCCGGCCGATGGTGCCTGGCCGCCCCGAGCCGGATCGTCGGCGGGTGAGGTGGTGCCTTCAGGCCGGGACCGCGCGGGTCAGCGGACCTTTCCGGCGAGGTCCTTGGCGATGCCGACGTTGGACTTGTCCACCAGGCCGCTGCCGCCGGAGTTGATGCCGGCCGGGCTCAGACCGAAGTCCAGCTTCAGACCGAGCTCCATGACCGTCTGGAAGCCCTGGACGTAGCCCTGCTGGTCGGCCGCCGCGTCGATGGCGCCGGACTCGATACCGGTGACGATCTGCGGCGCCAGGTCGAAGCCGACGACGGGCACCTTCACACCGGAGTCCTCCATGGCCTTGACGACGTTGCGGTGCGGGGTGCCGCCCAGCGGGACGATGGCGGCCGTCTTCTTGTGGCCGAGCAGATACTGCGTGATCTTGTCCAGGGCGGCGGAGTCCTCGATGCCCGTGCCGAGGATGTCCGTCCTGGCGCCCACCTCGTCCAGGGCGCGCTTGACGCCGGCGTGGCGCTGGACCGCGTAGACCTGGTCCGGGAACTCGACGGGCGTCAGGACGGTGTCGCCCTTGCCGATCTCGGGGTGGTCGGCGAGGAGGCGCTTGCCGAGCAGATAGCCGACCTCTTCGAAGTCCTGTCCCACGAAGCCGAGCGTGCAGGCTCCGGCCTTGCCCTCCTGGGTGATGTTGTAGGTCATCACGGGGATGCCGGCCTTCTGGGCCGCGCAGACGTTCTCGGTGTACTTGTTGGGGTCGTCGAGCACGACGGCCAGGGCGGCGGGCTTGTCTGCGACCGCGCTGCCGATCAGGTCGTTGTACTTGGACTGGTCGCCCGAGCTGGTCTGCATGTTCAGCTTCAGGTTGAGCAACTGCGCGGCGTCCTTGGCGCCCTGCGCGATGGTGGTCCAGAACGGGTCTCCGGGGTCCTGGGGGAGCAGGAAGGTGACCTTGCGGTCCTTGGCCTTGCTGCCGAGGCCCGACTTCAGCGACGTTCCCTTGCCCGAAGCCGACGCGGTGTCGTCCGAGCCGTTGGCGCAGCCGACCGCGAGAAGGGCCAGTGCGGGGACGACGGCGAGCGCTCGCCAACCGGAGACCCGGCGGGCTCTTCGGGACGAGTGAGCGGAGTGCGGCATGGTCCTACCTCTTCTTTGGAGAGTTAATGCGCGCCTGCGGAATCTGTGCGGCGCCAGGGGCCCGCTGAGAATGCGGGACTGACCGTTCGCGGTCTCTTTGGCGAAAATTAGCGCCCCTTTGGCCGAACGTGTCAATGCGCTTCCGCAAGGTTGATTCCAACGAAAAGGTCACGGAGATTCGCGCCTGCTTTTGCGCAGGCCAAAGGGCCCTGCCGGGTGGTGGTCAGCACTCGGCAAGGCTTCTTTGGACTGTTTTATATTCTCTCCAC
>NZ_JBEYXP010000003.1:0-341842 GCF_040704615.1 Streptomyces sp. NPDC046862 | reverse complement strand
GGGAATCCACGGAATCCACGGAATCCACGGAATCCACGGAATCCACGGAATCCACGGAATCCACGGAATCCACGGAATCCACGGAATCCACGGAATCCACGGAATTTATGGAGCCGGGTTTCAGGCGGCGAGTTCCTTGGTGATGCGGTCGAGCATGAACGCGGAGGAATCCTTGGCCCGCTCCTCCCAGGCGAACACGCAGGCGGTGGCCACGCCGTCGAAGTTCAGTTCGCGCAGGGTGCCGAAGAAGGTGTCCCAGTCGACCTCGCCCTGGCCGATGTCGAGGTGCTGGTGGATGCGGGCGGGGGTGCCGGGCGGGTTGAGGATGTAGCGCAGGCCCGAGGAACCCTTGTGGTTGAAGGAATCGGCGATGTGGACGTGCTGGAGTTTGTCGCCGGCGTAGCGCATCATCGCCGCGATGTCCGCCACCGGATCGGCGCCGGAGAGGTGGAAGGTGTGCGGGGCGCAGTAGAGGTAGTTCACCCACGGTTTGTTGATCGCGCGGACGAGGTCGACGGCGGGGGTGTTCTCCTCGCAGAAGTCGTCCGGGTGGGCCTCCAGGTTGAGCGCGATGCCCTCACGCTCGAACAGGGGCAGCAGTTCCTCCAGTGAGCGCCAGAACGCGGCCTCACTCTCGGCGGCGCGCTCGGGGCGGCCGTTGAACTCCGAGTTCATCAGCGGGCATTCGAGGTCGGCGGTGATCTGGATCATCCGTTTCCAGTAGCGGACCGCGGCCTGCCGTTCGGTCTCGTCGGGCGAGGACCACTTGTACAGCGGCAGCACCGAGGACAGCTGGACGCCGTGCGTACGCAGGGACTTCTTGAACGCCGCCACGCGATCGTCGTCCGCCCGCGGATGCAGGAAGAACGGCATGAAGTCGTCGCGCGGGGACAACTCGATGTAGTCGTAGCCGAGTTCGGCGACCGTGCGCACCATGTCGTCGATGGACAGGGCGCGGAACATGTACGGGTCGAGGGCGATCTTCACGCGACACCTCCGTAGAGTGCGGGCCGGGGCTTGAGGTCCGTGGCGACGACGCGGCCCGACTCCAGGGCCTCCACGGTCGCGCTGGTGATGACGGTGGCGGCGTAGCCGTCCCATGCCGAGGGGCCGGTGGGCTCGTCGCCGGCGGCGACGCCCGCGATCCACTCGCGGAACTCGGTGTCGAAGGCGTCGCGGAAGCGGCCCACCCAGTCCGCGAGCACCTCGGTGCTGTGCCGAGCGGCGGTGCGGACACCGACGGCGGCCGGGTCGGGCAGCCGGACGAGCCCCTCCTCGCCGACCGCCTCGCACTGGATGTCGTAGCCGTACTGGCAGTTGACGAAGACCTCCAGATCGATGCGGACGCCCTTCGCGGTCTCGAAGAGCATGATCTGCGGGTCCTTGAGGTGCGCGAACCGCTTGCTGGTGGTCCTCGGGGTGATGACCTGGGTGGAGACGATCTCGTCGTCCAGCAGCCAGCGCAGTACGTCCACCTCGTGCACGGCGGTGTCCAGGGCGGCCATCGAGGAGGTGTACGACTCCGGGACGGTCGGGTTGCGGTGGGCGCAGTGCACGATCAGCGGCTCACCGATGCGGCCGGAGTCGATGACCTGTTTCATCTGCCGGTAGCCGGCGTCGTAGCGGCGCATGAAGCCGACCTGGACCAGGCGGCGGCCACGCGCCGTCTCGGCCTCGATGATCCTCAGACAGTCCTCGGCGGTCGTGGCCAGCGGCTTCTCGCAGAACACCGGCTTCCCGGCGGCGATCGCGTTCAGCACGTGCTCGGCATGGGTCGGGCCCCAGGACGTCACGAGCACCGCGTCGACATCGTCCGCCGCGACCACGGCCGCGCCGTCGGGCAGCACACGGGCGCCGACCGGCGACGCCGCCTCCTCGGCGCGGGCGGCGTCGATGTCGGTCACCGCGGTGACGCGGGCGCCGGTGACGGTGTCGGTGAGTCGCCGGATGTGCTCCTTGCCGATCCAGCCGGCGCCGATGACACCTACACGTACGGTCATGGCAGTTCCCTTCGAAGGGCTTGCGAGGGCCGGGAGTGCCCGGGAGTCCTTGCGCTCCCGGCCCATGGGGGGAGAGGTCAGGAGAAGCGGGCCTTGAGCTCCGCTTCGAGGTTTTCGAGCGTGCGGCCCTTGGTCTCGGGGACGTACAGCTTCACGAAGGCGAGAGAGAACAGACCCGCCACCACGAAGAGGAAGAACGTGTTCGAGATCCCGATCCCGGAGACCAGGGAAGGGAAGACCAGGCCGATCACGAAGTTGGTCAGCCACAGCACCACGGCCGCGACACCCATCCCGAATCCGCGCATGCGCATCGGGAAGATCTCCGACAGCATCAGCCAGGTCACCGGCGAGATCGCGCCCTGCTGGAAGGCGAGGAACGTGACCGTCATCGCCAGCACGGCGAAGGCACGGCCGTCACCGGAGGGCAGCACCAGGGAGAAGACGCCGATCAGCAACAGCGCCGCCGTCGTACCCATCTGACCGGCCATCAGCATCGGGCGACGGTTCACGCGACCCAGCAGCCAGATGCCGACGAAGGTGGCGAGTACCGAGATGACGCCGTTGGCGATGTTCGCGGTGAGCGCGCTGTCGGCGGCGAATCCGGCGTCGGTGAGGATCTGCGTGCCGTAGTACATGATCGTGTTGACGCCGGTGATCTGCTGCACGATCGCGATGCCGAAACCGACGAACATCAGCTTGCGCACCCACGGCGTGCTCTTGAGGTCCGCCCAGCCGCCGAGCTTCTCCTGCTCGTCCTTCACGGCGAGCGCGGACACCTCGCTCAGCTCGGCCTCGGCCCGCTGCTGGGAGCGAACCTGCTTGAGCACGTCCAGGGCGTCGTTGAAGCGGCTCTGGGAGGCCAGCCAGCGCGGGCTCTCCGGCATGACCAGCATGCCGAACCACAGCACGACCGCCGGAAGCGTGGCCACGACCAGCATCCAGCGCCAGACGCCGCCGGACTCGCCGCCCACCCGGGCGATGATCGCGTTGGAGGTGAAGGCGAGCAACTGCCCGGTGACGATCATGAGTTCGTTACGGGTGACCAGCGCGCCACGCCGTTCGGCGGGCGAGACCTCGGCGAGGTAGACCGGCACGGTCACCGACGCGCCGCCGACCGCGAGGCCGAGCACGAAGCGTGCCACGATCATGACCGCGGTCGTGGGGGCGAGGGTGCAGCCGAGCGCGCCGACGAAGAACAGCACGGCGAGGACGAGGATGGTCCGGCGCCGTCCGCGCGCGTCCGACAGCCGTCCGCCGGTGACGGCGCCCAGGGCGGCCCCCAGGAGGAGCGAGCTGGTGACCATGCCCTCGGTGACCGGGGTCAGGCCCAGGTCGTCGGTCATGTACGGCAGCGCGCCGTTGATGACTCCGGTGTCGTAGCCGAAGAGCAGTCCGCCGAAGGTGGCGACGAGGGTGATGATCCGCAGCCGCCGGGAGACAGCCGGAGGGGCGTCGTCGGGGACGGCGGTGGCGGGTGCGGGGGCCTGGGATGTGTCGTTGCTGACGTCCATGGCCACCTCCTACTGGTTGACGGTGGAGCGTCGGGTACCGGTCAGGCCGCAGCCGGCCAGGTGCTCACGCGTGCTGACCGCGATGGGCAGTGGCACCTCGGGAGCGCACGGGTACAGGTCCTGCTCGACGATGACGAACAACTCGGCTTCCAGCAGGGAGAGTTCGGCCACCACGTCGGCGGGCTTGGGCACGCCCGCCGGAGGCGACACGCACACCCCGCGCTTGACGGCCTCGCCGAAGGAGAGGTTCTCTGCGGTGACCTGGGCGAGGATCTCGGGGTCCATCTGCTTGATGTGGACGTAGCCGACGCGCTCGCCGAAGCGGCGGATCAGGTCGAGGTTGTCGCCGCCGCCGTAGGCCACGTGCCCGGTGTCCAGGCACAGGTTCGTGTAGCGGGAGTCGGACTCGTTGAGCAGTCGCTCGATCTCCGGCTGGGTCTGGATGTGGCTGTCGGCGTGGGGGTGGATGACGAGCCGTACGTCGTACTCGTCGAGCAGCAGCCTGCCGAGCCGGTCGGCGGCCTTGCCGAAGCCCGCCCACTGCTCGGCGGTCAGCTCGGGCGGCTCGGTGAAGTCGCCGGTCTTCTCGTCCCGGTACATGGGCGGAATGAACACCAGGTGGTGGGCGCCCGCGGCGGCGGTCAGGGCGGCCACCTGACGCACGTGGGCGAGCATGTCGTCCCAGGCCTCGGGCCGGTGCAGCGCGCCGAACGCGGTGCCGCCGGAGACCTGGAGCCCCCGGGCGTCCAACTCGTCCTTGAGGCGCTGGGGGCCGGTGGGGAGATAGCCGTACGGCCCGAGCTCCAGCCACTGGTAGCCCGCCGCGACCAGCTCGTCGAGGAAGCGGGTGTACGGGACCTGGTGCTCGTCCTCGGGGAACCAGACGCCCCAGGAGTCGGGGGCGGAGCCGAGACAGAGGTTGCCCACGACGGTGCGGAGGGGGGATGGCGTCGTTGCCATGGTGTACGTCCTTCAAGGAGGGGGGCAAAGGGGACAGGGAAAAAGGACAGGGAGATGTGCCGGACGAGGCAGTGCCGCGTCGCGGTGTCAGCTGGAGGTGGGGAAGTCGAACCCGGCGGCGATGTGGTGTGAGGGCTGGGGCAAGCGGTCCGGCGGGAAGATCTCGCAGAACGTCACCGGCGTCGGCGCGATGTCCGACACCCCCACGTACCGACTGTCGACGCCGTAGCCGTCCAGTGCCTGCCGGACGAACTCGCCGAACGGGTCCCGGCCCGTCTTGGTGATCACAGCCGCGGAACGCCCGTACCGGGCCGCGGCCACGGCGACGTTCGTCGGACTGCCGCCCAGGTACTTGCCGAACGAGGTGACCTCCGCCAGTCCCACCCCGGTCTGGAGCGGATACACATCCACTCCGACACGGCCCATGGTCAGCACTTCGAACGGCATCGCTGCATATCCCTTCGCTCCGACAGGCTCCGGGGAGTGTCGTGGGAGGACGTCACTGCCGCGCTCTACTAGCGCGCTCTAGTGCGAGTACGATGGCCCCTGTCCAAATGTCATGTCAATAGCTTGTTGCCGGGAGATTTCGGGACCGCCCGTCAGTCGGGCGCGGTGACGGGCGGTCGCGAGCGGGCGCATCGGGCAGGTGGCGGCCCACGATGGCGGACGTCGCCGCGAGGGCGGGTGTCGAGATTCCGCGCGAAGGCTGCCACGCGCGGATCCCGTGCGGCTTGCGGGCGGGGTTGAAGTTTCAAACGTATTGGGTGAGACTCTCGCTTGAGCATTCAAGTATCAGGTTTCGGTGCTCGTCTCGCCGTCCCCCCTGGAGTTCCCATGTCTGTTGCCTCTGACGCCGTCGCTGCCCGCCGTGGTCCGCTCGTCGTGGCGGGAGGTGTGCTTGCCGCGATCGTGGTGGCCTCGCTGGCCGACGCGGTGCTCGCTCTCGTTGCCCTGGCCGCGGGTGCGCCCGACGACTTCCAGCCACTGAAGCCCGGCTCGTACATCTTCCTGACGGCGGTCGGAGTGGTGGCCGGAGCCGTGGGCTGGGCCATCATCCGCAAGGTGGCCAAGGCCCCCGAGGCGCTGGTGCGCTGGCTGGTGCCGACCGCCGTCGTGGTGTCCTTCGGTCCCGACTTCCTGCTCTTCGGCGACGGCGGTGTGGTCGGAGTCGGGGCGGTGCTCCTGATGCACGTGGTGGTCGCGGCGGTCGCGGTGTTCGCGTACCGCAAGGTCATGCCGCTGTCCTAAAGCACCTGCCGCTGTCCCCGCCCGCGCCCGGCTGCTCGATGTCGGCATCGTTGTCGGCTCAGGCACCTCGGCGCAGGGCGTCCGAGATCGACTTGGTGCCGCCGTGCGCGGTGAGGCCGCCGTCGACCGGGATCTCGGCGCCGGTGACGAAGGCGGAGTCGTCGGAGAGGAGGAAGACGACGAGCGGGGTGACGTCGTCGACGGTTCCGGTGCGGCCGAGCGGCGTCTCGCGGAGGTTCGCCTCGCAGAACGCGGGTGCCGCCGAGGCCGTCATGTCGGTCTCGATGAAACCGGGATGAACGATGTTCACGCGGATGCCCCGGGGCCCCAGTTCCATGGCCGCGGTTCTCGACGGACCGCGCAGTGCCCACTTGCTGGCCGTGTACGCGACCGGGTAGTGGGCGGTCAACGCCGCGGACGAACCGACGTTCACGATCGACGCCCCAGGGCGCATCAGCGGCACCAGGTGCTGGATGCCGAGGAGCGGCCCGGTGACGTTGACCTCGTGGACCTGGGCCATGTCCTCGGGGCGCACGTGGTCGATCCGGGCCCGCCAGGTGACACCCGCGTTGTTGACCAGGCCGTGCACCTGGCCGTACGCCTCGTGCAGGTCGCGGTGGGCCGGGCCCGAGACGGCGACGGACGCCGGAGAGGCGTCATCGACCGCGGTGGGAGGCGGTGGGGCGGAACCGGGTATGGCGACTGCAGGGAACGTGGTACGGAGCGGGCATGCCTTTCACGGGCGCCGACGGCGCACGGCATGCTGGGGACTGCCGCACGGTGGCGGCTGGTCCGGACAGCTGCGTGCGGGTATGCACGACTATGGGCCGCCCCGGGAAGTGCCGCCATCCTCCGCGCGATCCGAATCCCGTGTCCGGGCCATCCATGGCGTGGATGGCCCGGACCCACGAGCCAAGACCCACGAGCCAAGACCCGCGACCCACGGCCTACGACCCATAACCCCCCGCCCGCGGCCTATGACCCACAACCCGCGGCCCACGGCGCTGTGGCGCGAGGTTGCAGCCCACCGATCGATCTCCTCAGCGCAATCGTTTGAAGCTTCAATCGTGAATCGATAGGCTGCGGCCATGACCTCTTCGCCACGCTGGCTCGACAGCGAGGAGCGGCGGGCCTGGCTGGCCTACATCGACTTCTCCACGCTGCTGTCCGACCATCTCAACCGGCAGCTGCGCCGGGACGCAGGGGTGACTCACGCGGACTACAGCCTCCTGGCCCACCTCTCCACCGCCCCCGACCGCACGCTGACCATGTCCGAGCTGGCCGAGCGTCTGAAGATCACCCGGAGCCGGCTCACCCATGCCGTGACCCGCCTCCAGGAGGCCGGTTACGTGGACCGGCAGGAGGCCCCCGGCAACCGCCGCAACCAGCTCGCGGTCCTGACCCCGCAGGGGCAGCAGCTGCTGGAGCGGGCGGCGCCGGGGCACGTCGAGGCCGTGCGCCGCGCCGTCTTCGACGCGCTGACCCCGGAGCAGGTACGCCAGTTCGCGGAGATCGGCGAGGCGATCAACGCCGCACTGCAGCGCGCCGAAGCCGCCGGGGACGCTCAGGAGGTACTGCCCTGGCGCCGCCGGTAGGGCGGCCGCGCCGCCGGTAGGGCGGCCGCGCCGCCGGTGGGGCGGCGGCGTCCGTACCAGTGAGGTGCCGTCGTCAGGGCAGCCGCAGACCGGCGGTCACCACGAACCTCACGCCCTGTGCGTCAGTACCGCCTCCAGGGAACCCAGCGCCGACCGCAGCTCCTCCGCCGTGATCGTGAGCGGTGGAGCGAGGCGGATCGTCGAGCCGTGGGTGTCCTTGACCAGAATTCCCTCGGCCATCAGACGCTCGCTGATCTCCCGGCCCGTGCCGAACACGGGATCGATGTCGACGCCCGCCCACAGCCCGCGCGCCCGGAAACCGACAACGCCCCGGCCCAGCAACGCGGTCAGTCCGTCCGTCAGTACCGTGCCCAGCTCGGCCGCCCGGCGCTGGAACTCACCCGTCGCCAGCAGTTCGACGACCGCCGAGCCGACCGCCGCGGCGAGCGGGTTGCCGCCGAACGTGGACCCGTGCTCGCCCGGACGCAGGACACCGAGGACGTCCCGGCGCCCGACCACGGCCGATACGGGCACGATGCCACCGCCCAGCGCCTTGCCGAGCAGCACGAGGTCGGGCAGGACCCCCTCGTGTTCGACGGCCAGGGTGCGCCCCGTGCGGCCCAGGCCCGACTGGATCTCGTCAGCGACGAACAGGCAGCCGGCGCGGGCGGTCAGTTCGCGGACGCCGGCCAGATAGCCCTCGTCCGGGATGATCACGCCCGCCTCGCCCTGGACGGGCTCGATCAGCACGGCCGCGGTCGTCTCGTCGACGGCCGCCTCCAGCGCGGCGAGGTCGTTGTACGGGACGATCCGGAAGCCGGGGGTGAACGGGCCGAAGCCCGTACGGGCCGTCGGGTCCGTCGAGAAGCTGACGATCGTCGTCGTACGGCCGTGGAAGTTGTCGGCCGCCACGACGATCGTCGCCCGGTCGGCCGGCACGCCCTTCACGTCGTACGCCCACTTCCGGGCCACCTTCACCGCGCTCTCCACGGCCTCGGCGCCCGTGTTCATGGGCAGCACCATGTCCAGGCCCGTCAGCGCGGCCACACCCTCGGCGAACTCGGCGAGCCGGTCGTTGTGGAAAGCCCGTGAGGTGAGGGTCAGCCGGTCGAGCTGTCGGTGGGCGGCCTCGATCAGTGCCGGATGGCGGTGGCCGAAGTTGAGCGCCGAGTAGCCCGCCAGCATGTCCAGGTAGCGACGGCCCTCGACGTCCTCCACCCAGGTGCCCTCCGCGCGGGCGACGACCACGGGCAGCGGGTGGTAGTTGTGCGCGAGGACCGGTTCCTCGGCGCGGATCAGTTCGGCGGACGAACGGGGAGCGTGGCCGGAGGACTGCACGCGGGTGTCGGCGGCCGACTGCGCGACGTCGTCGGCGGACTGCGTACGGACGGGAGCGGTCATGAGCGGATCTCCTGAGTGCAGCACTTGATGCCGCCGCCGGCCTTGTGGAACTCCGACAGGTCGACGGGGACGGGAACGTAGCCCTGGCGCGCCAACTGGTCGGCCAGCTCCTTGGCGCGTGGGGCGATGAAGACGTGGCGGCCGTCGGACACCGAGTTCAGCCCGAACGCCATGGCGTCCTGACGGGTGGCGAGCACCGCGTCCGGGTACAGCCGTGCCAGCACCCCGCGGCTGCCGGGCGAGAACGCCTCCGGGTAGTAGACGATGTTCCCGTCCGACCCGTCGTCCCCTTCGTCGAGGACGAACAGCGCGGTGTCCAGGTGGTAGAAGTACGGGTCCACCAGCTGGAGACTGATCACGGGGGCCCCGAAGAACTCCTGCACTTCGTGGTGCGCCTCGCGGGTCGTACGGAAGCCGGTCCCGGCCAGGATCCAGCGGCCGGCCGGAACCAGGTCACCCTCGCCCTCGCACACCGAGTCCGGTCGGCACACGTCGTAGCCGGCGGCCCGGAACCAGGTCTCGTAGGCGGTGGACTCGGGGCGCCGCTCGGGCGCGTGGAAGAGGGAGCCGAAGACACGGCCCTGGAGGACGAGCGCGGAGTTCGCCGCGAACACCATGTCCGGGAGGTCCGCGACGGGCTCGACGGTGTCCACGGTGTGGCCGTGGTCGCGATAGGCGCGGATCAGCTCCGCCCACTGGCCGCGGGCCAGATCGACGTCGACGGGTCGGTCCGGGTGCATCCACGGGTTGATCGCGTACTGCACGGCGAAGTGTCTGGGTTCGCAGACGAGGAAGCGCCGCCGGCGCGGCACACGGTTCTCAGGCACAGAGGGGTTCCTCCGCTTCCTGCGGTGCGGGTTTGGGGGTGACTCCAAGGTAGGAAGCGGCTACGGCGAGCGACAAGAGCAGAAGACTGCGTGTCGGTGCAGGAATGCTGCGTTCTCAGAGGGAACGACGCACGTCTGGTGCGTTTGGCGGCGTTACGTCACCGGTCCTGGAGGCGCGGGCTGGCTGGCGCCCGCTTCCGGGCTTTCCGGGAGGAGGTGGGACAGCACCATGTAGCTGATCGTCTTCCGGATGAACGGCTCGATCCGGATCCGCTCCAGCACCTCCTCGAAGTGCTCCACGTCCCGCGCCCGTACGTGCAGCAGCGCGTCCGCGCCCCCCGTCACCGTCATCGCGGCCACGATCTCCGGATGGTTGCGCACCACCTCCGCCAGCCGCCGGGGCGGCGCCGCGCCCTCGCAGTACACCTCCACGTACGCCTCCGTGCGCCATCCGAGCGCCGAGGGCTCCACGGTGGCGGAGAACCCGGTGATCACTCCGGTGTCCCGCAGCCGGTCCACGCGCCGCTTGACCGCGGTCGCCGACAGCCCGATCGCCGCGCCGATCTCGGCGAAGCTGGTCCTGGCGTTCGCCATCAGCGCGGTGATGATCTTCCGGTCGAGCTCGTCGAACGGCGCCGGCCTGCTGTTCATGGTCGGCACTGTATCCGGCTGATATCCAGCGCGTACGTCCACGCCCGGCACGTGTGCAGGCGTACGGATTACTCCTAGACTCCGGGGTCATGCTGCGCGCGCTCGCCGTCGATGACGAGAACCCGTCCCTCGAGGAACTTCTGTACCTGCTCAGGGCCGACCCACGGGTCGGCAGTGCCGAGGGCGCGAGCGATGCCACCGAGGCGCTGCGCCGCATCAACCGGGCACTGGAGTCGGGTCCGGGCGGACCCGAGGCGATCGACGTCGTCTTCCTTGACATCCACATGCCCGGCCTCGACGGGCTCGACATGGCCCGCCTGCTCACCGGCTTCGCCCGCCCGCCGCTCGTCGTGTTCGTCACCGCCCACGAGGGCTTCGCCGTCCAGGCCTTCGACCTCAAGGCCGTCGACTACGTACTCAAGCCCGTCCGCCGGGAACGGCTCGCCGAGGCCGTGCGCCGGGCCGCCGAACTCCTCGACACCGCGCCGCCCATACCCGTGCACGAGCCCGACCCGGACCACATACCCGTCGAGCTCGGCGGCGTGACCCGCTTCGTGGCCGTCGACGACATCACCCACGTCGAGGCTCAGGGCGACTACGCCCGGCTGCACACCGACCGGGCCAGCCACCTCGTCCGCATCCCGCTCTCCACCCTGGAGGAGCGCTGGCGCGCCCGCGGCTTCGTCCGCATCCACCGCCGCCACCTCGTCGCCCTCCGCCACATCGCCGAACTCCGCCTCGACGCGGGCACCGTGAGCGTCCTCGTCGGCGATATCGAGCTCCAGGTCAGCCGCCGCCATGCCCGCGAGCTGCGCGACCTGCTGATGCGCCGGACCACGGGCTGAAGGGGCCTCGCACATGCCCCAGGACCCGACCGAGCGCCGCGTCGTCGTCACCGGAGTGCCCCGGCGCCGGCGCCGCACCTTCGGCTACTACCGCCCCCGCACCGAGATCGACGAACAGACCACCCTCGGCCACACCTACGTCCGCTCCCTCATGCGCAGTCAACTCCGCACCGCACTGCTGGGGTTCGCGGTGCTGGTCCTGCTCGTCGGGCCGCTGCCCCTGGTGTTCGCGGCGATGCCCGACAGCGCCGGCCTCGTATGGGCCGTCCTCGGCTTCGGCATCTACCCGCCGCTCGTCCTGCTCGCCCTGTGGCACGTGCGCCGCGCCGAGCGGAACGAGCGGGACTTCGCGCGGCTCGTCGAGGACCGCTGAGGGCCGGGGCACGAGAGGTTCAACGAGGGGTTCAGCACAGTGAACGAGAACTACGCCGTACCCGCGGTCGCGCTCGTCGTCGTGGCGACCGTCCTCGTCGGCGCGTTCGGCCTGCGCATCTCACGGACGACCTCCGACTTCTACGTGGCCTCCCGCACCGTCGGCCCGCGCCTCAACGCGGCCGCGATCAGCGGTGAGTACCTGTCCGCCGCCTCCTTCCTCGGCATCGCGGGCCTCGTCCTGGTCCAGGGCCCCGACATGCTCTGGTACCCGGTCGGCTACACGGCGGGCTACCTCGTGCTGCTGCTGTTCGTCGCGGCCCCGCTGCGCCGCTCGGGTGCGTACACCCTGCCGGACTTCGCCGAGGCCCGGCTCGCCTCACAGGCCGTACGACGCCTGGCCGGGGCCTTCGTCGTCGGCGTCGGCTGGCTGTACCTGCTGCCCCAACTCCAGGGCGCCGGGCTGACGCTCACCGTGCTCACCGGCGCACCCGACTGGCTCGGCGGGGTGATCGTCGCGGCCGTCGTGGTCGCGACCGTCGCCGCCGGAGGCATGCGCAGCATCACCTTCGTGCAGGCCTTCCAGTACTGGCTCAAGCTCACCGCGCTGCTCGTCCCCGCCCTCTTCCTCGTCCTCGCCTGGCAGGGCGACGGAGCCCCGCGCCACGCCTTCGACGAACCCGCGCGCTTCCGCGAGCAACGGGTCGTCCGCGTCGACGCCGGCCTCGACCTCAAGCTCGACCGTCCGCTCGACGTCACCGCGACCGGCACGATCGACGGCCGCCGCCACGAGGACGAGCGCGTCGACCTCCCCGCAGGCACCCACCGCATCGAGGCCGGCACCCGGCTGACCTTCACCGAGGGCGATCCCGTCCCCGTGGCGGACCGCGGCACCAACGGCGGCATGTCGACCTCCCTCGCCGAGGGCCGAGAGGAACGCCCGCTGTACGCCACGTACGGACTGATCCTCGCCACCTTCCTCGGCACCATGGGCCTGCCCCACGTCGTCGTCCGCTTCTACACGAGCCCCCACGGGGTCGCCGCCCGCCGCACCACGGTCGTCGTCCTCGGCCTGATCGGCGCCTTCTACCTCCTCCCGCCCCTCTACGGCGCGCTGGGCCGCCTCTACGCCCCCGAACTCACCCTCACCGGTGACGCCGACGCGGCCGTGCTGCTGCTGCCCGACCGCATGATCGGCGGGCTGGGCGGCGACCTGCTGGGCGCGCTGGTCGCGGGCGGGGCGTTCGCCGCCTTCCTGTCCACCGCGTCGGGGCTGACCATCGCCGTGGCGGGCGTGCTCACCCAGGACGTGCTGCCCTCACGCGGGGTACGGCACTTCCGGCTCGCCACGGGACTCGCGATGGCCGTGCCGCTCGCCGCGAGCGCGCTGGTGGGCGGACTGCCGGTGGCCGACGCGGTGGGCCTCGCCTTCGCCGTGTCCGCCTCGTCGTTCTGCCCGCTGCTCGTGCTGGGCATCTGGTGGCGGCGGCTCACCCCGCCGGGCGCGGCGGCCGGGATGCTGGTCGGCGGGGGAGCGGCACTCGTCGCGGTCGCCGCGACCATGGCGGGCTACCCCCGCGGCGGGCCTCTGCACGCGCTGCTGGCCTGGCCCGCGCTCTGGTCCGTGCCGCTCGGGTTCCTGACGATGGTGCTCGTGTCGCTGGCGACGCCCGGGAGGGTCCCGGCCGGGACCCCGGCGATCCTGGCGCGTTTCCACCTGCCGGAGGCGCTCGCCGCAGGCCAGAGCCCCGGCCCTGCCAAGGAGACCGAGGCGGGCGCCGACTCGTGGAGGAGGGTGAGAACGCGTGGGGGCGGGTGAGATCACCGGATTCCTCGCCGGAGTGTGCGTGGCCGTGCTCCCGATGCTGGCCGCCGGGTTCTGGCTCGGCCGCCGCACCGCCCGCCGACGCAGCCTCGGCGGGCTCGGCACGCCCGTCGAGCACGCCACCTTCGAGACCCTGCACACCGCCTCGCTCGCGGCGCCCCCGCTGCGCGCCGGACTCACCGAGGAGACGGCCCGCAGGTCCGCCCGGCGGCTGCGCACCCTGCTCGGCACGGACGCGCTCTGCCTCACCGACCACGAGGCGGTCCTCGTCTGGGACGGCGTGGGGGAGCACCACCGCACCGAGATCATGGAACGGCTCGCCGGCCCGCTGGAGACCGGCCGCGGCGAGGCGTTCCGCCTGAAGTGCGACGAGCCCGACTGCGCGCTGCGCTGGGCCGTCGTCGCCCCCCTCACCGTCGACGACCGCGTCCACGGCACCCTCGTCGCCTGCGCGCCCGGAGAATCCGCCGTCCTCGTCCGGGCGGCGGGCGAGGTCGCCCGCTGGGTCTCCGTCCAACTGGAACTCGCCGACCTCGACCAGTCCCGCACCCGCCTCATCGAGGCCGAGATCAAGGCACTGCGCGCCCAGATCTCCCCGCACTTCATCTTCAACTCGCTCGCGGTGATCGCCTCGTTCGTCCGCACCGACCCCGAACGGGCCCGCGAACTCCTCCTGGAATTCGCCGACTTCACCCGCTACTCGTTCCGCAGGCATGGCGACTTCACCACCCTCGCCGACGAACTCCACGCCATCGACCACTACTTGGCGCTCGTCCGGGCCCGCTTCGGCGACCGCCTCTCGGTCACCCTCCAGATCGCCCCCGAAGTCCTCCCGGTCGCGCTGCCGTTCCTCTGCCTCCAACCCCTCGTGGAGAACGCCGTCAAGCACGGCCTGGAGGGCGGCGGCGCGTCGGCCGGAGGCACGAGTCACATCAGCATCACCGCCCAGGACGCGGGAGCCGAGGCGCTGGTGGTCATCGAGGACGACGGCGTCGGCATGGACCCCGACGTCCTGCGCCGCATCCTCGCCGGAGAGGTCAGCCCCTCGGGCGGCATCGGCCTGTCGAACGTCGACGAGCGGCTGCGCCAGGTGTACGGCGACGACCACGGCCTCGTCATCGAGACCGCGGTGGGCGCGGGTATGAAGATCACCGCCCGGCTGCCCAAGTACCAGCCGGGCGTGCACTCGGGGGGACGACTGCCCCGGGAGTGAGCCGCGGGTGCCGGGGGCCTCAGGGGTTGCGGGAGGCCACCATGCCCAGCGTGATCAAACCGAGGACGACCCAGCCGAACCAGAGCCAGCCGTTGGAACCGAGGGCCACGGTGTAGGCCGTCACCACGACGAGCCCACCCATGGTGAGCACCCCCATCGCCTTCGTAGAACCGGGCATCGCAACACCCTCCTCAGACTTGATCCCCCTCCATGGTGCCTCCGTTTTGCAACTGAACGGTGCAGACGACGTAATGCGAGGACGTGTTCCAGGCACTTTCGCTCGCCCAGTAGTCGGATTCGTAACTGTTCGGGTCATAGCCGTAGTCCTGCGGAGGCAGGTTCTCCCGGCAGGCCTCGGCAGCCCTGCCCTCCGTGGCCTGCTTGTACGTCGTCCTCGACTTCAGCGAGGCGAACCCGAGCACACGCTCGTCATGGGGGCCGTCGCACGGGACGAGCTTCGCCCCCTTCTTGGAGAGGACCTCGAGACAGTCCTGTTTCTGCAGGGTGGCCGTGTCGGGAATCGTCGTCCCCATCCGGCGATGGTGCCCGAGAGGGCCGAAAACCGGCCCGGTGGAGCCCAGCAGCAGACAGGCGACACGGTGCCGAGCGGTGTCGAAGCCGTCGCCGGTCGGGACGACGGCATAGGTGCGGACGGCCGCCAGCTTCTCCCGGGTTTCCTCGGTGCGCTGCTCGCACTGGGCGGTGCCGGCCGCGCGCGCCTCGTCCGCGGACCCGGCTTCGTACACCGTCATCACCTGTCCGTCCGGGGCGGTGCCGACGACGCACTCCACGACCGAGAGCCGGGGCCTGCCGGTGAAGGGAACGTCCGGCCAGACGGCGTTCACACAGTCACCGTCCTTCAGCGGCTTGCTCAGCCCGACGGCGTCACCGTACGGCTTCTCGCCGTCGGCCCTCGCCTTGATAGCCATGAAGAACCAGCTCCCGCTGCCGACGAGAGCGAGCCCGAGGAGGCCGCCCAGGAGCGCCGACAGGACGCGACGGCGCCCGCCGCGGGGGTGACCGGCGCGCACCGGGGGGACGGGACCACCGCTGCCCGTGGCCCAGGGACCCGGCTCCGAGGCCAGGACCTCCGCGAAGGCCCCCAGGTGGGCCGCGGGCGGGGAGAACGGGCTCTCGGGCTGCCGGCCGAGTGGTGTCTCCTGGCCGGGCGGCGCGGCGGAGGACTTCGCTGGAGCCGCCGGGGCGTGCCAGGGCGTACCCGCCCCCTGGACCCGCGCGGCCCGGGAGACCGCGGTCTCGGTCGACCCGCTCGCCCACGGCGGCTCCGAGCCCGGGGCCGGCTCCGTACGCACGGGCGACTGGGGAGTGACGATGGCGGAGAGCCCGGCCTCGGCCTCCCGGGCGGTGATCCGGTGAGCGGCGTTCTTGGCGAGCATGGCGGCCAGCACCGGTTCCAGCGCTCCGGCCCGCAGGGGCGGACGCGGTTCCTCCAGCACGGCGGCGGCGACCGCCGCGAGGTCCGAGTCACGTTCGAAGGGGCCGTACCCCTCGACGCCGTAGTAGAGCGTGCAGCCGAGCGAGAACAGGTCCGCCGCCGGGGTGGGCTGTCCGCCGTCGGCCCGTTCGGGAGCCAGGTACCCGGCGGTGCCGACCAGGACGTTCGTGCCCGTGAGCCGGGTGTCTGTGCCGTCGGGCCGCACGGAGATGCCGTAGTCGGTGAGCAGGACCCGTGCGTACGGCGAACCGGTGCGGTCCGGCGCCAGCAGAATGTTGGCCGGTTTCACATCCCGGTGCATGATGCCCCGCTCGTGTCCGGCGGTCAGTGCGTCCAGTACGGCCAGGCCGATGCGCGCGCACTCCGCCGGTGCCAGGGGGCCGCGCAGGGCGACCAGGGCGCGCAGGTCGATCGCGCCCGGCACGTACTCCATCACGATCCAGGGCAGACCTTCGTGCTCCAGGACGTCGTGCACGGTCACCACGTTCTGGTGGTCGCGCAGCCAGGCCGCGTGCCGGGCCTCCACGCGGGCGCGGGCGATCCGTGCCGAACGGTCACGGTCGGCCTCGGCAGGGTCGCGGAACACGATCTCCTTGAGGGCGACCTCACAGGCCAGCTGCTGGTCGTGGGCGAGCCACACGTGGCCCATGCCGCCACTGCCCAGCCGCTTCAGCAGGAGATACCGGCCGGCGATGGTCCGGCCGACTCCGGCGTCGGGTGCTCCTTCTTCCATCCGGTCACTCTCCGGGGTGCGGTGCGGTGCGGTGCGGTGGGGTGCGTGGCTAGGCCGGGCTCGGGCTTTGGACGGCTTCCTCGGGAGGTGGATCACCGGACGAGCCGGGGGCACTCGACGCGGGTTCGCTGGGTGGCGGTTCCTTGGTGACGGGGGCACTCGACGCGGGTTCGCCGGGTGGCGGTTCCCTGGTGACGGGCTCGGTCGTGGTGGGTTCGGTGGTGCCGGGCTTGGTGGTGCTGGGCTCTGTTGTGGTGGGTTCGGTCGTGGTGGGCTTGGTGGTGCTGGGCTCGGTCGTGCTGGGGGCGGCGGACGTCGGCTCGTCGGTCGTGGGCTCGGTGGTCGTCGGCCGGTTCGTGGTGGGCTCGCTGGTGGTGGGCTCCTGGCTCGTGGGCTCGCTGGTGGTGGGCTCGTCGGTCGTGGGCTCACTCGTCGTCGGTTCGCGCGTTGTCGGTTCGCGCGTCGTCGGTTCACCCGTCGGGCTGTCGGTCGGGCTGCCGGCCGGGCTGTCCTCGGACGGCGACGGCCCCGTCCTCGAACCCCTGCTCGGCTTCCCGTCTCCGACAGACCTCACCTCCAGCGTCACGGCCTCCCCGAACCTCAGCTCCGTGCCGGGGCCGGGCTCGGAGCCGGTCACCCGCGCGTCGGCGGGGGGCAGCTCGTCACCGGAGTACGCCACCGCCAGGCCGAGTCCCGCGAGCTTCTGGCCGGCCGCGCCGAACGACATCCCGGTCACGCTGGGGACCTTGTGCTCCTCCGTCGCGTCGAAGGAACTGTCCTGCTCACCGTCGCTGCCGACGGGCCGGGTGATGCCCCGGTCGGGGTCGTGGACGTCGACGAGCACGACCCGGTCGAGTGTCTGCGGGGCCGGCCGGACCGTCACCACGTCGGACTCGTCGAATCCGTCCCACTTCGTGTTGCCGTCGTCGAACTCGACAGCGATGTGTTCGGGGTTCTTGTCGAAGGGCCGCAAAGGGTTTCCGCATGAGCACTTCACCGCGGGCATGCCCTTGTCGTCCACCAGAACCGCGATCCCCGCCTCCAGCAACGCGTCGAAGGCGACGGCCCTGCCTTTCTTGTAGTCGTGGTTCACCACAAGGGTGTCGTGACGCAGGAAAACCGGTGTGAGGCCGTCGAGGTATTCCTCGATCCGGTCCTTGCGGGCCGGCTTGATGCCGACGATGCGCGCCCATTCACGGGCCTTTTGGTCGTTCTTGGGGTTGGTGAGGAATTCCTTGAGGCGCTCGACATCACAGATCCTGGGTTTCCCGCTGCCCCCGTACAACCCCGGTGCGTTGCCCTGCTGCAGGCCGCTGTGCGGCGGCTGCGACGCGATGGTGGCGTCCTCGCCCAGCTGTCCGTCCTCTTCGAAAAAAGGTGCGAGAGACGGTATTCCGGCTGCGACGGCCTTCACCGCGAACTCGGGTGGCCCGGAGTCGCATCCGCTGGCGATCAGAACTCCCGCCAGCAGCACGGCGGTCCTTCGAACAGCTGATTTTCCGGCCCTTCGCAAGCATGCGCGCACGGTCATGACCGCTCCCCCCGGCGGTGGTTTCCCCCGTCACCATGCTACTGAATGGAAAAGCCTTTCAGTCAAGGTGAAATATGAGAGAGGAGCGAGTTACCGAAAGGAGAAGGGGGGTTCGGTTGAAGAGAACGGGACTCAGCGACCGCGCGCGTTGAGTGAGGCCAGATAGGCGTTGTACGCCTCGAGTTCCTTGTCACCGTCGCGGTCGGCCGCGCGGTCCAGGCGCCTGGCCTGCCGCTGCTCGGAGCCGTGCCACTGGAAGAGCAGCGCGAGCAGCACGAGCACGGAGGGGATCTCGCTGAACGCCCAGGCGATGCCGCCCGCGGCGTTCTGGTCGGCGAGCGCGTCGATGCCGAGCGAGGCCGGCGGGTTCCGGTACGCCTCGACCATGGGCTCCGACGCCATCATCAGCGCGATGCCGAAGAACGCGTGGAACGGCATGCCCGCGAAGAGTTCCAGCATCCGCATCAGGTAGCCGGGGCGGTGCGGGCCGGGGTCGACGCCCATGATCGGCCAGAAGAACACCAGGCCGACCGCGAGGAAGTGCACCATCATCGCGATGTGCCCCGGCTTGGACCCCATGAGGAAGTCGAACAGCGACGTGAAGTACAGCGCGTACAGACTCGCGATGAACAGGGGGATGGTGAACGCGGGGTGCGTCACGATCCGCAGATAGCGGCTGTGCAGCAGCATCAGCAGCACCTCGCGCGGCCCCTTGCGCCCCTTCCCCGCGACCGGCAGGGACCTGAGCGCCAGCGTGATCGGCGCCCCGAGCAGCAGCAGGATCGGCGCCAGCATGCTGATCACCATGTGCTGCACCATGTGCACGCTGAACATGACCATCCCGTAGTCGTTCAGCTTGGTGCACATCATCAGCATCACGAGCAGCACACCGAGGACGAACGCGACCGTCCGCCCCACCGGCCACTTGTCCCCGCGCCGCACCAGCCGCACGACTCCCCAGCCGTACAGCCCCAGCGCCACGAGGCAGCCGACGAGGAAGAACGGGTCAGCCGACCACCCGAGCCCCCGCCCCAGCGTGAAGGGCAAGAGCTCCGTGCCGTGCCCGCTGTGATCCATCCGCCGGCTCCTGTTTCGTGGGGGTTGAGCGCAGTCTGTCCGCACCAGACTAGAACCGCCCCCGGCGACGCAAGTCGCCGGGGGCGGTTCCAGTAAGGGGCGCGGGGAACTGCGCGATCAACCACACACGACCCGCAGTCCGCGACAGACCTCATGGACCGAGCTCTCAGCGGCACTCACAGAACACACTCCGCCTCCGCGTACCGCTCATCCGGCACCGTCTTCAACGTCTCCACGGCCTCCGCCAGTGACACCATCACGATGTCGGTCCCCCGCAACGCGGTCATCCGCCCGAACTCCCCCCGGTGCACGGCCTCCACCGCATGCCACCCGAACCGCGTCGCGAGCACACGGTCGTACGCCGTGGGAGTACCCCCACGCTGGACATGCCCGAGAATCACCGGCCGCGCCTCCTTGCCGAGCCGCTCCTCCAGCTCGACCGAGAGCTGCCGGGCGACCCCGGCGAACCGCTCGTGCCCGTAGACGTCCTTGCCGCCCTCGTCGAACTCCATGGAGCCGGCCTTCGGCTTGGCCCCCTCCGCCGCCACGACAATGGCGAACCGCTTGCCCGCCGAGAACCGCTCGGCGACCTTCGCGGTCAACTCGTCGATGTCGAAGGGACGCTCGGGAACGACGATGGCGTGGGCGCCGGCCGCCATGCCGGAGTGGAGCGCGATCCAGCCGGTGTGGCGGCCCATGACCTCCACGATCAGCACGCGCTGGTGGGACTCGGCGGTGGTCTTCAGCCGGTCCAGAGCTTCGGTCGCCACGCCCACGGCGGTGTCGAAGCCGAAGGTGACGTCCGTGACGGCGATGTCGTTGTCGATGGTCTTCGGCACGCCGACGATCGGCAGGCCGTTGTCGGACAGCAGGCGTGCCGCCTTGAGGGTGCCCTCGCCGCCGATCGGGATGATCGCGTCGAGGCCGAGCTCCTCGACATGGCCCTTGGCCCGCTCCACCCCGTCACGCAGGTGTTCGGGCCGGACCCGGGAGGAGCCGAGGATCGTGCCGCCGCGAGCGAGGATGCCGCCCACCGCGTCGAGGTCGAGCTTGAGGTAGTCGCACTCCAGGAGACCCTTCCAGCCGTCCCGGAAGCCGATGACCTCGTCACCGTGGTCGACGACGGCACGGTGGACGACGGACCGGATGACTGCGTTCAGCCCGGGGCAGTCGCCGCCGGACGTGAGCACACCAATGCGCATAGCCCGAAATACCTTCTCCACATGGACCGGGACCGGACCGCGCTGTCCGGCAGGATCGCGGCCACCCTACCGGCGGGAGGGGGCTGGTCCGTACCGGGCGTCCGCCTGCTGGACGCGGCCGCACAGGTGAGCGCGGGCCTTGTCATACGGGCTGCCGTGCGGGTTGTCGTACGGGTGGTCGCACGGGTGGTCGTATGCGGCACGGAGGGGCCCGCGGAACCGTTTCTCGGACTCCCCGGACCCCTCGGACGAGTGGCCGTGCGGCGGGCTAGGCAGGCTGCTGCGCGGTCTCGATGCGCTCGTTGCGCAGCGCCTCGTACCAGCGGTCGTCGGTCGGCGGCAGCGCGTTGACGTCCAGCGCCAGCTTCAGCAGCAGGTCGGCGATCTGCGGATTGCGGGCGAGCACGGGACCGTGCATGTACGTGCCGAAGACCGTGTCGTTGTACGCGCCCTCCGTGCCGTCCCCGGTGCCGTTGCCCTTGCCGATGCGCACCTGTGCCAACGGACGGGCGGTGGGGCCGAGGTGCGTGATGCCCTGGTGGTTCTCGAAGCCGGTCAGCGGCGGCAGGCCGAGGCGCGGGTCGATGTCGCCGAGCACGTCACCGACGCACCGCTCGCCCGTGCCGCGCGTCGACGTCACGTCGAGCAGGCCGAGGCCGGGCTCGCGCTGGCCGAGGTCGTTGATGAACTCGTGGCCGAGGATCTGGTAGCCGGCGCACACGGAGAAGACGATCGCCCCGTTCTGCACGGCCTGGTACAGGTGGCCGTCGCGCCGCAGCCGCTCGGCCGCGAGCCGCTGCGGACGGTCCTCGCCGCCGCCGATCAGGTAGATGTCACCCGAGGTCGGGATCGGCTGGTCGCTGCGCACGTCGAGCCGGGCCACGTCGAGGCCGCGCTGGCGTGCCCGGCGTTCCACGACGAGGACGTTGCCCTGGTCGCCGTACGTGCTGAGCAGGTCCGGGTAGACCCAGACGACCCGCAGGCTGTTGTCGCTCATGAAGTCACTCCTTACGGATGCGTGCGGGTACGTCAGTTGCCCACGTGGCGGCGCAGGTCCTGGAACGCGGTGTAGTTCGCGATGACCTCGATCCGGCCCGGCGGGCACATCTGCACGGCCTGGTCGAGGTTCTCGCAGACCTGGAAGTGCTGGTTCGCGACCTCCAGACGCACCGCCAGGTCCAGCTTGCGGTCACCGATGACGAAGATCGGGTGCCCGGTCAGGCGCGTGTAGTCGACGTCCCAGAGCCAGGAGGTGTCGGTGCCGTCGGCGCCGCGCGCGTTCACCGAGAGGATCACCGGGGCCGGCGGCGGGTCGATCAGCGAGAACGTCTCCAGCCAGCCCGCCGGGTTCTTGGCGAGCAGCAGCCGCAGGTCGCGCTGCATGAACTGCACGACGTCGTAGCGTCCGGCCACCGCCTGCACCTGGTACATGCGCTCCAGGGCGACCTGCGGCGGCACGCCGAAGACGGCGGCGACGGCGGCCGAGGACGCGGCGTTGGCCTTGTTGGCGCGGCCCGGCAGCTGGAGGTGGATCGGCCAGGCGGAGCCGTGCGGGTCAAGGACGTGGTCGCCGGACAGCGCCCAGCTCGGCGTGGGCCGGCGGAAGCCGCACTCGCCGCAGAACCAGTCGTCGCCGGGGCGTTGCATCACACCGCCGCAGGACGGGCAGGACCAGGCATCGTCCTTCCACATCTGCCCGGCGGCGACCCAGATCACGTTGGGGGAGGAGGACGCGGCCCAGACCACCAGCGGGTCGTCGCAGTTGGCGACCACGACCGCCTTCGAACCGGACAGTCCCTCACGCCAGTTCTCCGCCAGCATGCGGGTCTCGGCGGCGCGGTCGAGCTGGTCGCGGGAGAGGTTCAGCAGCGCGATGCACTTCGGGGCGGTGTCGCGGGCCACACCCGCGAGGTACTTCTCGTCCACCTCGATGACGCCGTATCTGGCCTCGGAGCCGCCGGCCAGTGCCGAGGTGATGCCCGCGGGCATGTTGGCGCCGAGCGCGTTCGAGACGACCGGGCCCGCGGCGCGGAGCGCCTCCGCGATCAGGCGGGTGGTCGTGGTCTTGCCGTTGGTCGCCGAGACGAGGACCACGTCCAGGTTCTGGGCGAGCCGGGCGAGGAGGTCGGGGTCGAGCTTGAGGGCCACCCGGCCGCCGATCACCGAACCGCTCCCGCGCCCCGCGGCGCGTGATGCCGCCGCGACCGCCTTGCCCGCGGTCACGGCGATCTTGGCCCGCGGAGTGAGCGGGTCCGAGTTGCCTGCCATCAGTTCTCGATCCTCCTTGCGAGCGCGCCTCGCCCGAGCCTCTCGGCACCATGGTGTGGACCTCAGCCTATCGAGATCCACTCGCGCGCCCGAATCGCGGCACCACCTCGGCGCCCGTGTGATGTTGAGGACCGTACCCTTGCGGCCATGCGAAACGGCTCGATCCCCGGCGCCCGAGGGCGTGTGCGCCCCATGACTCTGTTCGGGGGCCCCGTTCTGCACGCACCGTGTGAAGAAGTCACGGATTTCGGCCCTGAACTGGCGAGTCTCGTGGAAGACATGTTCGCCACGATGTACGCGGCGCAGGGTGTGGGTCTCGCCGCGAATCAGGTGGGCGAGCGGTTGCGGGTGTTCGTGTACGACTGCCCGGACGACGAGGAGGTGCGGCATGTGGGGCACGTGGTCAACCCACGGCTCGTCGAGGCGGGTGGGGTCGTGCTGCGCGGGCCCGAGGGGTGTCTGTCGTTGCCGGGGCTGGAGGCGGGGACCGAGCGGTACGACGAGGCCGTGGTCGAGGGGTTCACGGTGGACGGTGAGCCCGTACGGGTGCGGGGCACCGGCTTCTTCGCGCGGTGTCTGCAGCACGAGTGCGATCACCTGGAGGGCCGGGTGTATGTGGATCGGCTCACGGGGTGGCGTCGGTGGAGGGTGGTGCGGCGGGCTGCGCGGGCACCGTGGGGGCGGTGACGGTGTGGCGGGTGCGGGTGCGGGTGCGGGTGCGGGTGCGGGTTCGTGTCCGGGTTCGGTAGCGCCGTTGGGTGCCTGTTCGTTTCGGGCTGCGGGTCGGTTGTGGCTGGTCGCGCAGTTCCCCGCGCCCCTAAAAGCCCGCGCCGCTCACCGCGCCACTGGAGCGCGCGTTCGTGCCCGCGCCCAAAATGATTGCGCGGTTCCCCGCGCCCCTGGCGAACTCGCGGTTCCCCGCGCCCCTGGCGAACTCGCAGTTCCCCGCGCCCTTGGCGAACGTGCGGTTCCCCGCGCCCCCGGCGAACAGGCCGTCGCTCGTGCCTCTGCGAGGCGGGCCGTTGCCAGGGGCGTGGGATGTGCGCGAGGGTCAGAAGCCGGGGCCGCCGACCTTGTCTCCCGCCGCTGCCAGGCGGCCCCAGAGGAGGTCGGCCAGGCTGCGGACCAACTCGGCGCGGGAGCAGGGGCGTTCGCCGAGCCACCAGTCGCCGGCCGCGTGCATCATGCCGACGATCCCGTGGCCCCACACGCGCGCGAGCTGCTCGCCGCCGGGCCCGAGGTCGAGGCGGTCCCCGATGACCTGGGCGAGTTCCTCACCCATGCGGCGCAGCAGGGGAGCGGAGTGCTTGCCCACGTCGAAGCCCTCGCCCTGCTGACCGCCCTCGGCCGGATGCATCAGGAAGCGGTACACCTGAGGACGTGCCTCTATGGCGGCCAGATAGGTGTCGAGCGTCTGCTCGACCCGTTCACGGCGCTCCGCGGGGGCGTCCAGCGCCGCCCGCAGCGAGTCGAGGAGGGCGTCCGTGTGGCGTGTGGCGAGGGCCGCGTAAAGTCCTCCCTTGTCGCCGAAGTGCCGGTACAGGATCGGCTTGGTGATGCCCGCCTCCGCGGCGATGGCGTTCATCGAGGCGCCCGGGCCGTCGCGGAGCACCACTCTGTCGGCGGCCTCGAGGAGCTCGCGCCGACGACGGTCGGCGGACCGTTCCTGATCCGTCCGCTGTGTGGTCTCCATGTGCTTCTCCCCACCCCGTGCTGATTTGGTGACGCCTGCGCAAACTAACACTCATTGGCACGTGCACATCGAACGGGTTGCCGAGCATGCTGTGGGAGTTGACTTTTCCTACCGGTCGGTAACAGGCTACCGTTACCGCAGGTAACACATCAGTGCAGCGCTGGAGGGGTCATGGCCGAGTTCACCATGGAGCTCAATGAGGAACAGAAGGAAGTCCGGGACTGGCTCCACGGGTTCGCCGCCGATGTGATCCGCCCCGCGGCCGCCGAGTGGGACGAGCGCGAGGAGACCCCGTGGCCGGTCATCCAGGAGGCCGCCAAGGTCGGCATCTACTCCCTGGACTTCTACGCCCAGCAGTACTTCGACCCCACCGGCCTCGGCATCCCCATGGCCATGGAGGAACTGTTCTGGGGTGACGCGGGCATCGCCCTGTCCATCGTCGGCACCGGCCTCGCCGCGGTGGGCGTCCTCGCCAACGGCACCGAGGAGCAGATCGGCACCTGGATCCCGCAGATGTACGGGGATGCCAACGACGTCAAGGTCGCCGCGTTCTGCTCCTCCGAGCCCGACGCCGGCTCCGACGTGGCGTCGATGCGTACGCGTGCCGTGTACGACGAGGCCAAGGACGAGTGGGTGCTCAACGGCACCAAGACCTGGGCGACCAACGGCGGCATCGCCAACGTCCACGTCGTCGTCGCGGTCGTCGACTCCGAGCTCGGCTCCAAGGGCCACGCCTCCTTCATCATCCCGCCGAACACGCCCGGCCTGTCCCAGGGCCAGAAGTTCAAGAAGCACGGCATACGCGCCTCGCACACCGCCGAGGTCGTCCTGGAGGACGTCCGCGTCCCCGGCTCCTGCCTCCTCGGCGGCAAGGAGAAGCTCGACGAGCGCCTGGCCCGTGCCCGCGAGAGGGCCAAGGCGGGCGGTGAGCGAGTGAAGAACGCGGCGATGGCCACGTTCGAGGCGTCCCGCCCCGCCGTGGGAGCCATGGCCGTGGGCACGGCCCGCGCCGCCTACGAGGTCGCTCTCGACTACGCGAAGACCCGTGAGCAGTTCGGGCGGCCGATCATCGACAACCAGGGCGTCGCCTTCCAGCTCGCGGACATGCGGACCGCCGTCGACGCGGCCCGGCTGCTGGTGTGGCGGGCGTCGTGGATGGCGGTCAACGGCAAGCCCTTCACCGCGGCCGAAGGGTCGATGTCGAAGCTGTTCGCCAGCGAGACGGCCAAGAAGGTGACCGCGCAGGCCGTTCAGATCCTGGGCGGCAACGGGTACACGCGGGAGTACCCGGTGGAGCGAATGCACCGGGACGCCGCCATTTACACCATTTTTGAGGGTACTAGTGAGATCCAGCGGCTCGTGATCGCCAGGACCCTGTCGGGGATGCCCATCCGGTAGCGCCGCCGGGGTGTCTGTATCGCGCCCCGGCCACGGGTCGCCCGACTACCCACGAGGGAGTGCGCGATGACGCTGACGGCCAGGGAACTTCTGGACACCACCACCGGAAAACTCGCCCCGGACCCGGGCACCAACCGGCTGCTGCCACTGATCGCGCGGGGCGCGGCGGGACGTGACACGCTCGCCGCGCTCGCCCTCGAACAGCGCCATGTGATCGCCGCCGACCGGCGCTCGTTCCGCCAGCTGGCCGATCGGTCGGCCCCGGACGAGCCCGCGAGCGCGGCCTTCTTCGAGATGCTCGCCGAGGGCGAGGCGGTGGCGGCCCAGCGGCTCGGCGCGTTCGCCGAGGCATGCGGCGTGGACGAGGCACGGGCCTCGGCGTACGAGCCGCTGCCGGGCTGCCAGGCCTATCCGGCGTACGTGGCCTGGCTGGCGCTGGGCGGCGCGCCGGCCGACGTGGTGCTCGCGCTGAGCGCCAACTTCTCGGCGTGGGGCGGCTACTGCGCGACGATCGCGGAGGCCCTGCGACGCCACTACGGCTTCACCGACGAGGCCTGCGGCTTCTTCGACTTCTTCGCCGAGCCCGCACCGGAACTGGACCAGAGGGCGCGGGAGGCCGTGCAGGCGGCACTGGACGCGGGACGGATCGACGAGGATCTGGTGCACCGCTACGGCCGCCTGCTCCAGGCCTACGAGACGATGTTCTGGCACACGCTGTGGGAGCTGGAGCAACGCTGACCGGGGCCCTAGCCGGACGCGCCCCCGCTGCTGTGCGCGATGCACGCCACGTCGATGCGGTCGGCCAGCTTGGCGAGTTCGATGGTGAGGGTCGCCACCGTCTCCTCGTCGAGCCCTTCGTCACCGGCCTCCACCAGGTGCAGCCACCGGCCGCCCACCGTGCGCAGCAGCTTGCTGACGTCGGCGGCCGCCACCTGCAACGTGCCGCGGTCGTCGACGATCAGAGGCAGAGTCACTTCGCGGTTCACAGAGGGGATCGTAACCGCGGAACGCTCACGCCCCGTGCCACACCGTGGTGATGTTGCAGAACTCGCGGATCCCGTGTCCCGACAGCTCACGTCCGTATCCGGACCGCTTCGCGCCGCCGAACGGGAAGGCCGGGTGGGACACGGTCATCCCGTTGACGTACACGCCGCCGGCCTCCAGGTCGCGGACGAACCGGTCGACCTCGGCCTCGTCACGGGTCCACACGTTCGAGCTCAGTCCGAAGGGCGAGTCGTTCGCGACCGCGATCGCCTCGTCCAGGTCGGCGACCCGGTACAGCGTGGCGACCGGACCGAAGGCCTCCTCGTGGTGGATGCGCATCTCGGGGGTCACGTCGGTGAGGACGGTCGGCGGGTAGTACCAGCCGGGCCCGTCGTCGCGCGCGCCGCCGCACAGGACCGTGGCGCCGCTCTCCACCGCGTCCACCACCAGCTCCTCCAGGTCGTGGCGGCCCTGCTTGCCGGCGAGCGGCCCGACGTCGGTGTCCTCCTCCAGCGGGTCGCCGACCTTCAGCGCGTTCATGCCCTCGGTGAAGCGCTCGGCGAAGGCGTCGAACACGTCCGTGTGCACGATGAACCGCTTGGCGGCGATGCAGGACTGCCCGGTGTTCTGGACCCGCGCGGTCACCGCGGTCTTCGCCGCCCGGTCGATGTCCGCCGACGTCATCACGACGAACGGGTCGCTGCCGCCCAGCTCCAGGACCGTCTTCTTCACCTCGTCCCCGGCGACCGAGGCCACCGAGCGGCCGGCCGGCTCGCTGCCGGTGAGCGTGGCGGCCTTCACCCGCGGGTCGCGCAGAATGTGCTCGACCTCGCGCGAGCCGATCAGCAGCGTCTGGAAGCAGCCTTCCGGGAAGCCCGCCCGGCGGAACAGGTCCTCCAGGTACAGCGCGGTCTGCGGCACGTTCGAGGCGTGCTTGAGCAGGCCCACGTTGCCCGCCATCAGCGCGGGGGCCGCGAACCGGATCACCTGCCAGAGCGGGAAGTTCCACGGCATCACCGCGAGCACCGGGCCGAGCGGCCGGTAGCGCACCAGGACGCGGGAGGCGCCCGACTCCTTCACGTCGGACGCGTCGGGCTCCTCGTCGGCGAGCAGCTCCGGGGCGTGGTCGGCGTACCAGCGCATCGCCTTCGCGCACTTGGCGGCCTCGGCGCGGGCCTGCTTGATCGGCTTGCCCATCTCCGTCGTCATCGCGTAGGCGACGTCCTCCGCGTCCTCGTCGAGGAGATCGGCGGCCCGGCGCAGAAGGCGGGCGCGCTCGTCGAGGGAGGTGGTCCGGTACGTGCGGAAGGTGCTCTCGGCGGTCGCGAGCCGGCGCTCTATCTCCTCCTCGCCGAGGGCGTCGTATGTCTTGATCGTCTCACCGGTCGCCGGGTTCACCGTCGCGATGGGCATGGCCCCTCCTGAAACCTTGGCTGTGCTTCGACCTTCCCGCGCGGCGGGGGGTCGCGCAACGCGGGTTCAGTCCGGGCTGTCCGAGTGCTCCGCCAGCCGGTCCAGAAACGCCGTCTGTGCCGTGACGATGACCTCACGCGCCCGGTCGAGGCCGAGCCACTCCACCCGGTCCAGCTCGGGGAACTCCTGGACCCGCCCCGACTTCGGCGGCCACTCCATCCGGAAGGTCCCGGGAACGACCGTCGCCGGATCGAGGTCGGCCTCGACGGCCCAGGCGGTGACGGTCTTGCCGCCCGACTGCCGCACCTCACCCAGCGCCACGGCCTCCCCGTCCGGCGGCGGAAGACCCAGCTCCTCCTCGAACTCGCGGCGCGCCGCGTCCCAGGCCGGCTCGTCGGGCTCGTACTCGCCCTTCGGCACGGTCCACGCCCCGCTGTTCCGCCGGGCGAAGAACGGGCCGCCCATGTGGCCGAGCAGCACTTCCAGGCCGTCCGCCGTGCGGCGGTACAGCAGCAGGCCCGCGCTCCGCCTGGCCGTCGTCACCGGGTCACCTCCGGGTGTGCGGCGAGCAGCGCCTCGACGGTGTCGGCCTCGGCGGGGGACTTGTCCTCCCGGTAGCGCACGACCCGGGCGAAGCGGAGCGTGACGCCGGCCGGGTAGCGGGTGGAGCGCTGGAGGCCGTCGTAGGCGATCTCCACGACGAGTTCGGGGCGTACGGTGACGACCCAGCCGTTGTCCTCGACGGCCAGCTCCCTCAGCCGCCCGGTCTGCCAGGTGAGCATCGCGTCGGTCATGCCCTTGAAGGTCTTGCCCAGCATCGTGAACGAGCCGTCCGCGCTGCGGGCGCCCAGGTGCAGGTTGGAGAGCTTGCCCGTGCGGCGGCCGTGCCCCCACTCGGCGGCCAGGACCACCAGGTCGAGGGTGTGCACCGGCTTCACCTTCAGCCAGGAGGCACCGCGCCGCCCCGCGCTGTAGGGGGCGTCGAGGGCCTTGAGCACGACACCCTCGTGGCCACGCCGCAGCGTCTCGGCGAGGAACTCCTCCGCCACGGCCAGGTCGTCCGGGCCCCGTGCGAGCGTGCGCCGTACCCGCATCGGCTCGGGCACCAGCCGGGCCAGCTCCGCGTGCCGCTCGGCGAACGGCAGGTCGAGCAGGTCCTGGCCGTCGACGGACAGCGCGTCGAAGAAGACCGGCGAGACGGGCACCTCGCGGGCCGCCGTCGCCACGTCCATACGGGAACCCACGCGCCCCGCGGTCTCCTGGAAGGAACGCGGTCGCCCCGCCTCGTCGAACGCGATGACCTCCCCGTCGAGGATGAACCGCTCGCCCTTCAGCTCCAGGGCGGCGGAGGTGAGCTCAGGCAGACGGTCGGTGATGTCGTCGAGAGTGCGGGTGTAGAGCCGTACGGCGTCGCCGTCGCGGTGGACCTGGACGCGGATGCCGTCCAGCTTCTCCTCGACCGCGCAGGGCCCGAGCTTCCCGATGCCCTCGGCCACCGAGGACGCGGTGTGCGCCAGCATCGGCAGGACCGGACGGCCCACGGTGAGCCGGAACCGGTCCAGGGCCGGTGCGCCCTCCGCGAGCAGCGCCCGCGCCACCGCCTGCAGCGATCCCGCGAGCATCACGGCACGGCGTACGTCGGCGGCGGGCGCCCCGGTCGCCGCCGCGAGCCCTTCGACGGCCACCGCGTCCAGGGCGCCCTGCCGGACCTCGCCGGTGAGGAGCCCGAACAGGAACCGCTGCTCGTCGTCGGTGGCCGCCGCCAGCAACTCGCCCACGAGGCGCTTGCGTTCTCCTTGCGAGCCGGTGCCGGTGACGGAACCGATCTCCGTCAGCCGGGCGTCCACCTCGCGCACGGTGAGCGTGGGCGTCCCGGCGGGCGCGAGGTGCTGGTTCAGCAGCTTCCAGCCGATGCCGAGCCGCCCCTGCGGCAGGCGGCCCGCCAGATACGGGATGACGATCGGCACGTCGTCCGCCTCCGCGTCCCGGAACAGCTCGGCGAGCAGAGCCGTCTTCCGGGACCGCGCCGAGGTGGCGGCGACCTCCTGGGACACACGGGCGAGCCGGGCGAACAGCATGCCCTCCATGGTGCAACGGAGGCGCCCGCTCTACACCCGGACGGCGGGCCCCGATGTCCCGCAGCCCTACACCCGGACGGACGCCTCGATGTCCTCCATGATCAGCTCGTTGTTGATCGTGGCCGCCGCCTTGTAGCCGTCCCCGGCCGCGTGCACGACCTGCTGGGTCATGAGCGTCGCGTTGCCCGCCGCCCACACGCCCGGCACCGTGGTGCGCCCCGTCTCGTCGACCGCCGGGGCCATGCCGAACGGGGTCTCCTGCATCTCCGCACCCAGCCGCTCCAGCAGCGCCGTGCGCGGAACGAAGCGGGGCGCGAGGAAGACGGCCGACCGCGCGTGGACGCTGCCGTCGGCGAGCCGTACCCCGGTCAGCCGGTCGTCCTTCACCACGATCTCCGCGACCTCGCCGGGCACCACGTCCACACCGGCGGCGGCCAGCCTGCGCAGGTCCTCGTCCGGGACGTCGGCCTCCTCCGTGGTGTGCAGGAACAGAGTCACGTCCTTCGACCACTGGGTGACCAGCAGCGTCTGGTGGATGCTCATCGGTGAGCAGGCGATCACTCCGAAGGGCTGGTCGCGGACCTCCCAGCCGTGGCAGTACGGGCAGTGCAGCACGTCGTGCCCGAACCGCTCGGTGACCCCGGGGATGTCCGGCAGCTCGTCGGCCAGCCCGGTGGCGACGATCAGCCGCCGGGCGCGTACGGTCCGGCCGCTCGCCAGTTCCACGGCGAAGCCCTCGGCGTCCTCACCGCGCGTCACGTCCAGCACCACGTCGTCGACCAGCTCGACACCGTACGACGCCACCTCCTCGCGGCCCACGGCGAGGAACTCCGCCGGAGGCACGCCGTCCCGTGACAGATAGCCCTGCATGTGCGCGGCGGGCGCGTTGCGCGGCTCGCCCGCGTCGACGACGAGCGTCCGGCGCCGGGCCCGGCCCAGGATCAGCCCGGCGGACAGCCCGGCCGCGCCGCCGCCGATGACGATCACTTCGTAAGCGATCTCTTCGGTTCGTTCCGTCTTTGCGGTCATGGTGACCACCTCCACGCAGACAGTCGCCCGAGCGCTGCGGTATTGACAAACGCGTTTGCCGAAACTGCAATAGCCGTATGAGTGACGACAGCCGAACGAGTGACGACACGGACGAGGTTCTCGCGGAGGTCGGCCCCCGGCTGCGGCGCGTCCGCAAGGAACGAGGTGCGACGCTCGCCGGCCTGTCCCAAGTCACCGGTATCTCCGTGAGTACCCTCTCCCGGCTGGAGTCCGGGCTGCGCAAGCCCAGCCTGGAGCTGCTGCTGCCCATCGCCCGGGCCCACCAGGTGCCGCTGGACGAGCTGGTCGGCGCCCCACCGGTGGGGGACCCCCGGATCCGGGCCAAGCCACTCGTGATGCACGGCCGCACCCACTGGCCGCTGACCCGCCAGCCCGGCGGGCTGCAGGCGTACAAGGTGCTCGAACCCCAGCGGACGCTCGAACCGGACCCGCGGGTCCACGAGGGTTACGAGTGGCTGTATGTACTGTCCGGGAAACTGCGCCTCGTGCTGGGCGAGCACGACGTGGTGCTCACGGCCGGGGAGGCCGCCGAGTTCGACACCCGGGTGCCGCACTGGTTCGGGTCGACGGGGGAGGGGCCGGTGGAGTTCCTCAGCCTGTTCGGGGCGCAGGGGGAGCGGATGCATGTACGGGCACGGCCGAAGAGGTCATGACGGATGTGTGACTCTTCATGGGCGGACTGTTCCCTGATGGGCAAGCGACCGCTTAGTATGCGATGCGAGCCCGGTAAGGACCCCGGCAAGACAGAGCAGTCCCGTGGAGGCCCCCCATGCAGGCATGGCACGTGCACGAGAACGGCGAGCCGAGCGAGGTGATGCGGCTCGTGGACGTCGAGCGGCCCACGCCCGGCGACGGCCAGGTCCTGCTGAAGGTGCGCGCGGCGAACATCAACTTCCCGGACGCGCTGCTGTGCCGAGGGCAGTACCAGGTCAGGCCTCCGCTGCCGTTCACGCCCGGCGTGGAGATCTGCGGCGAGACCGAGGACGGGCGCCGGGTCATCGCCAACCCCGCCCTGCCGTACGGCGGACTCGCCGAGTACGCCGTCGCGGACGCGGCTGCCTTGCTGCCCGCGCCCGAGGCGCTCGACGACGCCGAGGCCGCCGCCCTGCACATCGGCTACCAGACGGGCTGGTTCGGTCTGCACCGGCGGGCCGGTCTTCAGGCCGGGGAGACACTGCTCGTCCACGCTGCCGCAGGAGGGGTCGGCAGCGCGGCCGTGCAGCTCGGCAAGGCCGCGGGCGCCACCGTCATCGGTGTCGTCGGCGGGGCCGACAAGGCGGCCGTGGCGCGGGAGCTGGGCTGCGACGTCGTCGTCGACCGCCGCAGCGAGGACGTCATCGCCGCCGTGAAGGAGGCCACCGGCGGACGCGGCGCCGACGTGATCTACGACCCGGTCGGCGGGGAGGCGTACACGCAGTCCACCAAGGTGGTCGCCTTCGAGGGCCGGATCGTGGTCGTCGGCTTCGCGAGCGGCTCGATCCCCAGCCCGGCGCTCAACCACGCCCTGGTGAAGAACTACTCGATCCTGGGCCTGCACTGGGGCCTGTACAACACCAAGAACCCGAAGCTGGTCCTGCGCTGCCACGAGCAGCTCACCGAGCTGGCCGCACGGGGCGCGATCAAGCCGCTGGTCAGCGAGCGCGTGCCGTTCGGCGGGGCGGCCGCCGCCGTGCAGCGGGTCGCCGACGGAGTCACCACCGGCCGGGTCGTCGTGGTCCCGGGCCTGACCGAGGAGGCAGCGGCATGACCGACGCAGCCGAACTGCGCCGCCGCACCCAGGAGTTGCTGGCCGCGCATCCCCCTGCCACCACCGAGCGCCTGGACTTCCTGCGGGCCCGCTTCGACGCGGGGCTGGCCTGGGTGCACTACCCGGAGGGACTGGGCGGCCTCGGCGCGCCGCGCTCCCTCCAGGCCGTCGTGGACGCCGAGCTGGAGGCGGCGGGCGCCCCCGACAACGACCCGCGCCGCATCGGCATCGGCCTCGGCATGGCCGCGCCCACCGTCCTCGGCTTCGGCACGGAGGAGCAGAAGCGGACCTACCTGCGGCCCCTGTGGACCGGCGAGGAGGTCTGGTGCCAGCTCTTCAGCGAGCCGGGCGCCGGATCGGACCTGGCCGCGCTCGGCACCCGCGCCGTGCGCGAGGATGGGGGCACCTCCCGCTCGAGCGAAGCCGAGAGTGGGGGAGGCTGGGTCGTCAACGGCCAGAAGGTGTGGACGTCCAGCGCCCACCTCGCCCGCTGGGCGATCCTCATCGCCCGCACCGACCCGGACCTGCCCAAGCACCGGGGGATCACCTATTTCATCTGCGACATGACCGACCCGGGCGTCGAGGTCCGGCCGCTGAGGCAGATCACGGGCGAGGCCGAGTTCAACGAGGTGTTCCTCACCGACGTACGGATCCCGGACTCCCGCCGCCTCGGTGAGACCGGCGACGGCTGGCGGGTCGCGCAGACCACGCTGAACAACGAACGCGTCGCCATCGGCGGTATGCGGCTCCCGCGCGAGGGCGGCATGATCGGCCCGGTCGCGAAGACCTGGCGCGAACGCCCCGAACTGCGCACCCACGACCTGCACCAGCGGCTGCTCAAGTTCTGGGTCGACGCCGAGGTCTCCCGCCTCACCGCCGAGCGCCTGCGCCAGCAGCTCGTCGCGGGCCAGCCCGGCCCCGAGGGCGCCGGTATGAAACTCGCCTTCGCCCGCCTCAACCAGGAGATCAGCGGTCTGGAGGTCGAACTCCTCGGCGAGGAGGGCCTGTCGTACGACGACTGGACGATGCGGCGCCCCGAACTCGTGGACTTCACCGGCCGCGACGCCGGCTACCGCTATCTGCGGTCCAAGGGCAACAGCATCGAGGGCGGGACCAGCGAGGTCCTGCTGAACATCGTCGCCGAGCGCGTCCTGGGCCTGCCCGCGGAGCCGCGCACCGACAAGGACGTCGCGTGGAAGGACCTGGCCCGATGAGCCCCGAGAGCCCTGTGAGCACGCAGCCCGATCTGCTGTACACGGAGGAGGAGGAGGCGCTGCGCGCCGCTGTCCGCGACCTGCTCACCGACCACTGCGACGCGGCGGGCGTGATCGTGCGCACCGAGTCGGACGCCCCGCACGACCTGGAGCTGTGGAAGGCGCTCTCCGACGGCATGGGTCTCGCGGGACTCCTGGTGCCCGAGGCACAGGGCGGCCAGGGAGCCACGCACCGCGAGGCCGCCGTCGTCCTGGAGGAACTGGGTCGAGCGGTCGCCCCCGTGCCGTACCTGACGAGCGCTGTCGTGGCCACCGAGGCCCTGCTGGCCTTCCCCCACTCTCGGCTCCGCTCGAGCGGGGGGACCCCCATGACCGACGACCTGCTCGCCGAGCTGGCGTCGGGACGGACCATCGGCGCCCTCGCCGTCGCGCTGAACGTCGCGCCGGGCGGGACCTACAAGGTCGTCCGGCATGACAACGGCGCCCTGCACGGGGAGTTGACCGGCATCGCGGACGCGGCCGTCGCCGGCGTGCTGCTCGTGCCCGCGGACGACGGCGGGCTGTACGCGGTCGACGCCTCCGCCGCCACCGTCACCCCGCAGGTGTCCCTGGACCTGACCCGCCCGCTGGCGAAGGTCGTCCTCGACGGGGCGCCGGGACGTCTGCTCGGCGACGCCGAACCCGCCGTGCAACGCGCCCTGCGCGCCGGAGCCGGACTGCTGGCCTCCGAGCAACTCGGCCTCGCCGACTGGACGCTGACCGAGACGGTCCGCTACCTGAAGGAGCGCAAGCAGTTCAACCGGCCCGTCGGCGGCTTCCAGGCACTCAAGCACCGGCTCGCCCAGCTGTGGCTGGAGGTCGCGGGCCTGCGGGCGGCGGCACGCAACGCCGCAGGCGCCCTCGCCGTGGGCAGCGACGACACCGACGTGGCGGTGGCCGTCGCCCAGGCCTACGCCGCGCCCGTCGCGGTCCACGCCGCCGAGGAGGCCCTCCAGTTGCACGGCGGGATCGGCATGACGTGGGAGCACCCCGTCCACCTGTACCTCAAGCGTGCCAAGGCCGACTCGATCGCGTACGGCACAGCGGGCGGCCACCGCGAGGCGCTGGCCGAACTGGTCGACCTGCGCGCCCCCTGACGTACACCCGGGAGAAGCCCGAGAAAAGCCCGCCCCACCCGGGGCGGGCTTTTTCGTGTGCACCACACGGGCGAAGTGAACGGGCAGCGGCAGTCCGGCCAACTCCCCGCACAGCACTGCTCTTTGGGTCGTACGGGACTCCATACTCGCTGGAGCCCCATACGGCACTACCAGGGAGGCAGAGCATGGCCCTCACCACCCGTCGCAGAGCCCTCACCACCCTCGGCGCCGCCCTCGCGGGCTCCGTCGCCCTCCCCGTCACCCACGCGTGGGCGGGCGACGGGAAGCACGGCCCGCGACCGCTGTGGCGTGCCCACGCGCACAACGACTACGAGCACCCGCGCCCCCTCTTCGACGCCCTCGACCACCGCTTCGGAAGCGTCGAGGCCGACATCTACCTCGTCGGCGACCAGCTCCTCGTCGCCCACGACCCGGTCGACCTCGACCCGTCCCGCACCCTCGAATCCCTCTACCTCGACCCCCTCGCGGCCCGGGTGAAGGCCAACGGGGGGTCCGTGTACCGGGGTTACCGGAGGCCCCTGCAGCTCCTCATCGACATCAAGACCGAGGGCTCGTCCACGTACCTCGAACTCGATCGTCATCTGCGGCGCTACCGGCACCTGTTCACGACGTACGCGCACGGCCGCGTGTACCCGGGCCCGGTCACGGCCGTCATCTCCGGCGACCGAGCCGCCCGCACCCCCATGGAGGCGCAGACCGTACGCCGCGCCTTCTACGACGGGCGGCTCACCGACCTCGGCACCTCCGCCCCCGCGTCCTTCGTCCCGCTCATCAGCGACAACTGGACGCTGAACTTCACGTGGCTGGGTGTGGGCGCGTTCCCGGACGCCGAGCGGGCGAAGCTGCGCGGAATCGTCTCCACGGCGCACGCGCGGGGCCAGCGGGTCCGCTTCTGGGCGACTCCCGACGCGCCGGGCGCCGCCCGTGACGCACTGTGGGGCGAACTCCTCGCCGCCGGCGTCGACCATCTCAACACCGACGACCTCGCCGGACTCGAAGCGTTCCTGGACGCGCACGAGCGGCCGTAGGACAAACGGGCGCAGGACACCACACGTTCGGCGGACACGTCAGCCGCACGGACGAACCCTCCGCTACGCCACACTTGCGGCCGAACGCCGCGAAGCGGACGTGGCGGAGGAGGTTGACGATGATCGTGTCCATCTCGGTGGTACTGCTGCTCCTGATCCTGGCGGTGGTGTTCCTGCGCAACGGCGCGCTGAAGCTGTCGCATGCCCTGGTCTGCATGCTGCTCGGTTTCTGCATGGCCAGTTCGAGCATGGCCCCGACCATCCACAACGGGCTCACGGCCACGGCGGACATCGTGAGCAGCCTCAAACCGTGACGCCGGCCGTGATGCCCGCCGGGTCGACGGGGTGCGTCAGGGGCGGGAGAACACCCCGATGCCGTTCGGGACGGGGCGTTCGGCGCCGCCACTGGGGTGGTTCCACACGGACACGCCGGCCGCACCCGGTTCGCGCGCGACCAGCGTGGTCGAACCGCCGCCGTCCAGACTGAAAGCGTCCGTCGCGCCCAAGTACCGCATGATGTCGGCCACTTCGGCGATGGTGAGTCCCGTGCGGAACTCGGGCGCCCCGTCCAGGGCGAGCAGCAGCATCCGGCGACCGCCGTTCGCGATGCCGGCGGCGGTGCGCACGGCCGAGACCCTGGCGTCGAGGCCCGGCAGCGGCCGGCCGCCGGTGAGGACCGGGTAGCCGCCGATCGCGAAGGCGTACGGGACGCGCGCCTTCGCGGCCACGAGCCGGTGCCGTACCGTGACCCGCTCGCCCACCGACAGCTTGCGCAACTGCTGGGCGCCCGCCTCCCGGCCGACCAGGACGGTCGTGCCGGACGCGATGGCCCCCCGGCCCGGCGAGTCGGCCGCCGACACCACACGGCCGTCGGTGACCGTCACCTCGTACGTGTCCGTGCTGCACGGCGCCGCACGGTCGGTGTCCGTGCCGCAGACGGCCCGTTGCCGGGAGACCCCGCCCCAGTCCGAGGTGAACGCGCCGATGGAGTCCTCGGGCAGCGCGTACTGGTTGAGGCCGCGCAGGGGCAGGGCCTTCTCCTTCGTGCTGGCCGAGCCGGAGAGCGCGAGCCGGTCCAGGCGGGCCGTGCGGTCGGTGCCGACGCCGAAGACGTGTTCGGTGTTCGTGCCGGGCGGCAGGGCCGGGCCGAAGCGCTGACCGTCCGGGACCGCGGCCTTGAGGCGGTGCCCGGCAGCGATCGCCGGGCCGACGGACGCCCCCGTGGCCTCGACGCCCGGGTGCTGGGTCTCGGTGATGTTGAAGAAGTCGCCGTTGACCCCCGCGACGGCGCCCGCCGTGGTGGCGAGCCGTGAGACCGTCGCCCGCGCCGCCACCGCTCCGGGATACAGCAGACCCACCTGTACGTGCGGGTCGCGCAGATCGACGCTCAGCACATGGGCGTGTGCCACGCCGTTCGCCGCATCGATGTCGAAATCCCTGTACTCGACTCCCGGCGCGATGGTGACGGCGTCCGGCGCGGCACTGGCCGGCGCCGCGCCCACGAGGGCGGCACCGACCAGCACGTTCCAGACCGCGAGAACCGTCAGTACTGTTCTGAACCGTCCGAACCGACGTGTCACGACGACCCCCTGATGTCTCGTCAACTGTCCCAGGACTCAGGGGCAGTGGACCAGATCGCGGGCGCCGTGACGGTGGCTATGCGCCGACGACTCGGGAACGGATCAGAAAACGCACTCCTTCGGGTGCTTCCAGGGAGAAACCGCTGCCCCGGCCCTCGACGACATCGACGATGAGCCGCGTGTGGCTCCACACCTCGTACTGGTTCCGCGACATCCAGAACGACACGGGCTCGTCCACGCCCTCGACCTCGAGTTCGGCCAGCAGCACGTCCGAGCCGCCCGTACGGAACTCGCCCTCCGGATAGCACATGGGCGCGCTGCCGTCGCAGCAGCCGCCCGACTGGTGGAACATGAGCGGCCCGTGAGCGGCACGCAGCCACCTCAGGAGGTCGGCGGCCGCGTGGGTCAGCTCGACGCGGGGGACGGCGTCGGTCTCGGGGGCGGTGTACGGGGAGGTCTCCTGGGCGGTCTCCGGGTCGGTCACGGGGCATCACTCCTCGGGTCGGCGGTCCCAGCCAAGCACCTGGCACGTTGCACCGAGGTTGCGGCTCCGTACCGTTCCGTACGCACGAAAAACGATGGTTGTGCAAAACGTTTTGGATGCCTAGCTTGTGCCGCATGAGTGACAGAACCACCCCGTCGGCGGGCCGCCTCCTGGTGCGCGGCTGCGATGTGCTGCGCGTCCCGCCGACGGGTGAGTGCGAGGTCCTGCGGGCGCGGGACATCGTGGTGGCGGACGGCGTCATCGAGGCGATACGGCCGTCCGGCGCCGCCGCCCACGCTCAGCCGGACGCGGATGCGGACGCGGACGCTGATGTCGATGTCGACGTGATCGACGGGCGAGGCATGCTCGCCGTCCCCGGCCTGGTCAACGCGCACACGCACAGCCCGATGGTGCTGATGCGCGGCGCCGCCGAGGACGTCACGGTCGAGGGCTGGTTCAACGACCGGGTCTGGCCGATGGAGAGCAACCTCACCCCCGCCGACGTACGGCTCGGCGCCCGGCTCGCCTGCGCCGAGATGATCCGCTCCGGGGTCACCACCTTCGCCGACCACTACTTCTTCCCCGAGCAGATCGCCGAGGCGGTCGCCGGGACGGGGCTTCGGGCCGACATCGCGCCCACGCACTTCAGCAGCCGGGGCCAGGAGGCGCTGGAGGACACCGTGCGGTTCGCCGAGGAGTGGCACGGCGCGGCCGGGGGACGGGTGACCGTCTCGCTCGGGCCGCACGCGCCGTACACCGTCGACGACGCCGACCTGCGGACCCTGGCCGGGCACGCCCGACGGCTCGGGGTGCGCGTGCACGTCCACGCCGCCGAGCACCTGGAGCAGACGCACTCCAGCCTGGAGCGGCGTGGCATCACCCCGATCCGGGTCCTGCACGAGACAGGCGTGCTGGACGCCGGCGCCCTCATCGCGCACGGCTGCGGGATCGTCGAGCAGGACCTCCCGCTGCTCGCCGAGCACGCGGACACCACCGCCGTGGCCTGCTGCCCCAAGGTGTACCTCAAGCACGCCCTGTCCCCGCTGACCCCGGTCCGCGAACTGCTCGCCGCCGGGGTCACCGTGGCGGCCGGCACGGACGGCGCCGCCGGTCACAACACCCTCGACATGTGGGAGGCGCTCCGGCTCGTCGCCCTCACCCAGAAGCAGGCCGTGCGGGACGCCACGTGGATGACGGTCTCCGACACACTGAGGCTGGCCCTGCGCGGCGGCGCCCGCGCCCTCGGTCTGCAGGACCGGATCGGCGCGCTGGAGCCGGGCATGCGGGCCGACATCGTCCTCACCGACCTGTCCGGTACGCACTGCCGTCCGCTGCACGACCCGCGCGCCGCACTGGTCTACAGCGCCCGGGCCTCCGACGTGCGCACGGTGATCGTCGACGGCCGGGTCCTGATGCGGGACGGCGAGTTGCTGACCGTCGACGAGGGCGAACTGCTGGCCGGGGCCGACGCGGTGGTGGCGCGGATCCTCGACACCTCCCACGGGACGGCGGTCCAGCACTATGCCCCCTGAGTCGTACACCGTGGGCCGTCAGTCGCCCGTCCGCCGGCCCGCCTCGATCAAGGACGTGGCAGCCGCCGCGGGTGTCAGCCCCACGACCGTCTCCCACGTCCTGAGCGGCAACCGGCCGGTCAACGAGGACACGGCGGCCCGTGTCCGCAGCGTCGTCAACCGCCTGGGCTACGTCCCGGCCTCGCTGGCCCGCAGCCTCCAGGCGGGCTCCACCTCGGTGATCGGCCTGCTGATCCCCGACATCAGCAACACCTTCTTCGCCGAGCTCGCCAAGGGCGCCGAGGACGCCGCCCACGACCTCGGCTACGGACTGATCCTGTGCAACACCGAGTTCGACGCCGACCGCGAGGACCGCTATCTCGGCATGATCCGCAGCCGGTTCATCGACGGCATGGTGTACGCGTCGGGGTCACCGCCGTCCCGGCGCCGGCTGGAGGCCCTGATGGGCAAGTTCCCCATCGCCCTCGCCGACGAGGAGGTCGAGGGGCTCCAGGGCGCGCTCATCGCGACCGCCGACCACGAGGCGGGCGGACGGCTGGTCGGCGAGCACCTGCGGGCGCTCGGTCACCGGCGGGCCCTGATGCTCACCGGCCCGCGCGCCCTGAGGAGCGGTGTCGCCCGGGCGAACGGCTTCGTCCAGGCGTTCAAGGGCGATGTGGTGGAGCGCGTCGGCGACTTCAAGGAGGGCTCCGGCCACCGTCTCGTCGCGGACCTTCTGGCACAGGGCGGCCTTGACCGCACCGCCGTGTTCGCGGCCAACGACCTGATGGCCTTCGGCGCCCTCACCGCCCTGCGGGAAGCCGGGCTGTCGGTGCCGGACGACATCTCGGTGGTCGGCTTCGACGACATCCGCGCCGCCTCACTGGCCCACCCGCCCCTGACCACCGTCCACCAGCCCGCCTACGACGTGGGCCGCACCGCCACCGCGCAACTCCTCCAGTACGTCTCCCGGGGCGAGGTCCCGCCCGCGTCCCGGCACACGCTTCCCGTCGAGCTGAAGGTGCGGGGCAGCACGGCCCCGGTCACCGTGGCCGCCGCTCGCTGACCGCCCGGCACTCCGTTCCGGCTGTCTCCGACCGCCGAGGACGCCCACGCCGGCCCGACCTGCCCTGCCCTCCCGCCCTGCCCTGCCCTGTTCGAAAGGCGGTTCGCCATGCCCAGAGTCCTCGTCGTCGGCGAGTCCTGGTTCACGTACACGGTCCACCAGAAGGGCTTCGACGCCTTCCACACGGCGGAGTACACCGAGGGCGGCGGCGTCTTCCTCGACGCGCTGCGCTCACGCGGCCACGACGTGACGTACGTGCCCTCGCACGAGATCTCCACGCGGGTGCCGGACTCCGCGGACGGATTCGACGCGTACGACGTCGTGGTCATCAGCGACGTCGGCGCCAACAGCTTCCAGCTCCCGCCCGAGACCTTCAGCGCTTCCATTCCCGCCCCCGACCGCTCCGAGCTGGTGCGGGACTTCGTGGAGCGGGGCGGCGGGGCGCTGATGATCGGCGGCTACCTCAGCTTCAGTGGCATCGACGCCCGCGCCCGCTGGGGCCGGACGCCGCTGGCCGCCGCGCTGCCCGTGGTGATGCTCGACCGCGACGACCGGGTGGAGCTGCCGTCCGGTGCCGTGCCCCGGGTGGTGGGCGAGCACGCGGTCGTACGGGGCCTGGAGCGGGCCGCCTGGCCGGCGCTGCTCGGTCTCAACGAGGTCGCCGTACGCCCGGAGGCCGCCCTGCTGGCCGAGTGCGCGGGGCATCCGCTGCTCGCGGTCGGCGGCCACGGAGCGGGCAGGTCCGCCGCGTTCACCTCCGATGTGGCACCGCACTGGGCGCCGCCTCCGTTCCTGGCCTGGGACGGGTACACGGAACTGTGGGACCGGCTGGTGTGCTGGCTGGCGGGGGAGGAGCTGTGACGGCCGGGGAGATCGGTGTGGCCGATCCCGATCCCGATCCCGGCCCCGGCTCCGGCTCCGGCTCCGGTCCCGGTGTCGGCACGCCCCACATCGCGGCCGCGCCCGGCGACTTCGCCCCGCTCGTCCTCATGCCCGGGGACCCGCGCCGGGCCCGGCGGATCGCCGAAACGTTCCTCTCGGACGCGCGGCTGGTGACCGACGTCCGCGGCGTCCTCGGCTACACCGGCACCCACCGCGGCGAACCGATGTCGGTCCTCGCCTCCGGCATGGGCATCCCGTCCGTGTCGATCTACGCGACGGAACTCTTCCGGTACTACGGCGTGCGCAGGATCGTCCGCGTCGGCACGGCCGGGGCACTCCCGCTCTCGGTGGCCGTGCGGGACGTGGTGATCGCCTCGGCCGCGCACACCGACTCCAGCGTCAGCCGCGTCCTCGTGGACGGCGTGACCCTCTCGCACACGCCTTCCTACGGACTGCTGCGCGCGGCGGCGGACGCGGCGGAGCACCAGGGCGAGGACGCCGTGCACATCGGCCCGGTGTTCACCAGCGACCACTTCTACCTCGACCGGCCCGCCCTCTTCGACGCGCTGGAGCGCAGGGGCACGCTCGCCGTGGAGATGGAGGCGGCGGGCCTGTACGCGGCAGCCGCCGCCGAGGGCGGTGAGGCGCTCGCCGTGCTGACCGCCTCCGACCACCTGCGGACCGAGGAGGCCCTCTCCGCCGCCGAGCGCGAGACCTGCTTCGACCGGGCCGTGCGCATCGCCGCGGCAGCCCTGCTCGGTGATGTCCTTGGCGGTGTCCTCGGCGATGTCCGAATTCCTCCTTGAGGTAATCAGAACGAAACCCGACGCCATAGCCAAAACGTTTTGCACTTCCTACTGTCAACGCAACGCATACCAAGGCGAGCAACAATGATCGGCCACTCACTGATCGGGAGAACGATGATGCGACACGGAAGAAGCGCCGCCCTCGTGGTGGCGGGGGCACTCGCGCTCACCGCGTGCGGAGGTTCAGGAGGGGGCGACAACTCCGGAGCGGCGGCGTCCGGAAAGCCGCGCATCAAACTCGTGATCAATGGAGGGCTGGGCGACAAGTCCTTCTTCGACTCCGCCTACGAGGGACTGAAGAGGGCCGAGAAGGATCTCGGCTACGAGCTCAAGGTGGTCGAGCTGGGCTCCGACCGCACCAAGTGGGAGCCCGGATTCGAGGACGCCGCAGCAGCCGACGACTACGACATCCTGGCCGCGGGCACCTTCGAGGTCACCGACTACATAGGCGAACTCGCCCCGCAATACCCGGACAAGAAGTTCTGGCTCTTCGACGCCCCGGTCGACTACACCGGCAAGAACGGCACGTGCTCCAACAAGTGCGAGAACGTCTACTCCGTGACCTTCAAGCAGAACGAGGGCGGCTATCTCGCCGGATTCCTCGCCGAGAAACTCGTGGCCGATAAAGCCCTCAAGGGAGCGGAATCCCTGAAGAAGGTCGGCGTCATGCCGGGCGTGAAGATCCCCGTCATCGACGACTTCGTCGCCGGTTTCAAGGCGGGGTTCAAGGACGCCGGCGGAAAGAACTCCGACGTGCTCGTGCAATACGTCGGCGGCGACAAGCCGTTCGGCGACCCCGCCAAGGGCAAGGAGATATCCACCGCCATGTACGGCCAGGGCGCCGCGCTGGTGTGGCCGGTCGCGGGGCTCTCCGGACTCGGCACCTTCGAGTCGGCCGTCAGCGCCGGGCGCTACACCTTCGGCGTGGACTCCGACCAGTACCAGACCCTCACCGACCAGGCCCAGAAGGACACCGTCGTCACCTCCATCCTCAAGAACGTCGGCAACGCCCTCTACCAGGCTTCGCGGGCCGACAAGAAGGACGCCCTGAAGTACGGCGCCGTCGACACCGTAGGACTCGCCGACGACGCCGTGGGCTACGTGGACGACGCCCACTTCAAGGAGCTGGTCCCTCAGAAGACCCGTACCGCACTCCAGGAAGCCGCCGACAAGGTGAAGTCCGGTTCCGTCACGGTCCCCAGCGCCCTCTAGCCGGAAGCGGCCCCGCGAGATGAACGAGTCATGGGACGACGCCGGACCGGCCGTCGCCGCCCGCGCGGTCACCAAGACCTACGGCAACGGCGTGCGCGCCGTGCGCGGTGTGGGCCTCCAGGTCCCGCCGGGCGAGATCCGCGCGATCGTCGGTGAGAACGGCGCCGGCAAGTCCACGCTGATGAAGCTGTTCTACGGCCTGGAACAGCCCAGTTCCGGTGAGATCCTGATCGGCGGCAGGGCGCGCGTGCTGCGTGGTCCCGGCTCGGCGATAGCCCTGGGCGTGGGCATGGTCCACCAGAACCTCATGCTGGTGCCGTCCTTCACCGTCGCCCAGAACGTCGTCCTCGGCGTCGAACCCGGCCGCCGCGGCCTCGTCGACGCCAAGGCGGCCGTCGAGACCACCGCACGGCTCGCCCAGGAGTCCGGCCTCGCCGTCGACCCCAGGGCGCGCGTCGACGAGGTGTCCGTGGGCATGCGGCAACGCAGCGAGATCCTCAAGGCGTTGCACCGCAGGGCCCGCGTCCTCATCCTCGACGAGCCGACCGCCGTGCTCACCCCGCAGGAGACCGAGGACCTGTTCGCGGCGGTGCGCCGGCTGCGTGACGGCGGCATGACGGTGCTGTTCATCTCGCACAAGCTGCGCGAGGTACGGGAGATCAGCGACAAGGTCAGCGTGATGCGGGCCGGGTCACTGGTCGGGACCGTCGTGACCGCCGACGCCACCGAGCGTTCGCTGGCCGCGATGATGGTCGGGCGTGACCTGTCGCCGGCCGTCGAACGCGCTCCCGGCCGCCCCGGCGGCACGACCCTGCGCGTACGGGGCCTGGAGTACAAGGCCCCGGCCGGTCAGTCCCTGCACGGCCTCGACTTCGACGTGGCCTCCGGGGAGATCGTCGGCGTGGCCGGCATCGAGGGCAACGGACAGACCGAACTCGCCGAGATCCTCGCCGGGTTGCGCCGCCCCACCGCGGGCACGGTCCACGTCGGCGGCACCGACACCGCCGGTCTCGACGTCGCCGGGCACCGCCGGGCGGGCGTCGGCTACGTCCCCGAGGACCGGCTTCACAACGGCGCCGCCCTCGACGAGTCCATAGCCGACAATTTCGTGGTCGACCGGCACAGCCGCCCGCCCCTCGCCCGCCGCGGTGTCCTCCGGCCCAAGGCCGTGCGCGCCCAGGCCGAACGCCTCATCTCCGACTACGCGATCCGCACCCCCGACCCGTCCGTGCCCGTGCGCGCGTTGTCCGGCGGCAACCTGCAGAAGGTGATCGTCGCCCGCGAACTCTCCGCCGGGCCGAGCCTGTTGATCGCCTCGCAGATCACACGCGGGGTGGACGTCGGCGCCATGCGGTTCATGTACGAGCGACTGGTCGCGGCCCGTGACGAGGGCGCCGCCGTGCTGCTGATCTCCGCCGACCTCACCGAACTGCTCGCCCTGTCCGACCGGTTGCTCGTCCTCAAGGACGGCCGCCTGGTCGCCCGCTTCGACGACACCACCGGGCTCACCGAGAAGCGGGTCGGGCTGTACATGCTCGGCGTCGAGCAGCACGGCCGGGAGCAGTTGGCGGCCGGTCTGGACGACTCCGGAGAGGAGTCCGCCGTATGACCGCCACCCTCGTCGAGACCGAGGATCGCCGCGAGTACCGTGCCACCCGGCGCCGAGGCCTGGCCGTCGACCTCAGCATGACCCTGGCCACCATCCTGGCCGCCCTCGCCATCGGCTTCGTCGTCATGCTCGCCACCGGCAAGGACCCGGTGGCGGCGTACGAGGCGATGCTCACCGGGCCGCTGGAGCGCTCCTTCCGGGTGGGCCGCTGGCTGGAGGACGCGACCACGCTCACGCTCCTCGGGCTGTCGGTGGCCATCCCGTTCCGGGCCCGGCAGATCAGCCTCGGTGCCGAGAGCCAGCTGTACGCCGGGGCGCTGGCCGCGGCCATGGTGGCGGTCTTCGTGCCGCTGCCGCCCGTCGCCGCCGTGATCGTCCCGCTGGTCGCCGCGGCCGCCGCGGGCGCCGGAATGGGCCTGGTTCCGGGCGCGATGAAGGCACGCCTCGGCGCCAACGAGATCGTGGCCACGCTGATGCTCAACGCCATCGCCGTACGCGTCTACGACTACCTGGTCAACGGCCCGCTCAAGCAGCCCGGCAGCAGCGCCGTGCACTCGGAGCCGATCCGGCCCGACTCCGCGCTCACCCCGCTCCAGGAGTGGTTCGGCGTCCCCCTGGGCCGCGCCAACACGGGCTTCGTCCTGATGCTTCTCACGGCCGTCGCGCTCTGGCTGCTGATCACCCGCACCCCGCTCGGCTACCGCATCCGCATGACCGGCTCCAACCCCGGCTTCGCCGAGTACGGCGGCATCCGCGTGCCCCGCGCCATCGAGTGGAGCTTCGTCATCGGCGGCGCCGTCGCGGGCCTCGCCGGAGCGCACCTCGTCCAGGGCGTGTACGGGCGCCTCGAACCGGGACTCGCCGGCAGCCTCGCCTTCGAGGGGATCGTGGTGGCGCTGCTGGCCCGCAACAACCCGCTGGTCGTCGTGGTCGCCGGACTCTTCTACTCGTACCTGCGCTCCGGCGGAGACATCATGGAACAGCAGACGGACGTCGGCACCGAGATCGTGGTGATCATCCAGGCGGTCATCGTCCTGCTGGTCACCGCACAGGCCCTGCCGGACCTCCTCAAGCGCCGCATCGCGCGCAGGCAGGCGGGTGGTGCCCGATGAGCTCCGTCCTCGACGTCGTCCTCAGCAGCGCCTTCCTAGCGGCGGTGCTGCGGGTCGCCACCCCGTACCTGCTCGCCGCGTGCGGCGGACTCGTCGCCGAGCGCGCCGGGATCAGCAACATCGCCCTGGAGGGCCAGATGCTCTCCGCCGCCTGCACCGGGGCACTGGTCGCCGGGTACAGCGGGTCGGTGACGGCCGGCGCGGTGTGCGGCATCGCGGTCGCCGCGCTCCTCGGTCTGCTGCTCGCCGCGCTGCGCCTGGAACTGGGCGCCGACGCGATCATCGCGGGCATCGGCCTCAACCTGCTCGCCTCGGGGGCCACCGCCTACACGGTCTTCACCCTCCTCGACGACAAGGGCGGCACGTCCCGCCTGAAGAGCGGCACCCTGCCGACGGTCACCCTGCCCGGCATCGAGAGTGTCCCCGTGCTCGGAGACGTACTGAGCGGCCAGAACCTCATCACCTGGCTGGCCTTCCTGACCGCCCCGGCCGTCGCCTGGCTGTTCTACCGCACCCGCTTCGGGTTCCACCTGCGCGCCGTCGGCGAGATGCCCGACGCCGCCGCCTCCGTCGGCATCGCGGTACGGCGCGTCCAGTACGCGGGTCTCGCGCTGAGCGGCGCGCTCGCCGGACTCGCCGGTGTCTTCCTCAGCATGGGCTACGTGTCCTTCTTCGTACGGGACATGACCGCGGGACGCGGCTTCATCGCGCTCGCCGCGGTCTTCCTCGGCGGCCTCAGGCCCTGGGGCGTCTTCCTGGCTGCGCTCGGCTTCGGCGCGGCGGAGGCACTGGCCGTACAGCTCGGCACGCTGGACGTGCCGCCGCAGCTGGTCTCGACGATTCCCTACGCGCTGACGCTCGTGGCGCTCGCCGCGTACGCGTGGCGCCGCAAGCGCCGAGGGGCCGCGGAGGTCACGGCCGCGTCCATGTGACGCCGACTCCTGACCCTTTCGATCCTTCGCACCGTGCCGCCACGCGGTGGTTCCGTCCTGCCCACCCTTCTCGGAAAGAAGAACCATGCGACACGGACATCGCGCCCTCCTCGGCGGCCTCGCGGCGGCCGCCTTCCTCACCACGGTCCTCCCCGCGAGCGCGATGGCCGCGCCGGACGAACGGCCCCCGGCGGTACGGCTCCTGGACACGATCACCGTTCCGGCGGGAACCACCGAGTACGGCATGCCGTTCGGCGGCCTCTCCGGCATCGACTACGACCGGCGGTCCGGCAGCTACGTGGCGATCAGCGACGACCGCTCGGAGAACGGCAAGGCCCGCTTCTACTCCCTGCGCCTGCCCCTGCACGGTGCCGCGTTCGCCGGGGACGAGCCCGAGGTCGACTCCCTGACCGTGCTGGCGGACACCACCGGCGGGCCCTTCGCCCCCAAAGCCGTCGATCCCGAGGCGATCCGCTGGACACCGGGCGGCCGGAGCCTGCTGTGGACGAGCGAGGGTGCTTCCGGCTCCGGCCAACCGGCGTTCCTGCGCGAGGCCACCCCCGACGGCGGGTACGTCCGCGAACTGCCGCTGCCCGAGGCCTACGCCCCGGTCCGCGACGACGCCGGCAAGCTCGTCGCCGGCGTCCGCAACAACCAGGCGCTGGAGGGCCTCACCCTCACCCCGGACGGCAGGAAGGCCGTCACCGTCACCGAGAACGCCCTAGTCCAGGACGGCCCCGCCGCGAGCCTGACGAGCGGGAGCCCCTCGCGGCTGCTGGTCTCGGACCGCCGGACAGGACGGCCCGAGAACCAGTACGTCTACGAGGTCGACCCGGTCTCGGACGCGCCCACCGCCCCGCTGCCCCCGCCGGTCAACACCTTCTCCTCCGACCGGGGCGTCTCCGAGATCCTCGCGATCAGCGGCACCGACTACCTCACCGTCGAGCGGTCCTTCGCCTCCGGCGTCGGCTTCGCCATCCGCCTGTACTGGACGACCACGCGCGGCGCCACCGAGGTGAGCGGCGAGCAGGCCCTGACCGGCACCGAGACGCCCATGCGGAAGAAGCTGCTCTTCGACTTCACCACGTCCGGTACCGACACCGACAACGTCGAGGGCGTCACGTGGGGACCCGTCCTGCCCGACGGCTCCCGTTCCCTCGTCCTCGTCTCCGACGACAACTTCGGCTTCAACGGCGGCACCACGAAGTTCCACCTGCTGGCGGTGCGGCCGTGGGTCACCAGCGGGGGAGCCTGAGCTCGTAGTCCGGCTGGAACCGGCGCATATAGCCGGTGTCGTCGCGGCCCCGCATCCCGGAGTCCAGGTAGAGGCGGTGGAGGCGGTCGAGGGCGTCGTGGTCGAGTTCGACGCCCAGACCGGGGCCCGTGGGCACCTTGACCTCCCCGTCGCGCAGTTCCAGGGCGCCCGGGACGATCACGTCGTCCGCCGAGTTCCACGGGTAGTGCGTGTCGCAGGAGTGGTCGAGGTTGGGGATGGCCGCGGCGACATGGGTCATGGCGGCGAGGCTGATGCCCAGGTGCGAGTTGGAGTGCATCGACAACGCGATACCGAACGCCTCGCACACCGCGGCCAGTTCGCGGGTACGGCGCAGCCCGCCCCAGTAGTGGTGGTCGGTGAGGAGCACCTGGATCGCGTGTCGCTCGATCCCGGGCTTCAGGTGCTCCCACGCGACCACGCACATGTTGGTGGCCAGGGGGAGCGGGGACTCCTTGGCCAGCTCCGCCATGCCGGGGATCGTCGGGGTCGGGTCCTCCAGGTACTCGAGGACGTCGGCGAGTTCGCGGGCGACGTACTTCGACGTCTCCACCGTCCACGCGGTGTTCGGGTCCAGGCGCAGCGGCTGTCCGGGGAACGCCTCGGCGAGGGCCCGCATGGCCGCGATCTCCTCGTCCGGCGGGAAGACCCCGCCCTTCAGCTTGAACGAGGTGAAGCCGTACCGCTGTTGCATCAGGCGGGCCTGCTCGACGACGCCCGCCGGGTCGAGGGCCTCGCCCCAGTCGTCGCCCACGGCCGGGCGGCCGTCCAGCGCGGGGTGCTCGGCCCACTTGTAGAACAGGTAGGCGGCGAACGGCACGGCGTCGCGGACCCTGCCGCCCAGCAGATCGCTGACCGGGCGACCGAGCAGCTTGCCCTGCGCGTCGAGGCAGGCCACCTCGACGGCCGAGGTGGTCCAGCCGCGCTCGTGGGAGCTGGGCACGGTGGGCAGGAGGGCGGCGTCGATCGTGGCCGCCACGGCGGTCGTGTCGAAGACGTCCCTGCCGACGACCGCCTTCGCGGCGGTCAGGAGCCGTTCCAGGCGCACCTCTCCGCCCGTCGACTCACCGAGGCCCACCGTGCCGTCCTCCAGGACGAGTTGGAGGACGATACGGAGCGCGAGCGGCTCGTGGACGCCGTTGGAGTTGAGCAGGGGCGGGTCGCGGAAGGCGATCGGGGTGACGATCAGCTCGCGGATGCGGGTCCCAGGGGTGCCCGGGCTGACGGGCGTGCCGGGGGTGCCTGCCGTGCTGCTCATACGCGGATTGCCTCCAGTCCACGGTCGATCAGTTTCGTCAGCCGGGCCACGTGCTCCGGCGCGGGGTCGAGCAGGGGTGCCCGTACGCCGCCCACGTCCAGGCCGCGGAGGGTCACTCCGGCCTTGATCAGCGAGACGGAGTATCCGGGGACCTCGTCGCGGAGCTCGACGAGCGGCTCGTAGAACTCGTCGAGGAGCGTGGCGACCAGCGCGTCGTCGCCCTCGGTCAGGGCTCGGTGGAACGCCGTCGCGATCTCCGGGGCGAAGGCGAACACCGCCGAGGAGTACAGCTCGACGCCGATCCCGCGATAGGCGGGCGCGGTCATCTCGGCCGTGGGCAGGCCGTTGAAGAACTGGAAGTCCTCGGTGCCCGGCACGGCACGCACCGACCGCACGATGCGGTGCATGCGCTCGATGTCACCGAGACCGTCCTTGAGGCCGACGACCGACGGCAGCGCGGCGATCTCGGCGGCCGTGGCCTCGGTGAGCCGGGCCGTGCCGCGCTGGTAGAAGACGACGGGCAGGCTCGTGGCCGCCGCCACCTCTCTCACGTACCGGATCAGACCCTTGTGCGGTGCGCTCACCAGGTACGGCGGCAGCAGCAGGATGCCGTCGGCGCCCGCGCGTTCGATACGGGCGGCCTGGTCGCGCGCGACCGGTACGGGGCCGCCCGCGGCGGCGAGTACGGGCACGCGCCCCGCGGTCGTGGTGACCGCGACGCGCGTGGCCCGCTCGATCTCGTCGGCCGTGAGCGCGTGGAACTCACCGGTGCCGCAGGCGACGAAGACGCCTCCCGCACCGGCCACGACACCGGACTCGATGTGCTGGGCGAGCCGCTCCTCGTCCAGCGAACCGTCCGGAGCGAACGGCGTGACCGGGAAGAACAGCACTCCTTGGAACTTCATGTCTCCCTCATACGGGGGTCGGTGGGGGGCGTACGGGATCGGGGGCAGGGGGAGGTCAGCCCTTCGTGGCACCGGCGGCGATGCCGGTGACCAGCGAGCGCTGGAGGAGCAGATAGACGACGAGACTGGGGACGAGCGCGATGACCGCACCGGCCAGCACCACCCCCGAGCCGACCTCGGGGTCGGTGCGCAGGACGGACAGGGCGACGGTGACCGTGTAGTCGGTGGGGTCCTTCGCGGCGATCAGGGGCAGCAGGTACTGGTCCCAGATCATGATGAAACCGAGCACGCCGGCCACGCCGAGCGCGGGCTTGCACAGCGGCAGGACGACCTGCCACAGCATCCGCAGCTCGCCGACGCCGTCGAGGCGGGCGGCCTCCTCGATCTCGTCGGGGATGTCCTTCATGAACTCGGTCAGCAGCATCACCGAGAAGCCCCAGGCGCCGAGCGGCAGGATCACGCCCCAGACGGTGCCCTTGAGGTCGAGGCCGATGACCGGTACGTGGCCGAGGACCAGGGACAGGGGAATGGCGATGACCTCCTCGGGAAGCATCATCGTCAGCATGAACAGCGTCAGGACGAGGGCCTGCCCGCGGAACCTGTGCCGGGCCAGCGCGTACGCGGCGAGCGTGCAGACGACGAGCTGGAGGAGCAGTCCGCCACCGGCGATCACGAGGGAGTTGGAGAAGTAGTCCCAGATGCCGCGCTCGCCCGCCACCCGCAGGTTCGTCAAGGTGGCGTTGTGCGGCAGGAAGGACAGCGACGAGCCGCTGGGGTGGGTGCTGAGGGCGCCGGAGACGATCGTCAGGAACGGCACCGCGAAGATCGCCAGGGCGATCGCGCACAGCAGGATCCGCAGGGCCCAGGCGGGGCCGGGCCGGTCGCTCCAGCCGAGGGCGGTGTCGAAACGGGCCGGGGTGGTACGGACTTGCGTGCGGCCCCGCTTGGTGAGGGAGACCGAGAACTTCCCGGAGAATGCGGGGGCGCTCATCGCACGTCTCCCCTCTTGCGGAAGTAGTTGACCGTGACGGTGAGCAGCAGCGTCACACAGAGCAGTACCACGGAGGCCGCCGAGGCGCCGCCGATGTCGTTGCGGGTGAAGCCGAGGGTGTAGGCGCGGGTCATCCACACCTCGGTGGAGCCGGCGGGGCCGCCGCCGGTGAGGACGTAGACCTCGGTGAAGACGCGCAGCCCGCGGATGGCGGCGAGGACGAGGACGATGCCGAGGGCGGGGCGGATCGCGGGCAGCGTGACGTAGCGCAGGCGCTGCCAGAGGGACACGCCGTCCATCGCGGCGGCCTCGTAGAGGTGGCGGTCCACGCCGGCCAGTCCGGCGAGGAGGATCACCATGTTGTAGGGCGCCCAGATCCAGATGCCCATGGCCATGGTGGCCCACAGGGCGGTGTTCGGGTTGTCGAGGAAGGGCACGGGTCCGAGACCCAGGAACCCGAGGCCGCTGTTGATGAGACCGTCGGAGGTCGGGTAGTACATCAGCCGCCACAGCTCGCCCACCACGGCGGTCGCGGTGACGACGGGCAGGAAGACGGCGGTGCGTACGATCCTCAGCGAGCGGGCCTGGCCCTCCAGCAGCAGGGCGAGGACGAAGCCGACGACTATGGCGCCGAGCGACTGGCCGATGCCGAGGACCAGGGTGTGGCCGACCGCGTCCTGGAAGCGGTGGTCGGTCAGGACCCGGGTGTAGTTGTCGAGGCCGACCCACTTGTCACCCAGGAACGGGCGCACCTCGAAGAGGCTGAGCCAGATGCCCTTGCCCATGGGGACGAACTTGAAGACGAGGGCGAGCAGCAGGCCCGGCGCGAGGAACAGCCAGGGGAGTACGGCTTTCCTGTTGAGAGCCCTCCGGCCGAGGGCCCGCGGGGAAAGCGCTCTGCGCTGCCGGGTCGGGGCGCCCGGCGTGGTCACGGTAGCGGTCATTTCAACAGGTCCTGGTCCTTGAGGTCACCTGCGAGGGTGTCGTTCAGCTCTTTGAGACCGGAGCGGACGTCGCTGCCGCAGTACGTGAACAGCGCGTTGAGGCTGTCGGCCGTGTCCTGCTTGATCGGGGCGAAGTCCAGGGCGTTGGGGAACTGCTGGGAGGCGTTCTCGTACGCCTTCTGCACCACGCTCCAGCGGGAGTCGTCGTGGACCGTCGCCGCGTCGAGCGTGGAGTTGACGGGGATGCGGACGACGGGCTGGTTCTTGCCGGTCATGGCGAGCCGCTGTCCCTCCGGGGAGATGAGGAAGGCGGCGAGCGCCTTCTCCTGCTTCGCCTTCCCGGTCCTGGCGCCGAAGTAGACGTTCTCTCCTTCGGCCAGCGCGGTGGAGCCCGCCGGGCCCGCGGGCGCGGGGACGACCTCGAACTTGTCCTTGCCGAGCGTCCCGTCGAAGGTGGCGATGTTGTACGGGCCGGTGAGGTACATACCGGCGTTGCCGTCCTGGAAGTTGGTGGCGGTGCCGGTGATGGCGGTGAGCGCGCCGGGTTGGATGACACCGTTGTCACCGCAGAAGAGGTTCTTCTTCAGCCAGGTGACGGTGCGGACGGCCGCCGCCGAGTCCATGGCCGGCTTGTAGCCGCCGTTGCCGTCCGGCTGGATGATCTGCGCGCCGCCCTGCCACAGGTAGCTGGCGCTCCACCAGGCGACGTAGCCGTTCTGGGCGCTGCCGGGGACGACCATGCCGTAGGTGTCCTTCTTGCCGTCGCCGTCCGGGTCGCGGGTGGCGAAGGCCTTGGCGAGGGTCAGCATGTCCTGCCAGGTCTTCGGCTGCGGGAGGCCCAGCTTCTCGCGCCAGTCCTCGCGGACCATGAGGGTGAAGGCCTGGCGGGAGTACGGGATGCCGTAGTGCTTGCCGTCGAGGCCGACCGTGGAGGACCAGGTCTTGTCGGTGATCTGTCCGTGACCGGCGATCGAGTCGGGGGCGATCTGCTTCAGCAGACCCTGGCGCTGGTAACTGCCCATCAGCGCCATGTCGTTGATCATCACGTCGGGCAGGTCCTTGGTGGAGGCCCGGCTCTGGAGCTGCTGGTCGAAGTTGATGACCGGCTGGTAGTCGATCTTTATGCCGGTCTTCTTGGTGAAGGCGGCGAACACCCGCTCATAGGTGGCCGCCGAGTTCGGATCACTCCGGGTCCAGACCTCCAGTGTGTTCGGGTCGCTGCTGTCGGCCGAGTCGGATCCGGAGCCGCCGCAGGCGGCCGTTGCGAACAGGAGCCCTGTGGTGGTGAGCGCGGCGGCCAGGTGTCGGCGCCGTCGGCGTCGTTGGCGAGCACCCATGAGCGAGTACCTCCGTTCACGTACATGAACTCGCTTCATGAATCTAAATGAATGGAGGCAAGCTAAGACTTGGTTTCAGTCACGTGTCAAGGTGTGTCCGAAAGTTTTCACCGGGCCCTGGAAATGTGAGCGGGGATGTGGGTTGTGAGGGGTGAGCGCCGCCCGCACCCTCCAGCCCCTCCGGCGTTTGAGGAGCGGGGGTCCGGGGGCCGGCCCCCGAAACGGGGCCCGGGGCGGAGCCCTGTGCGGGGGCGAAGGGGCGGAGCCCCTGGGGAGGGACGGGTAGGGGCGGCGGGGGCGAGGAACAGGTCGTTCGGGGTGGCGGGGCAGCGCCTGGGTGGCCGGCGGCCGCCCTACATCCCCGCCCTGCCGGAGGCACCGCCGTGTCGGGCGAGCACAGCCCGGGACGTCGCCGCCATGGCCTCGTCGATCATGCGGCCCTCGAAACGCACCGCACCGGCCCCCTCGCCCCGAGCCGTCTCCACCGCGGCGATCAGCCGTTCGTGACGGGCGAGTTCGTCCTCGCCCGGGGAGAACACGTCGTTGACGACGGCGGCGTGCGAAGGGTGGATCACCATCATCCCCTCGTAGCCGATCGCACGGTTCTGCTCGGCGAAGCGCCGCAGACCCGCCAGGTCGGCCACGTCGGCCCACAGACCGGACACCGGATGCGGCGAGCCGGCCGCGCGGGCGTCGAGGAGGACGCGGGCGCGCAGGTCATGAGTCTCCGTCCCCTCGGGACTCCACCAGTAGCCGACGGCACGCTCGACGTCACCCCCCGGCGCGGTCAACGCGCCGAGGTGGGCCACGCGGGCGGCGGCCCGGCCGATGTCGTACGCCTCCCGCAGCGCACGCGCCGTCTCCAGGAGCGGGACGAGCGCGAAGTACCCCTCGGTCAGGCCGTGTTCGCGCTCGCACCAGGACAGGAGGCGGTCGGCGAGACGGACGTCGTCGGCGCACGACACCTTGGGCAGCACGATGCCGTACAGGCCGGGCCGGGCCACCGCGCGCAGTTCCTCGGCGCTCGCCCAACCGGCCGCCGCGTTCAGCGGGTTGACCCGGACCAGCAGCCGCATCTCCCCACCGCCCGCCTGGGACACGGACACGGCCTCCGCCACCCCGGCCCGCGCCGCCGGCTTCGCATCGTCCGGTACCGCGTCCTCCAGGTCCAGGATCACCGCGTCGGCCCCCGCCGCCTCGGCCTTGGGGAGCCACTCCGTGCGGTTGCCGGGGACGAAGAGCAGCGAGCGCAGCGGAACCCGGGCGGGCACCCTCACCTCAGATGACACCCGACTCCTCCAGCTTCGCCCGCCGGTCGCCGTCGATGCCGAGCCACTCGCCGTACACGAGGTCGTTGTCCGTGCCGAGCGCGGGGCCGGTGCGCCACACCGCGCCGGGCGCCTGCCGGAAGTGCGGGATCACGGCCTGCATACGGACGGGACCGAGGTCGGGGTCCTCGACGGTGATGATGTCCTCGCGTTCGGCGTACACGGGGTCGGCGGCGATGTCCGCGGCGTCGAAGACGCGGGAGGCCACCACCTCCGTACGCTCGAACTCCGCGAGGCACTCGTCGGCGGAACGCCCGGCGATCCACGCGCGCAGTCCCTCGTCGAGCCGTGCCCGCCCGGCGTGCTGCTGCTCCGCCGTCGCGAACTCCTCCTCCGGCAGGCCCAGCAACCGGGCCACGTTGCGCACCGACCGCAGCGTCGCCGAGGTGACGGTGAGCCAGTCGCCGTCACGGCTGCGGTAGGTGTTGATGACGGCGGCCGGGGCCACGGCCAGCTGGTTGCCCGCGCGCATCGGGGCCTCGCCGAGCTGGTCGTGGGCGATCACCTGCCACTCCACCAGCCGGAACAGCGGCTCGAAGAGCGCCAGGTCGATCCACTCGCCGTCGAACTCCGGGTCCGTGGCGCGGCGGTGCAGGGCGGCCAGGATCGCGTACGCGCCCATCAGCCCGGTCACGGCGTCCCCGTGGGAGAAGCCGGTGTGCACCGGCGGCCCGTCCGGGAAGCCGGTCAGGTGCACCACCCCGCTGCGGGCCTCACCCATCTTGCCGAAGCCGGGGGCGTCCGCCCGCGACGAGGTGGCACCGAAGCCGGAGATCTGCAGCAGCACGGCCTTCGGGTTGAGCGCGTGGACCGCCTCCCAGTCCAGGCCCCACGTGCGCAGCCGCCCGGCCCGCAGGGTCACGATGACCACATCGGCCCATCGCACCAACTCCCGGGCGACCTCGCGGCCCTCCTCGCGGTGCAGGTCGAGCGTCACCGACCGCTTGTTGCGGCCCGCGACCTTGAACCAGAGAGGGACTCCGTCCCGCTTCGGCCCCATCGCCCGCGCCGCGTCCCCCGCCCCGGGCGGCTCCACGTGCACCACGTCCGCTCCCTGGTCGGCGAGCATCGCCCCGGCGAGCGGTCCGGCCACGACGTGGGCGAACTCCACCACCTTCAGGCCCGTCAACTGCCCCTGCCGCGCGCTGCCGCGGTCGTCGTTGCGGTCGTCCATGCACCTCAGGCTGCGGGGTGGGTCGTATGCGAGTCCAGCAAGGAAGCGGGATCAATTCATGCGGATACCGCATCAGTTGGCGGGAGGTTGTCCTGGCGGTCGGCGAAGGGGTGTTCCCGCAGCCGACGGGGCGACGACCCCCTACTCCTCCCACGACACCCCCTCCGGCAACGCGTGCCCCGACGCCCGGAACTCGTCCAACTGCTCCAGGAAGGCCCGCGCCCCGGGCGGCAGGCTCCGGCGCAGAGGAAGGACGACGTACAACTGGCGCTCTACCACCGGGTCCACCAGCGGACGCCGTACCCACTTGCCGGGCGCCACCAGCGGGTGCACGAGCGCGGGCATGGCCGAGACGCCGAGCCCGGCGGCGACCAGACCGCCGACCGTGGCCACGCTCCCGGCCTCGGCGGCGGGCCGCGCCTCGATGCCGGCCTGTGCGAACGCCGCGTCGGTGATGCGGCGCACGCTGGAGTCGGTGCCCACCGCCAGGAACGGTTCACCCCCCAGCTCCTGCCAGGTCACCTCGTTCCGCTCGGCCAGCGGATGCCCTTCGGGCAGGACCGCGTCGAAGCGGTCCCGGACCAGAGGCCGCAGTTCGATACCGGGGGTGCGGGGGCGGGCCACCGTCGTGACCGCGAAGTCGGCGTCCCCGTCGACGACCCGTTCCAGGACGAAGCGTTCGAGGCCGTCCAGGATGCGTACGGTCACCTCCGGGCGGCGGTCCCGGAAGGCCGATATCACCGGGGGCAGCAGCACGGCGGCGGGGGAGGGCAGCGTGGCCAGCGCCACCGTGCCCCGTTCGCCCGCCACGTACCGGCCGAGTTGGGCGAGCCCGGCGCGGTGGGTGGCGAGGATCTGGTCGGCCACGCGGAGCGCCTCCGCGCCCGCCGGAGTGAGCTGCACGTTGCGGGTGTCGCGCTCCAGCAGCCGCATGCCGAGGGTGCGTTCCAGGTCGGCCACCGCCCTGCTGAGCGAGGACTGGGACACGTGCATCTCGGCGGCGGCCGCGGTGAAGCTCACGGCCCGGGCCACGGCGGCGTAGGCGGCGAGTTGGCGCAGGGTGACGTCCATGGCGGGGAGCGTAGGCGCGTCGGCCGCCCCAGGGAACTGATGCGTGAAACGCATGGACAGATCTGTGTTCAATGCTGGACGCGGATCTTTCAGCGCTCCGAAACTCGTCGGCAACACCGGCCGGACTCGGCAACAACGGCCGGACGACGAGGAAGTGGGCGGATCATGCTGGCGGCACTGGGGTTCTGCACCATCGGCGGTTTTCTGCTCCTGACCATGACGAAACGGGTGTCGGTCCTGGTGGCCCTGGTGCTCCTGCCGGTGGTCGCCGCGCTGGTGAGCGGACACGCCGGCGAGATCGGGCCGATGGCGTTGGAGGGACTGACCCAGGTCGCGCCCACCGGCATCATGATCGCCTTCGCGGTCCTCTACTTCAGCCTGATGATCGACGCAGGGCTCTTCGAACCCCTGATCCGCGCCATCCTCAAGGCGGCCCAGGGAGATCCGGTCCGCATCGCGGTCGGCACAGCCGTGCTCACCATCTGCGTCGCGCTCGACGGGGACGGCGCCTCGACCTTCCTCATCACCGTCTCGGCCCTGCTGCCCGTCTACCGGCGCCTCGGGATGAGCCGCCTGGTGCTCGCCGGCATCGTCTGCCTCGGCGCCGGCCTGATGAACCTGGTGCCGTGGGGCGGTCCGACGGCACGCGCGGCCGCGGCTCTGAAGCTCGACACGTCCGACATCATCACGCCCCTGCTGCCCGCCCTGGGCGCCGGCATCGCCTGGGTGCTGTTCGCCGCGTACCTCATCGGGCGGCGGGAGCGCCGCCGGCTCGGCGGACTGCGGCCCGAGGAGCGTGCGGAGGTCCCCGAGCCTGTGGGCGACGTTCCCGAGCCGGTGGGTGACGGTCCCGGGACACCGCGTGTGACGGCCCCGCGGCACCCCGCGCTGATGGTCTTCAACCTGGTACTGACCCTCACCCTGCTGGTCCTGCTGGTCCTCGAAACCATGCCGCTGCCCGTGCTGTTCGTGCTGGCCTTCGTCATCGCGCTGTTCGTCAACCACCCGCGCTGGGAGGACCAACAGACCCTGCTGGAGAAGCACAGCAAGAGCGTCGTCCTCGTCACCGCCATGATCTTCGCGGCGGGCGTGTTCACCGGCGTCCTCAGTGGCACCGGGATGATCGGTGAGATGGCAGAGGCGATGGTCGACGTCATCCCCGACGGGCTCGGCGGGCACCTGCCGGTCCTCGTCGCCGTCACCGGCATGCCGCTCAGCCTCGTCTTCACTCCCGACGCCTACTACTTCGGCATCCTGCCCGTGCTCGCCGGAACCGCCGGCGCCTTCGGCACCGACAGCGCCGAGATCGCCCGCGCCGCCGTCCTCGGCCAGATGACCACCGGCTTCCCGCTCAGCCCGCTCACCGCGGCCACGTTCATCCTCGTCGGCATGACCGGCGTACAACTCGGCGAACACCAGCGCTTCATCTTCCGCTGGGCGTTCGGCACGACGCTCGTGATGACGGCGGTGGCACTCGCCACGGGTGCGCTGCCGCTGTGAGGAGGATCCCGCCCATGCCCCGCCGACTCCCGCTGCTGCTCGCCTGCGCCCTGGCGGTCACCGCCGCCCCGATCGCCCCGGCCCCGCCGGCCGCGGCCGCAGCCCCGAGCGCCCAACGCCCGCCTTCCTCTCAACTGCCGTCGTACGTAACGGAGTTGAAATCGGTACGGTACGACGGCCGTACTGACGACCTCCTCACCGGCGGCCTCGGCTTCGCGGGGCTCCGTGACACCACACCTCCCGGCTTCGCCGACCCCGACAACCCCACCCCCGCCGAACTGCGCCGCCGCGCCCTGTGGTCCTCCGCCGGACTGTCGGCGGGGGACAGCGGCGGCCTCGGGCGGCTGTACGGCGCGAACGTCGACCGGGGGCGGCCCGTGCCCGGGGACGGCAAGGTCGCGGGCACCGAGTACCGCGCGGTGGCGGACCGGGGCGCGGGCAGCGTGAACTTCGTCGTCCAGGTGCCGGACGACTTCGACCGGTCCCGCCCGTGCGTGGTCGCCGCGCCCGCGTCCGGACTGGGCGGCGTCTACAACATGGTGGGTACGGCCGGGGCGTGGGCCCTGCACCGGCGCTGCGCGGTCGCCTACACCGACAAGGGCATGGGGCCCGCCTTCGACGACCTGCACTCCGGGACCGTGATGGCGTACGACGGCACGACCGGGCCCCGGGCGGACGTCGGCGGGCGAGCCGCCTTCGACGCGCGGATCGGTGACGAGGAACGGGAGCGGTTCGACGCCGGGCGCCCCTACCGGGTGGCGTACAAGATGGCGCACAGCGGCACCGACCCGCAGGCCGGCTGGGGCCGTGACGTGCTGCGCTCCGTGGAACTGACGCTCGCCCTGCTGAACCGCGACCACGGTCGCGGAGCACCGGCGGCCGGCTACACCCCGGCCACCACCACCGTCCTCACCACCGGGATCTCCAACGGCGGCGGCGCCGCGATCGCCGCGGGCGAGGACGACCGGCGCGGCCTCGTCGACGCGGTCGTCGCCTCCGAGCCGCAGATGAACCTCGCCCCGCTGAAGGGTGTCGAGGTGCGTGAGGGTTCACGGCTCGTACCCGCGGCGGGCCTGCCCCTGCTCCAGTACGCCTCCGTCGCGTCGCTGCTCCAGCCGTGCGCCGCCCTCACGGAGCCGACGGCTCCCGGGTACGGGAACCTCGACCAGGCCGCCGCACGGCGCCGCTGCACCGCGCTGGTCGGCGACGATCCCCGCCTGATCACGCGTCGCGACGCCGCCCGGGTGGGCGAGGCCGGGTTGCCCCGGCTCGCTCAGCAGGCGCTCGTCCGCATCGGTTTCCCACCGCAATCGTCCTACCTGCAGGTGGCCCACTACGATCCGCAGACCCCCGTCTCGTACGCCATGAGCTTCGCCCGCGCCTCGGTCACCGACTCGCTGTGCGGGTACGGATGGGCCCGCACCGACTCATCGGGCCGTCCCGTCCCGTACGACAGGGCAGAACTCGCCGCCGCGTTCGCCACCAGCCCGGGCCGGGCCCCGGCTCCCGGCGTGCTGATCGACGAGAACTCGCCGGGCGGTCCCGTCGCCGACGCCAGGTCCCTCGGCCCGGACGGCGCGCACGAGTACAACCTGCGCGGCGAGCGCTGCGTCCTCCGCCTGGCCTTCCCGCGTGCGAACGCCCCGCGCGAGGAGCGGGAGTGGGCGCGCCGGGTCGCCGAAGGACTGGACGCCACCCGCCGCACCGGCGACCTGCACGGCAAGCCCACGTTGATCGTCCACGGCCGCGACGACGCCCGCGTCCCCGTCAACCACAGCTCCCGCCCGTACCTGGGACTCAACTCCCGCGCCGGGAACGGCCACGGAACGGTGAGCTATGTGGAGGTCACCCACGCCCACCACGCCGACTCGACCGCACCCGGTTACGACAACCGGTACGTCCCCCTCGGGTTGTACTACCAGCAGTCCCTGGACCTGATGTGGCAACGGCTGCGCGACGGCACGCCCCTGCCGCCCAGCCAGGTCGTGCGCACCACCCCCAGGGGCGGCGAGCCCGGCCGTGCTCCGGCCCTGACAGCGGCCAACGTCCCGCCCCTCGCGGCCACTCCGTCGGCCGGGGACCGGATCAGGGTGAGCGGCGGAACGGTGGGGATTCCGGACAGGGGGTGATGGAGATCTAGCCCCTCCGGCGTTTGAGGAGCGGGGGTCCGGGGGCCGGCCCCCGAAACGGGGTCAGGGGCGGAGCCCCGAAAGGGCGGGAGGTTCCAGGGGGCGCAGCCCCCTTGGCCGGGGTCGAAGGGGCGGAGCTCCTGGGGATGGGACGGGTAGGGGCGGCGGGGGTGAGGAACGAACCATCGCAGCACCCCGCGCCGGGAATGTCACGGAAGGCGAAAGTGGCACGTGCCAGGGGGAATCCCACGAGGCCAGGGCCGCTGGCCGGGGTACGTCGTCTGAGTTGGTTGGTCACTTGACTACCGGGTGTCACACACGGTTGGCTCACGGCCAGCGAAAGTCTGAAAGCCGACGCGTGTCACGCAGTGCGTGCGTCGGCTCAGCGCTCCCTACCCCCCCGCTCCTGTGCACAGCGAGGTGCCGCACCCTCATGAACACGCCCCCCGGACCCCACGCTCCATCCAGACTTGTCCGCGCCACGACCCTTGCGTCCGCCGTGGCCGTCGTCTCCCTCCTCGCGGCCGGCTGCTCCGGTTCCGGCGGGACGGACGCCGACGCCGCCGACGCCGCCGGCACGACGGGCAAGGCGGGCACGGGCCGGATCAAGGTGGCGATGATCACCCACGGGGCCGAGGGAGACCAGTTCTGGGAGCTCGTGAGGAAGGGGGCGGAGGCAGCGGCCGCCAAGGGCAACATCGAGCTGACGTACGCCAGCGACGCCGACCCGGCGGGGCAGGCCGGGCTGGTGCGCGACGCGATCAGCGACCGGGTCGACGGCATAGCGGTGACCCTCGCCAGGCCGGACGCCATGAAGGCCGCCGTCGCCCGGGCCAGGGCGGCCGGCATACCCGTGGTCGGCCTCAACTCCGGTATCAACGCCTGGCAGTCGCAGGGCCTGCTGGAGTATTTCGGCCAAGACGAGAGCGTCGCGGGGCGCGCCCTCGGCGACAAGCTGGACACACTGAAGGCTCAGCACGCCCTGTGCGTCGTCCACGAGCGCGGCAACGTGGCCCTGGAGGCCCGCTGCGCCGGAGTGCGGAAGACCTTCGCCGGGCAGACCGAGAACCTCTACCTCGACGGCACGGACATGAAGGCGGTCACCTCCGTCATCGCCGGGAAGCTCAGGCAGGACCCCGGAATCGACGAGATCGTCCTCAACGGCGCCCAGTTCGCGCTGGCCGCGGTCGACTCGGTGAAGCAGGCCGGCAGCAAGGCGAAGATCGCCACGTTCGACCTCAACAACGACATCGTGAACGCCGTCCAGGACGGCAAGGTGCAGTTCGCGGTCGATCAGCAGCCCTATCTGCAGGGCTACCTCGCGGTCGACGCGATCTGGCTCTACAAGTCCAACGGCAACATCAGCGGCGGCGGCGAGGCCCCGGTACTCACCGGCCCAGCGTTCGTCACGAAGCAGAACGTCGAGAAGATCGCGAAGTTCGCGGCGAACGGGACCCGTTGATCCTGTTCCGCCAGGTAACGGGGGCGACAAGGTTGGGTCCCTCACGATGCGTACGATCACTTGTACGGATAGCATCCTGGCCATCCCCTGTGCGTAATCGGACACGCGGCCACCCACCGCACGCGTCCCCCTGAGCCCTCTCCCTCTCCTACCGCTCTCCCCGGATCACCCCGATCACCCCGATCATCCCCGAACACGTCAATCGCCCAAGGACGACGATGCCCTCACGGACAGGTGCCCGGCGCCGTCTCGGCTCCATACGTCTCTCGCTGATCCTCCTCGCCCTCATCCCCAGCGTCACCCTCGCCGCCATGTGGAGCGTGACGACGATTCAGATGTTCTCCGAGGGTTTGCGACTGCGCGAGCAGACCGGGTTGAGCAAGTCGACCGGCGCCATGGGCACCGACGCGACGCTCGCCCTCCAGGGAGAGCGGCGGTTGTCGGCCGCGTGGCTCGCGAACCCCCACGGCGACCGGACCGCCCTCGACGCGCAGCGCGAGGAGACGGACGCGGCGATCCAGAAACTGGTCCGCCAGACGGACGCGATCCACGACGCCCCCTCCCGCATCAGCGACCGGCTGGACTCCGTCATCGGCGCCGCGGCCAGCCTGGAGTACTACCGGGACCAGGTGGACAAGCCCGTCGACATCACCCCGCAGCAGACGCTGGACCAGTTCACCTCCATCATCGAGACCCAGATCACCGCCTTCCACGAGCTCTCCCAGGTCGACGACGGCGACCTGACCTCACAGGCCGACCCCCTCGTCGCGCTGGAACAGGCGGGGGAGATGGTCTCCCAGGAGGACGCGCTGCTCACCCTCGCGTGGCGGTCCGGGTACCTGGACGAGGAGGCGCGCGTCAAGTTCTCGGAACTGGTCAGCGCCCGGCGCTGGCTCCTCGAGGACCAGATCGTCCCCTCCCTGAACGGCAGCCTGAAGACCCAGACCGAGCAGATCCTGCAGAGCTCCGCGTGGCAGGCCCAGGAGTCCATGGAGGACCAGGTCCTCACGGCCCGGACGACCGGCAGCGCCGACCAGCGCAGGACGATGCTGCCCGACGAGATGCAGAAGCGCTGGACCGCCGGGTTCGACACCATGTCGGTCGAGTACACGAAGCTGATCCAGCAGCAGACCCGCTCTCTTCTGGATCGCAGCGGTGACGAATCCCGCTCGCTCCTGGTCAAGGCCGGCATCCTGAGCGCCGGCGGACTCGTCGCCCTGCTGGTGTGCGCCTTGATGTCGTGGCGCATCACCGGCTCCCTGTCCCGGCGTCTGCGCGGTCTGCGCGAGGCCACGCTCAGCCTGGCGCAGGAACGTCTGCCCGACGTGGTCGAGCGCCTCGACCGGGGCGAGACGGTCGACGTGGACTCCGCCACCCCGCCGCTCGACTACGGCAGGGACGAACTCGGCCAGGTCGCCAAGGCGTTCAACACCGCGCAGCGCACCGCCGTGCACACCGCGGTGGAACTCGCCGACACGCGCCGCGGCTTCCAGAAGGTCATCCTGGGCATCGCCCGGCAGAGCCAGAACCTGGTCAACCTCCAGCTCAGCAAGCTCGACAAGCTGGAGCGCGAGCACCAGGACCCGAACATCCTCCAGGGCCTGTACGAACTCGACTCCACCGCCAGCCAGTTGCGCCGCTACGAGGAGAACCTCGTCATCATCAGCGGTGAGCGGCCCGGCCGTACCTGGACCCGACCGGTCGCGCTGATCGACATCCTGCGCAGCTCCGTCGGCGAGGTCGCCCAGTACCAGCGCGTGGAGGTGCACACCGAGGAGGAGGTGTCCGTCGCCCCGCCCGCGGTCGCGGACGTCATCCACCTGCTGGCCGAGCTCATCGACAACGCGACCGCCTACTCGCCCGCCCCCAGCCCGGTGCATGTGCGGGCCGCGATGGTGGCCAAGGGGCTCGCCGTGGAGATCGAGGACCGCGGCCTCGGCATGTCGGAGGAGGACTACGCCGCGTTCAACGAACAGCTGGCGGTGGCTCCGCAGTTCGACGTGGTCGCGCTGGCCGACGACCTCCGGCTCGGCATGTTCGTGGTCGCCCGTCTCGCCACACGGCACGGCATCGCCGTCACGCTGCGCTCCTCGCCGTACGGCGGCACCACGGCGATCGTGCTGATCCCGCGCGACATCGTGGTGAGTGATCCCGCCGACGAGCCCGTCGTGGACACCGAGGGCTCCGCGACCACGGACGCCCGGCCCGCGGGGCCGGTCAAGGCGCCTGTGCGCGTCGCGGACGGACCGTCCTCCGACGGCACCTCAGGCGACAGCGAAGAGAGCCACGAACGCGGGAGCGAGACGCGGCCCGCCGCGGCCCACGCGGGGACCAACGGCGCCACCCCGGCCGCGGCCACCGCACGGCCCACGCCCCGCACGCCCAAGCCGGCCCCGGGCGTCACCCGGCGCGACGGTCTCACCCCGCTGCCCCGCCGGGTACCGCAGACCAGCCTGGCCGCCGAGTTGCGGGAGGACACCCCACTCGACCAGGACGACGACTCCTTCGGCTTCGACGACTTCACCGCGGAGCGCGCGGCCTCTTCCCTGGCCGGCTTCCAACGCGGCACCCTGCAGGCCCGTGACGACGGTGCGGAGACCGAGCACGACCGGAAGGAAGAGAAGGAAGACACCGCACCCGAGGACACCGACGACAAGGTCACCGGCGACAAAGTCACCGACGACAAGGTCACCGCCTCAGGGCCCATCGCCTCCACCTCGCCCGCCGACCGCTGATGAAGGACACAGAAATGACACGCCCCATCCCCGCCACGCACAGCCAGCTCGACCAGCTGCTCACCGGACTGGTGGAACGGGTCGCCGAGGTGAACCACGCTGTCGTGCTCTCCGAGGACGGACTCGTCGTCAGCAAGTCCACGGCGTTCGTACGGGACGACGCCGAGCGGCTCGCGGCCACCGCGTCCGGCCTGATGAGCCTCAGCAAGGGCGTCAGCATGGACTTCCGGGGCGGTCCGGTGCGCCAGTTGCTCATCGAGATGGGCAACTCCTATCTGATCCTCACCAACGCGGGCCCGGGCGCCAGCCTCGCGGTGCTGACCAACCAGGGCGCGGACGTCGGCGTGGTGGCGTACCAGATGAACATGCTGGTGAAGAAGATCGGCGAGCACCTCAGTGCCGCTCCGCGGGCCGGCGTCGTCGTCACGGCGGACAGCGGCGAGTGAGGTGAACGGAGGCGATACGGCCGGCCGACTGGTCCGGCCGTTCACCCTGACCGGCGGCCGGACCCAGCCCGACCGAGGCGACTTCACCCTCATCACGATGGTGATCGCGGCGCCCCCGCCGTCCGACGGCGGGCCCCGGCTGCAGCCCGAGCACACACGGATCCTGCGGCTGTGCGCGGAGCCGATCGTGGTGGCGGAGCTCGCCACGCTGCTCGACCTCCCCGTGAGCGTGGTCAGCATCATGCTCTGCGACCTGCTGCAGGCGGAACGGATCGTCGTCCAGCCGCCGCGTCCCGTATCGCGCACCTTGGACCTGGAACTGCTGCAGAAAGTGAGGGAAGGCCTTGACCGGCTCTGACGCCACCGTCCAGAAGGTCGCGGCACCCGACACGGTCAAGATCCTGATCGCCGGGGGCTTCGGCGTCGGCAAGACGACCATGGTCGGATCGGTCAGCGAGATCGTCCCGCTGCGCACCGAGGAACCCCTGACCACGGCGGGCCTCGGCGTCGACGACCTCAACGGCATCGAGGAGAAGAAGGCCACCACGGTGGCCCTGGACTTCGGCCGTATCACCATCAGCCAGGAACTCGTGCTGTACCTGTTCGGTACGCCCGGGCAGCAGCGCTTCTGGTTCATGTGGAACGACCTCGCCATCGGCGCCCTCGGCGCGGTGGTCCTCGTCGACGTGCGCCGGCCGGAGTCCAGCTTCGCCGCCATCGACTTCTTCGAGCGCCGCAAGATCCCGTTCGTCGTCGGCGTCAACGGCTTCTACGGAGAGCACCCCTACGCGCCCGAGGAGATCAGGGAGTCCCTCGCGCTGCCGGAGAACGCGCAGGTGCTGCTGTGCGACGCCCGCGAGCGCGGATCGTGCCGGGACGTGCTGATCGCGCTGATCGACCAGCTGATCGCCACCACGACCCACGCCAACGGCCGCACCGCCCCTACGGGGTGACGACCATGGGGCGACGGCCACGGCGTGACGACTACGGGGTGACGACGAGCCCGGCGACGTGTTCGGCGATCATGTCCAGCACGTCCGCCGCCGACGTGTCGTCGCCGAGCACGAGGTAGTTCAGCGTCAGCCCGTCCGTCATCGCGGCCAGATAGCGCGCGAGTACGGCGACGGGCACGCCGAGCTCGAAGCCCATGTCCTTCTGGAGCTGCCCGATGAGCTCGGCGTAGGTGTCGCGGTACAGCTCGTACTGCCGGCGCGCGAGATGCTCGAAACCCGGCTCGCGCAGGGCGTACTGCGTCAGCTCGTACGTCAGCATGTGCTCGCCGGGACGGGCGGAGACATGGTCCCAGTAGGCCTGGAAGCCGGCCCGTACGGTCTCCTGGAGCGTGGCCCTGGGCTTGATCGCCTCCTTCACGACCGTGACGTAGTCGTCGGTGATCGCCCTGATCACGGACTCGACCAGGGCCTGCTTGGAGTCGAAGCAGTAGTGGAAGACGCTCAAGGACACGCCGGCCTCGGCGGCGATGGACCGGGTCGTCGTCCTGGCCACGCCGTCCCGGGTCATCGCCCTGATCGCCGCCCCGGTCAGCTGCCGGCGCCGCTCGGCCGACGGCATCCGTGCCATGTGCGTGCCCTTCGTGTTCGTAGCGTCGTCAGCCGCTGTATATGCCCACCTCGCCCAGCGAGTACCCCCAGTCGGTGCCGCGGTCCAGCCCGTGGACGCGGACGTAACGGGCCGGGGTCGCGCCGAACTGTGCCGTGTCCAGGCCGCCGTCACCGGAGGTCGTGGACCAGGCGGTCTTCCAGTTCGTGCCATCGGTGGACAGCTCGACGCGGTACGACTTCCCGTACGCCTTCTCCCAGTCGAGCGTGACGCGCCTGACGGTCTGCGTGGACCCGAGGTCGATCCGCAGCCACTGGTCGTCGCTCCAGTCGCTGGCCCAGCGGGTACCGGTGTCGCCGTCCACTGCCCGGCCGGGCGCGTAGCTGGTGAACGGGTTGGACTCCGACGAACTGGCCGTCGCCGAACGGCCCTTGGCGAGGTTGACGCCCGCCTTGTGGCTCTCGGACGCGCCCCAGGTGTCGAGGTAGGACTCGGCGCCCCGGAACAGGTCGTTCACGACGTCCTGGCCGCCGACGAGCCGGATGTCCTCGATCCAGTCCGGGACCAGCCCGTAGTGGGCGGCGCCGTCGGTGTTGAGGTTCCAAGTGCGCTGACCCGTGGTCTGCTTGTCGATGACGGAGCCGCCGTCGACGCTGGTGAAGGGGTACTTCACCGGGTTCGAGGTGTCCGCGCCGCGGGGCGCGGGCCAGCCGCCGACGCCGTTCATGTCGGTGCCGTAGCCGTAGCCCACCTTGTACTTGTCGCGCAGCGCGTCCGTGCGCTTCGCCTCCTTGGCGAACTCCTCCGAGCCGTGCATGTACTGGGCGACGAAACCGCCGAGGGAGTAGACCCGCTCGGTCCAGTTGAGGTCCATCCAGCTGTGCGACGAGATGACGCCGGGGTACTGCTCGGCCTCGAAGATGTCGAGCGCCCGGCCGGTGGCCTTGACGCTCATGTGGTCGACCTCGAGCATCATCTTGCGTTTCATCATGCCGCGCACGGCGTACTCACCGAGGCCGGTGAGCCCTCTGACGTTGCACTGGGCGTTCTCGTCGTACTCCGGCACCTCGGTGCCCGCCGGCAGGTCCTTCTCGGCGTCGGACGACGCACCGCCGATGGGGTTGTCGTGCTGCGGGCCAGTGCACTTCTCCGTCTTCCAGAACGTGCCGGTCGACAGGAACTGGCCGACGTTGATGGCCGTGCCGAGGCCGCCCTCGTCGAAGCGCACCCCGCACAGGGCGTTGTCGAACTTGTGGCACAGGAACATGCTGCGCACGCCCAGGTCGTACAGCTCGTCCAGCCCCTTGTCGATGTCCTCCTTGTCGCACTGCGCGATGTCCAGGACCTGCTTGCAGCCGAACGGTTCGGAGGTCTCGACACCGAGGACGACGGCGAGCTTGCCCTGCTTGACGACCTCACGGGCCTGCGCGCTGTCGGTGACGATGCGGAACCAGCCCTTGCCCGTGCCGCCGTACATCTTGTCGATGTAGTCCTGCATGTCGTACGTCAGCTTGGCCTGGAGCCGGATGGACGTCATCTCGTCACAACTCCGGTCCTTGAAGAAGTAGACCGAGCAGATCACGCCGTTGGTGACGAGGTCGTTGACGAGCACCCGCTGACCGCCGCGCCAGGCGCGCTCGATCCACGCGTAGTAGTTCTGCTGGTGGGTCATCGAGTCGTACGCGGGCCAGTCCTTGAACGTCGGCCAGCCGACCGGGTCGTGCTTGCCGTCACCGCCCTTGGTGATGTAGTCGAAGATCGCGAGCGAACCGTCCGGGTAGTGCTCCGGACAGTCCTTGAGCGCGTCCGCGACGCCCGACTCCGAGAACGGCCTGCCGCAGATGAGCCGGCCTCCGAACCCCTCGTTGGCCATGATGTGGTTGTGCGCGTCGACGAACCCGCGCACCTCGCCCGCCGCGTTCGTCCCCTTGAAGGGCTCACCGGTGACGTTGATCTGCGAGTCCGGCGAGGGCCGTGCGCTCGGTGTCCACCAGTCGGTGCCGGCCGCCGAACTCGGCGTCGGGCCCAGCGTCATGGACAGCACGACGACGAGCAGGGACAGCAGCGCGAGACGCCTGCGTTTGCGGTGCGGGCTCCGGGGGTGGGGGCGGCGAACCATGGTCATTGGTCACGTCCTCGGTCGGCGGGTGGCGCGGTGGTGAGCCAGACCGTCCGGGACGGGGCGCTACCAGCCCGCGACGTGGTTGTCATGACTCGCACAAGCGATGTGACGAGAATCGCTACTGGCGGGTACTGAGTCAAGAGTCCGGGACACTTGACCTGATGACCGTATGACCGTTCCGGCGGCCGGAAAACGGCGTGCGCGGACCGCTTCGCGGACGCTACGGTCCCCGGCATGACCGAGCTCGATGAGGACGGCTACTTCGGAGAAGACATCGCGGCGACGTACGACGAGTCGTCGGCGGACATGTTCCGGCCCGAGGCGGTGGAACCGGCGGTGGACCTGCTCGCCGAACTCGCCGACGACGGACAGGCGCTCGAACTGGGCATCGGCACCGGCCGGATCGCGCTGCCGCTGAGCCGTCGCGGGATTCCGGTGCACGGCATCGACATGTCCCGGGCGATGGTGTCCCAACTGCGCTCCAAGCCCGGCGGCGAGGCGATCGACGTCACGATCGGAGACTTCGCGACGACGCGCGTGCCGGGCACGTTCGCGGTCGCGTACCTCGTCTTCAACACGATCAACAACCTGACGACCCAGGACGCCCAGGTCGACTGCTTCCGCAACGCGGCCGCCCACCTGAGACCCGGCGGCCGCTTCGTCATCGAGGTCGGCGTGCCGGACCTGCGCAGGCTGCCGCCGGGACAGAGCGCCGTCCCGTTCACGATCAGCCCCACCCGGCTGGGATTCGACACGTACGACGTCGCCACGCAGGCGATGAGCTCGCACCACATCACGATCGTCGACGGACGCCCCTCGTACTGGTCCCTCCCGTTCCGGTACGTCTGGCCGGCCGAACTGGACCTGATGGCGCGGCTCGCCGGGATGCGGCTGCGCGACCGGTGGGAGGGGTGGCGGCGCGAGCCGTTCACGGGCGAGAGCCGCCGGCACGTCTCGGTCTGGGAGAAGGTCGCGGAGTCGGCGGAGTAGGGGAACCCTGGGGGGTAAACCCCCGTGTACAGAGGCCAGTTGGTCGGATGTCAGTGACGGATGGGACGGGCGAAGCTCGTCCCCATGACGAGAACCAAGCGAAACACCGCCCTGCTGGCCGCCTCCACCGCCGTCCTGAGCCTCGCCTTACCTCTCACCGCGGCGTCCCCTTCGACGGCCGCCGCCCCCAAGGCGCCGCCCCTCGACTGGACGAAGTGCGAGGGGACAGGGCTCGATCCGCGGCAGGAGTGCGCGACCGTCGAGGTGCCGATGGACTACGCCGCCCCGCACGGCAAGAAGATCACCGTGGCCTTCTCCCGGATCCCGGCCGAGAACCCGCAGAAGCGCCGCGGTGCGCTGTTCCTGATCCCTGGCGGGCCCGGCGGCGGCAGCCTCGACCAGCCCTCCGACAAGGGGCAGAAGCTGCCGCAGGAGGTACGGGACGCCTATGACCTGATCGGCTTCGACCCCCGGGGGTACGGCCGGTCCACTCCGGCCAGCTGCGACCTGGAACGAGGTGACCTCGCCCGGACGAAACTCCTTCCCTGGCCCGCCTCCGACGGTTCTGTCACGGAGACCATGGCCACCGCGCGGCGCGTGTCGGAGGCGTGCGCACGCAACGGCGGCGAGCTGGTACAGCACATCAGCACCGCCAACGAAGCCCGCGACCTCGACCGAGTCCGGGCGGCCCTCGGCGAGAAGAAGATCTCCGCCTGGGGAGTCTCGTACGGCACCTATGTCGGCGCCGTGTACAACGAGCTGTTCCCGCACCGCACCGACCGCTTCGTGCTGGACAGCAACGGCAACCCCGACCACGTCCGGGTGCAGCGGGCCTGGCTCGAAGCGTTCGAGGTGGGAGTCGAGGACAACTTCCCCGAGTTCGCCAAGTGGGCATCCGAGCCGGGCAACCGCGACCGAGTGGCCAAGACCCCGGCTGAGGTGCGCCGCGTCTTCCTCCGTCTCGCCGCACGCCTCGACCGCAAGCCCATCCCCTGGCCCGGGGCCAACCCGGAGGAGCTCAACGGAAACGTGCTCCGTCAGACCATGCTGGACTCCCTCTATGACCCCGACGACTACCCCACCCTGGCCAAGCTGATCCTGGCCGCCCAGAAGGACACGGTGCCGCCCGCGCCTCAGGGGCCGCCCGAGCCGGTCCTGCAGAACGCCACCGCGGTCGGCGCCGCCACCATCTGCAACGACGCAGCCTGGCCCAGGTCGGCAGGCGTGTACGAGAAGGGCGTCGCCGAGAGCCGCGCCAAGTACCCGCTGACCGCCGGGATGCCGAGGAACGCGATGACGTGCGCCGCCTGGCCGTGGACGCCCAAGGAGCCCGCCGTACGGATCACCGACCGCGGCCCCTCCACCGTTCTCCTCGTCCAGAACCGGCGGGACGTGGCCACCCCGCTCAGCGGCGCCCTCAAAATGCGCGCGGCCCTCGGCCGGCGCGCCGTCATGGTGACCGTGAATTCCACCGGCCACGACGCCTACCTCGGCAACGGCAACGCCTGCGGCGACCGGACGGTGTCCCACTTCCTGGCGACGGGGGAGCGACCGGCGCGCGACATCGTCTGCGAGTGACGAGTCGCGACTGGCGAGTTCAGCCAGGAAGTGGCGGCCACGCCCCCCAGGGCTGCGACCAGGAGTAGGTGAGCTCCCCTTCACCGGTCCGCCAGCGGCGAGGGGCCGTGGTGGAGAGCCAGTCCAGCGGTTCCACGCCGCCCGGAGCCCCGCCGTCCAGGGCGAGCCGGACGGCCGCGGTGAGGTCGGCGTCGGCCCGCGCGGTGCGGGCGGCGGGGTCGACGGAGACGAACAGCGCGGTTCCCGATCGGGCCACCAGGTCGAGGAACTGACGGTTCAGCGTCCACTCCGTCACCGGCGTGCACGGTACGCAGTCGGCGTCCAGCGCGTAGAAGCGGTTGTGCTGGGCCAGCCGGAAGGCGAGGGTGTTGATCCCCATACGGCGGGTCCGCTCCCAGTGCCGCCCCGAGGTGTCGTCACCCGTGCGCTGCACCTCCACCAGGCCGGCCGCCAGGTGCCCGACGGTGTTGCAGCCGATCACCAGCGCGTCGCCGGCGGCCTCGGCGACGGAACGGTAGAGGGCCACCAGCACCTCGGCGGTGGTACGGGTACGGTCGGCCAGCCGCCAGTCGGGGCCGGCCATCTCGTGGGGCGTGTCCGGGTGGAAGCGGCCGAAGACGTCGTACGTGCTGAAGTCGTGCTTGATCAGCTCGAAGCCCCAGGCGCGGAAGCGGGAGACGTCGTCGGCGACGGCGGCCAGCGTGTCGTCCAGTGAGGGATCGAGCGGTACCCGGCCGGGGCGGCCGACGTCCGTACGCATCCCCTTGACCTCGGTGCGGGACAGCAGCGGCCGGAACCACAGCCCCGGCCGGGCTCCCCGGTCCGCGATACCGGCGGCCAGGCCCGCCATGTCGTCGAACACCCCCGGCAGACCGGTGTCCCACGGTCCGCCCGGCGCGCTGCCGCCGCCCTCCGTCCAGCCGTCGTCGACGACGCAGAAGGGCCGCACCGGATGGTCGCCGGCGTACTCGGCGATGGTGTCGGCGTCGCGCAGCACGGCCTCAGGGCCGAAGTCCCTGCCGTAGGCGTAGTACCAGTTGTTGCAGCCGACCACCGGTCGCGTGGGCAGCAGAGGGTCGGGGGACATGGCGGAGCACAGGTCCTGCAGCGCCGTGTACGGGGTGACGGTACCGTCGGCCGCCACGCCGACCACCGTGGCGGCGTCCAGCTCGCGCTCACCCGGCAGCACCGGCAGCCCGCCGGAGCGCACGTCCAGCCACAGGGTGGTGCCGTCCTCGTCCACCGTCCAGCAGCACAGGGCGCCGGCCCGGGTGCGTACGCCGAGACCGGCGGTGGTGCCGGTGGCGGGGTCGGTGCCCAGCCAGTACCAGGGCAGCGGCCGCTCCGGCTGGATGCCGCGCCACTGCAGGTCGCCGTACGAGCGCTCCCAGGCGTCGCCGAGCACCAGGGTGGGCCGCCCGCCCCCGGGGTGGTGACGCCAGCGCAGCGCCACCTTCGACAGGCCTTGGGGTCCGGGGGCCGCGAGGGTCACCGACAGTGCGCCGTCCGGCTGTTGACGGAGTGTCACCTCGGTGTCGGGTGTGGTCCAGCGACCGCTGCCCGAGGGCGTGGCGGTGCGAGGACGGTCGTCCGCCCCGGCGATCACATGGACGGAGTCGGGAAGGGCGACATCGGTCTCGTGCATCCGCTTCAGCCTTTCACCGCACCGGAGGTGAGTCCCTGGACGATGTGCCGGCTGGCGAAGGCGAACAGGACCATCGTGGGCAGGATGGTGAGCACGGCCGCCGCGGACATCGAGCCCCAGTCGATGTTGAAGCTGGAGATGAATCCGTTCAGGGCCGTGGGGACGGTCTTGTTGGCGTCGCTGTTCATCAGCGTCACCGAAAGGAACAGCTCGTTCCAGCAGTTGACGAAGTTGAAGATGAACGCGGCCACGATCCCAGGACGCATCACCGGCAACAGCACGCGGAACAGCGCCCCGAACCGCGACAGTCCGTCGATCATCGCGGCCTCCTCCAGCGCGTCGGGGATGTTCTCGAAGAAGCCGCGCAGCATCACCGTGCAGAACGGGATGCACACGGCGATGTAGACGAGCATGAGCCCGAGGCGGTTGTCGACCAGCCGGAGGTCGGTCATGAGCAGGTACAGCGGCCCCAGCGCGATGAACGAGGGGATCATCTGGGTGACCAGCGCGGCCATCAGCAGCGCGGACTTGGTACGGAACTCGAACCGCGCCAGTACGTACGCCGACAGCATCGAGATCGCCGTGGCCACCGCGCCCGCGACGGTCGAGACGAGGAGGCTGTTGGTGAGGTAGACACCGAAGTCGGCCTTGGAGAACAGGTCGGTGTAGTTCTCCAGCGAGAAGTGCTCGGGCCAGTAGGCGATCGGGAAGCGGAAGATGTCGCCCGGTGCCTTCAGCGAGGTGACGGCGATCCAGTACAGCGGGAAGACCGTGAAGACCAGCCACATCCCCAGGAAGGTGAACCGCGCGGCCCGTCCGGCCGCGCTCTCCTTGCCGATCACGACCTCACCCCTCGCTTCTCGCGCGTGGCCAGCAGGAAGAACGTGGCGAACAGCAGCAGCCCGGCGACCACCAGGAGGCCGAGGGCCGAGGCCTGGCCGTAGTCGCCCTGCTGAGTGATCCGGATCATCCAGGTGGTCACGATCTGTGTCTCGTTGTTGGGGCCGCCGCCGGTCATCCCGAAGATCAGATCGGGGAAGTTGAAGATCCAGATGACCCGCAGCAGCACGGTGAGGGCGAGCGTGGTGCGGATGTACGGGATGGTGATCTGCAACAGCGTGCGCACCTTGCCCGCGCCGTCCAGCGCCGCCGCCTCGTACAGCTCGTCGGGGATGGACTGCAACGCGGCCAGGATCATGATCGCGAAGAAGGTGACGCCGTACCAGGTGTTGGCGACGAGCACGGCGATCATCGCCTTGTCCGGATCGGCGAGCCAGGCGATCGGCTGGTCGATCAGCCCGGCCTTCTGCAGCAGGTCGTTGACGACACCGAACTCGCTGTTGAACATCCAGCGGAACAGGATGCCGATGAGGAACCCGGAGATCGCCCAGGGGAAGAAGATCAGCGCCTGGTAGAGGCCGCGGAACCGGAAGTGCCGGCGCAGCCACAGGGCGAGCGCGAAGCCGATCACCAGCTGCGGGACGATCGAACCCACCACCCACAGAGCGGTGTTGGCCAGCACCGTGCCCCAGGCCGGATCGGCGAACACCTCGCGGAAGTTCTTGAAGCCCACCCAGGAGGTGTCGGTCAGGTCGGTCAGCTTCCAGTTGCGGAACGCCATCTGGCTTCCCGCGATCATGGGGTAGTAGGTGAAGACCGCCACGAAGACCGCGGCCGGCGCCATGAAGGCGGCGATGAGCAACCCGCGCCGGGTGGTGAACTCCCGCCTGCGGCGGCCCGTTCCGCCCCCGTGGCCGGGCGGGGCACCCCCCTTGCGGGAAGGGCGCCCCGGCTCCGGTCGCGTCGTCGTGGTGGACGAGGCGGTCATGCCTGCTTCCACTTCGCCGTCCAGTACCCGTCCCAGTCGGCCAGCAGCTCCTTGGGCGTCAGCTTGCCGAGGATCATCTTCTGCACGTCGGCGTCTGCCTTCTGCTGCCACTCGGTCCACCAGGAGACACCGCGCGGCTGGGTGACGACGAGGTACTTCTCCGGGTGCTGCGTCATGGTGACGTAGCTGGACCAGGGGCCCGTCTTGTAGAAGGGGTCCTCGGTCGCCGACTTGAGGATCGGCACCAGGCTGTTCTTCTTGGTGAAGTTCGTGGACGCCTCGCCCTGGGACAGGAACTCGACCAGCTTGACCGCCTCGGCCTTGTGCTTGCTGCCCTTGGCGACGCCCCACCCGGCGGTGGCCAGCGGCTGCACGGTCTTGCCGGAGGGACCGGCCACCAGCGGGGCGGTGTTCCACTGGCTCTTCGTGATCGACTTGGACTCCGAGACCGTGGCGATCACCTCGGGGTCCTGGAGCAGGAAGGCCGTGGAGCCGTTGGAGAAGCCCTCGACCATCTCCGGATAGCCCCAGGAGACCGACGACTTGGGCGAGGCCTTCTTGAACAGCTTGAGGTAGGTCTCCATCGCGTCGAGTGCCCCCGGAGCGGAGAAGATCGTCTTCCCGTCCTTGAGCTTGAACCCGTTGGCGGGGTCGACGTCGTCGGCGACGTAGGCCTCGATGATCGCGGAGGCGTTGCCGTTGGCGTTGGCCCCGCCCCGGAAGGCGTAGCCGTACTGGCGCTTGGCCGGGTCCTGGATGGCGGTGGCCTGCTTCAGCAGGTCCTCCCAGGTGGCCGGGGGCTCGCTGAAGCCGGCCTTCTTGATCAGGTCGGTGCGGTAGAAGAGGCTCAGCCCGTAGAAGCCGTACGGGATGAAGTAGGTCTTGCCGTCGGCGTCCTTCGAGGCCTTGACGGCGTTCTCCGTCATGGCCTGCCAGCCCTTCCAGCCCGTCAGGTCCTTCTTCATGTCGTAGAGCCAGCCGTTGTTCGACCAGGGGCCGACGGTGGTGTCGCGTACCTCCAGGGTGTCCACGCCGGTGCCGGACTGGAGCATCTGCTGGATCTTCTGGTCGGCCTGCTCGGTGGGCGGCGAGATCAGATTGACCTTTATCTTGGGGTTCTGCTTCTCGAAGTCGCCTATCAGGCCCTTGAGCAGATCGGTGCGAGCGGGGTTGGTGAGGCTTTCGACCATGGTCAGGGTGACCGCGCCGCCGGCACTGCCGCCGGGACTCATGGTGGAACAGCCGGTCAGGACCAGCGCGGCTGCTGTGGCGAGGGCTGCCGTCCTTCTTCTCATCGTGCTGACCTCTTCGGTGGAGGGGAGGGGCGTGCTGTGGTGAGCGGCTACGGCGTGCCGTGCTGCTCGCGGGCCGCGCGGGCCCAGTCGCCGAGGACGGGGACGCAGGCCTCGGCGAAGTACTCATAGTCGGCGGCGGTGTTGTAGACGTGGGCGGACACCCGCAGATAGCCGACGCCGCCGAAGCTGGTGAAGGCCGCCTCCACGCCCAGCTCCAGGGCCACCCGGTCGCGCAGCGCGTCGGCCTCGACGCGGGTGGCCCCGAGGCCCGGGGGCAGCCGCACCAGCCGCATGCCGGGCACGGGCATGCCGACGTCCACCCGGCCGCCGCCATCGGTCATCTCGCCGGCATCGGTCTTCTCGGCGAACGCGGCGCCGATGACGTGCTCGGCGTAGCCGGCCAGGTCGTCCATGTAGCGGCGGGCGGTGTCCCAGCCCCAGGCGCGCTCGATGAAGTCGAGTGCCGTCGGCGCCGCCAGATAGGAGGTGGCGTCCAGCGTGCCCTGCTGGTCGAAGCGGTCGGGGTACGGATCGGGGGCGCCCCACGAGTCGATCAGCGGATAGAGCTGATCCCGCCAGGGGCCGCCGGCGACCAGCGCCGCGGTGCCGCGCGGTGCGCAGCCCCACTTGTGGAGGTTGCCGACCCAGAAGTCGCACGTGCCGCCCGTCGCACCGGCGAGCGGGGCGTCGAGGAGACCGGGGGCGTGAGCGGCGTCCACGAGGAACGGGATGCCACGCCGGCGCAGCTCCGCGCCGATCAGCTCGACCGGCATCAGGCGCGCCGTGGGTGAGGTGATCTGGTCGACGACGACGAGGTCGGTGGCGTCGCTCACCTCGGCGATCACGGCCTCGTACGCCTGCCGCTCGTCCGCGTCCAGCGGTACCTCGGCCGTACGGACCCGGCCGCCCCAGCGCCGGGCCAGGCGCTCGGCGCCCATGGTCACGGCCCCGTATCCGTGGTCGGTGACGAGGATCTCCCCGCCGCGACGGCGGGTGAGGGAGGCGTACACGACGCTGGCGCCGGCGCTCGCGTTCGGCACCAGGGCGAGATCGTCGGGGGCGGCCCCGAGGAAGGCCGCGAGGTCGACCCGGGTGGCGGCGAGCCGTGGCGGCAGCGCCGGGAACCACACCACGGGGGAGCGTTCCATCTCCGCGCGCAGCTGGTTCTGCCGCTCCTGTGCCACCAGGGGGACCGCCCCGAACGAACCGTGGTTCAGGTGCCGCAGGGCGGGGTCCAGGGACCAGGCCCGGTCGGCGGGCCGTCCGTTCGCCAGCAGCAGGGGGCTGGGCGCGGTGGTGACCTCGGTCTCGCTCACAAGACTCCACTTCTGCCGCACGGGGCGCCCCGGCGCGTATCAGGACATCAGTCAGGACATCAGTCGGACATCAGATCCTGCGCCGGGAGACGTATGATGACTTGGATGCTGGCACGTCGTTTTCAGGCCTACAAGAGCCCTGCAAGGAAAAGTCATCAGATGACTCGCGTTCGATACGGGGGAGACATCTGATGACCGGACCTCGGTACAGTGCACCGGGAAGGGTCCTGGCCGTGCCACGGGCCCGCCAGGGGAGGAGATCGATGTCCGCAGTCGACAAGGCGTTCCACGGCCTACGGCACATGATCGCCACGGGTCGCCTCGCCGCGGGGGAACGCATCCCGCCCGAGGGCGACCTCTGCGAGGAACTCGGCGTGTCGCGAGGCTCGTTGCGCGAGGCCGTGCGGATGCTCGCCGCCCTGGGAGTGATCGAGCCGCGGCACGGCTCCGGCACGTACGTCTCCCAGCTCAGGCCGGAGGACGTCATCGGCAGCCTCTCGCTGACCCTGGAACTCCTGCCGCTGTCCGGCCTGCTGGAGGTCTACGAGATCCGGCGGGTGCTGGAGGCCCATGTCGCCGCCCAGGCCGCGGCCCGCTGCACCCCGGAGGAGGTGGGGACGCTCTTCTCGCTCATCGAGGCCATGGAGGCCACCGGCGATCCCACCAAGGCCTCCGAACTCGACCACCGGTTCCACTCGGAGATCGCCCGGATCGGCGGCAACCCCACCCTGGCCTCACTGCTGTCGGTGTTCCGCGCCCGCTCCCGCAAGTACCAGGTCTTCACCCTCCCCGAGGGCCCCGAACTGCGCCGCAAGAGCGACGAGGACCACCGGGTGCTGGCCACCGCCATAGCCGACCACGACCCCGTCGCCGCGGCCGGCGCGGCCCAGGCCCATGTCGCCCAGACCGAGCGGTGGCTGCGCGCCTTCACGCCTCCCGTGGAGGAGGAGGACGACGACACGGACTGACGGTGCGTGGGGCGGGCGCCACGTGACGGGCACGGCCGGTCCGTTCAGTTCCTGGCCCGTTCAGTTCCTGGTCCGTGCGGTCCCTGGCTCGTTCAGTGGCTGGTCCGTTCCGTCCGTGGTTGGTTCGCGGCGTGCCGTTCGGAGGCCGCGATAGACGTAACGCGGAGCGCCGGCGGACGAGGGCTCGTCGGGAGGCGGGGTCTCCGCCAGGGCGCGTACGAGGGCGTGGTCCGGGGACAGCGCGCACGCGGGGTCGGTGCGGGCGGCGTCCCCGGTGAGCGCGTGGGCCTGACAGCGACAGCCGCCGAAGTCCGTCTCGCGACGGGGGCAGCCCGTGCACGGCCCGCTCATCCACTCGGTGCCGCGATACAGGTTGAAGGCCGGTGAACTGTGCCAGATCCACTCCAGGGACCGGTCGCGTACGTTCGGTGTCTCCAGGTCCGGCAGAGTCCCCGCCGCGGGGCACGGCAGGACGCCGCCGTCGGGGGCGACGGTCAGCGACACCGCCCCCCAGCCGCCCATGCAGGGCTTCGGCACGCCGTCGAAGTAGTCCGGAACCACCCACACCAGTTCGGTGGTGCCCGCCAGTTGCCTCCGCCGGCGCTCGACCACCTCCCGGGCGCGCGAAAGCTGGTCGCGCGTGGGCAGCAGGGTGGTGCGGTTGCGCAGGGCCCACCCGTAGAACTGGACGTTGGCCAGCTCGATCCGCTCGGCGCCCCACGCCACGCCGAGGTCCACGATGGCGTCGACGGCGTCGAGGTTGTCGCGGTGCAGGACGACATTGAGGCCCAGCGGCAGCTCCGCGTCACGTACGACAGCGGCGGCCCGCTCCTTCGCCGCGAAGGACCGCCTCCCGGCGATCCGGTCGGACGCCGCCGGATCCGCGTGCTGCACCGACAACTGGACGCTGCGCAGCCCGGCGGACACGAGCGCCGACAGTCTCGACGCGCTCAGCCCGCTCCCGCTGGTGACCAGCTGGGTGTAGATCCCGGCCGACTCGGCCGCCGCGACGATGGCCGCGAGATCGCGGCGGAGCAGGGGCTCACCACCGGAGAGATGAGTATGGACGACGCCGAGCTCCGCGGCCTGCCGCAGCACGTCCTCCCACTCCTCGGTGGAGAGTTCACGGGAACGCCCGGCGAGTTCGAGCGGGTTGGAGCAGTAGGGACAGTGGAGTGGGCAGCCGTGGGTGAGTTCGGCCAGCAGGGCCCAGGGCGCGGACGGGCTCGGTGGGTTCGGTGGGCTCGTCATCGCAGCCAGCCCTCCTCGCGTACGCGGCCGAGGAACCGGGGTACCTCGTCCGCCACGGGCGCGCCGGGGAAGCGGGCCGCCAGCTCGTCGACGATCTCGCCGACCCGCCGGTGGCCGTCGCACAGCCGGAGGACCTCCACCGCCCGTCCGCTGAGGACCACCACGCGTTCGGGCAGCACCAGCAGGTCCGCCCCGCGCACCCGGTCGTGACGGAGCACGACCGAGCGGGCCAGGGCCGGCCGCCATTCTGCGGCGATCGGCTCGTTCACGGCCGGCTCGTTCACCGCACGCCCGCTCACCGCACGCCCGCTCACCGCCCGCCCGCTCACAGCCGCTCCTTTCCGTCGTAGCGGTCGATCGCGTCGAGCAGCGACCACAGCACGTCGCACTTGAAGGCGAGGGCCGCCACGGCACGCTCCTGTTCGGCCTCGATGCGCGCCCACTCCAGGACGAGACCCAGTGCCTCCCCGCTGTCCTGGCGGCCCTGGCTCTCGCGGGAACGGAAGTACGCGAGCCCGTCGGCGTCGATCCAGCGGTAGTGGCGTTCGAAGGCGGCGATACGGGTGCGCATGATGCCCGGGGCGGACAGCTCGGTGAGGGACGCGGCGACGGCTTCCAGCGGGGAGCGGAGCCGGCAGAAGTTGACGTATCCGTCCACCGCCAGCCGTACGCCGGGCAGCACCTCCTCGCCGGACAGCAGCCGGGCACGGTCGAGTCCCGCGGCCTCACCCAGTCTCAGCCACCGCTCGATGCCGCCCTCGCCCTCGGCCCGGCCGTCGTGCTCCTCGATCCGCCGCAGCCACATGCGGCGCAGCCGCGGGGTCTCCAGCTTGGCGAGGACGAAAGCGTCCTTGACGGGGATGTGGCGCTGGTAGTGGAAGCGGTTGAGGATCCAGCGGCGCAGTTCGTCCGGGGTCAGCTCGCCCTGGTGCATCCGTACGTTGAAGGGGTGGCGGTCGTGGTAGCGGTCCCGGGCCACGGCCCTCAGCCGGTCCTCGAAGGCCGTGGCGGTTGCCGTTGCCGATGCCGTGGGGGTTTCCGTGCCGGTGCTCACAGATCGATCACCATTCCGTCGGCGGCCACCTCGATACCCCGGTCGGCCAGCCGCTTGTGCTGCGGCGCGCCGGGGTCGACGAGGGGGTTGGTGTTGTTCAGGTGGGTGTAGAGGCAGCGGGCGTTCAGCGGTTCCAGGAGCTCCGCGGTGCCGCCCGGTCCGTCGATCGGGAGATGCCCCATGCCGGTCGCGGTGCGGGTGGAGATGCCCGTGCGCCGAGGCTCCTCGTCGTCCCAGAACGTACCGTCGACGATCACGCAGTCGGCCTCCGCGACGGCCGACCGCAGGGCCTCCGGCCAGGCCGCCAGTGCCGGGGCGTAGATCGCGGTGGTTCCGGTGGCGCGGTCCGTCAGGCGCAGGGCGACGACCCAGGGATCCTCGCCGGAACCCGGTGAGTCCGCCGCGTACCGTGGGCGTTTGCCCGAGACGGGTATCGCGCTGATCGAGACCGCCGAGTCCGCCGAGTCCGCGGTGAGGGGTTCGGGGCGCTCGCGGGGCAGCTCGCGCCAGCTGAGCGGGGTGTACGGCCCGATGACGGCTTCCAGCCGCAGCCGGGTGAGCAACGCCTCGCGCACGGGGCCCGTGGAGAGCAGCTCCAGGCCGCCGGCACCGGCTTCGCGCAGCCGGGCGATGCCGAGGGTGTGGTCGAGTTCCGCGTCGGTCAGGACCAGCCCGGCGATCGGCGTGCGCCGCGATCCGGGGCCGGGGTGGAGTGCCGGGCAGTCCTCGATCTGGTCCCCGATGTCCGGGGTGGCGTTGACGAGGTACCAGCGGTCCTGGGACGCCTGTACGGCGAGCGAGGCGTGGCGGCGGCGCCAGTGCGGGTGGGCGCGTGCCCCGGAGCAGCCGGGGCACGCGCAGTTCCACTGGGGAACTCCGCCGCCCGCCGCGGTGCCGAGCACCTGCAGCAGCACGGCGGCGGGCTAACGGTTGCTCAGGGCGTAGGCGGTGACTTCCAGTGCGGTATCGACGACCACGTAGTCGGGGGTCTGCCACACCGGCGACTCCTCGTCGCCGGCCTGGGCCTGGTGTTCCACTGCCTGCTGTACGGATTCGGTCATGAGCAGAGCTGCCTTTCTGTGTGGGGGACAGGCGCTCCTGGTCGACTCGCGCTCTGTTGCAGCATCGCGAGCGAGGCCTGACGGGTCAATGGGGCAGCCAGAAGGTGCTCCGATCTATCCGGGTGTGAAATGGCGAGCCAGGATCCACCGTCGCCGGACATGTCGCCGAACGTGTCGGCAAAGCGCCTGATGAAGTGGTGATGGTCTCTCGGATCGCATGGGTGGTACGGACCTTTGGCTCTATCTCTCCTTGACCCGTCGTCGCACACCTCCTACCTTCTCGGTCAGCTGACGTCTCGTCAACTACCCGTCAAGGCGCCTGTTCCCCCACACGAGGAGCCGTTCGCATGGCAAGTCATCCCCACAACACCGCAAGACGTCTGTCCCCTGCCCTGACCGCGGCGGCGACCGCTGTGGCGCTGGCCGCCGGTCTGCTCGGCGCGGCGGCCGGCACCGGAAACGCCACGGCACGCGGCGAGAGAGGAACCGGCAGCGGCATCGACTCCGTCCCCTCGGCCATCCGCACCGTCTCGTCCGGCTGGACCGTGCCCTGGGGCCTGAGCTGGCTGCCCGACGGGTCGGCGCTCCTCACCGAACGGGACTCGTTCAAGGTCTTCAAGCTCACCCAGTCCGGCACCAGGACCCAGGTCGGCACGGTGCCCAACGTCGTGACCACCAACGGCGAGGGCGGCCTCCTCGGCATAGCCGTCTCGCCGAACTGGAACAGCGACCACTACGTCTACCTCATGCACTCGGCGGCGAACGACAACCGCATCGTCCGCATGACGTACGACGGTTCCTCGCTCAGCGGCTACAAGGTCCTCGTGACCGGCATCGCCAAGAACAAGTACCACAACGGCGGACGCGTGAAGTTCGGCCCGGACGGTTACCTCTACGCCACCACGGGCGACGCGCAGAACAGTGACCTCGCCCAGGACAAGAACTCCCTCAACGGCAAGATCCTGCGGATGACGACGGACGGCAAGGCCGCGCCCGGCAACCCGTTCGGCACCCTCGTCTACTCCCTGGGCCACCGCAATCCCCAGGGCATCACCTGGGACGCTCAAGGCAGGCTGTGGGAGGCCGAGTTCGGCAACAGCAAGTACGACGAACTCAATCTGATCGAGTCCGGAAAGAACTACGGCTGGCCGGTCTGTGAGGGCAGTTGCTCGACCTCCGGCATGACCAGCCCCAAACGCCAGTGGACCGTCAGCGAGGCCTCCCCGAGCGCGGTCGCCTACGCCGACGGCGCCCTCTACATGGCGGCACTGCGCGGCGAGCGGCTGTGGCGCATCCCGGTCAGCGGCACCAGCGCGGGCACCCCCGTCGCGTACTACACCAGCCAGTACGGCCGGCTCCGCACGGTGGAACAGCTCCCCGGCAAGAACGCCCTGTGGCTGTCCACCACCAACGCCGACAACAACGGGGGCGAGCCGGACGGCGCGGACAAGGTGTTCCAGGTCGACCTGGGGTAGCGGCCCAACTGGTGCCGGCGCTGCGGGCATGGTGCCTGGCCGCAGCGCCGGCGTTGATCAGCTGCTCAGTTGAGCTTGTTCACGGCCGTGACGGTGGTGTTCTTGAAGTCGTCGACCTGGGCGTGCTGGAAGTTGCCCATCTGTGCCCACCTGACGAGTGTCACGGTCCTGCCGTCCCGGCCGACCGAGTACAGGCTGATGTCGGACGTCCCCACCCAGGCGTGCGTGGTGTGGATCCCGTAGACGTACGCGCCCTCCTCCACGTTCAGCTTGCCGTAGTACTTCTCGGTAGCGGTGACCTCGGGGTCGCTCTGCATCAGCTTCTCCGCGCAGCCGGCGAGGTCCTTGCGCAGCAGGGCGGCGAAGTCCTTGGCGCGTTGCACGGTGCTCTCCTCCACCGTCACCTGCAGGGCGTTGGTGTCGTACTCGGTCCAGTACCTGCGGTGGCTCGCGATCGACGGCAGCGGGGCGCCCCCGCAGGCCGGCAGCGGGTTGGGCTGCGTGGCCGTGACGGGACCGGCGTACCAGGGCGACGTCGGGTGCGGCGGCAGCTCACCCGGTTCCAGCCATCGAGAGGTGTCGGAAGCCGACGCGGCGGACGCCGGGACGGCGGACACGGCGACGGCGACTCCGGCCGCCACGGCAGCCGCGGCGGCCACGGCACGTCGGGTACCTCGAGCACGGATGTTCATGATTCCCCCATGGTGGTCATCGGTCGTGTGTGACGGTCGGTCACACTCACGCCTTCTACGACCCGCCACCCCCCGCACCCGTTGTGCCCGCCCGTGTCACAGCTGCGTCCCCTGTGTCACCACGCCGCAACAGGCGCCCGTACGCGCCCACACCCGCTCGCCTCGCTCGTGAAGGCGCTGTGGCGGCACGGGAGTTACCGTTGGTACTTTTCATGCGCACGACAAAAATGTGAGTTCGCTCCGGCCCCACCAGGAGGAATGCTTGCCCCGCAGAAGACGCGCGGCGGGTTGCCTTGTCCTGCTCACGCTCGCCCTGAGCGTGCAACCCGGACCGGCCCCGTCCGCAGCAGCATCCGCACCCGCCGCCCCTGCCAATGGCTCCTCGTGGAAGTCCGGCACCGACCCGTCCCGCGCCGCCACGACCTCCCGCACCGTCACCCTGCTGACCGGCGACCAGGTCGCCCTCGCCGGTGACACCGTCTCCGTCACCCCGGGCGAGGGCCGCGACCGCCTCGCCTTCACGCGCTACGAGGACTCCGGGCACCAGTACGTCGTCCCCGACGACGCCCTCGCCCTCGTCGCCTCGGGCGCCCTCGACCGCCGTCTGTTCGACGTGACCGCGCTGGCCGAGGCCGGCTACGACAGCGCTCAGGGCGCACCACTCATCGTCAAGTACCGGGCCCGGCAAGGCAGTTCGCAGCGATTACGGGACGACGTGCGCAAGGCGGGAGCCCACCTGACCCGTACCGTCCCCGGGCTGCGCATGGCAGCCGTACGGCCCGCCCGAGGCGCCGCCGCCCCGCTCTGGTCACAGCTGACCGAGCGCGCCGCGGACAGCGGCGAGCGGCGGCTCACCACCGGTGTCTCCCGCGTCTGGCTGGACGCGAAGCTGAGGGTCAGCGACGACGTCAGCGTGCCGCAGATCGGCGCCCCCACCGCCTGGCAGGCCGGGTACACCGGCACCGGCGTCAAGGTCGCCGTCCTCGACACCGGCATCGACGACACCCACCAGGACGTCGCGCCACGCGTCGCCGAGAAGGAGAACTTCACCACCGCGCCCGACACCACCGACCTCGTCGGTCACGGCACCCACGTGGCGTCGATCATCGCGGGCGACGGTGCCGCCTCCGGCGGCAGGTACACCGGCGTCGCCCCCGGCGCCTCCCTCCTCGTCGGCAAGGTCTGCGTGGACCGCGACTGCGAGGAGTCGGCCATCCTGGCCGGCATGGAATGGGCCGCCCCGCGCGCCCGCGTGGTCAACATGAGCCTGGGCGGCACCGACTCCCCGGGCATCGACCCGCTGGAGGAGGCCGTCAACACGCTCAGCGCCACGTACGGGACGCTCTTCGCCGTCGCCGCGGGCAACACCGGCCGAGAGCAGGACGTCGGCACCCCCGCCAGCGCCGACGCCGCACTCGCCGTCGGCGCGGTCGACGCCGACGACGCACTCGCGGACTTCTCCAGCCGCGGGCCGCGCGTCGGGGACGGGGCGATCAAGCCGGACATCACCGCGCCCGGCTCGGCGATCGTGGCCGCGCGCTCCAAGGACAGCGACCTCGAACCCCTTGACGGCGACAAGGCGTACGCGTCGCTGTCCGGCACCTCCATGGCCACCCCGCACGTCGCGGGCGCCGCCGCGCTCCTCGCCCAGCAGCACCCCGACTGGACCGGGGAACGCCTCAAGGACGCGCTGATGGGTTCGGCGAAACCCCATCCCACCGTGAGCCCGTACGCCCAGGGCGCCGGCCGCGTGGACGTGGGCCGCGCCGTCGGCCAGGGCGTCACCGTCACCCCGCCGAGCCTGTCGCTGGGCACCACGTCCTGGCCGCACGACGACGACCAGCCGCTCACCAGGACCCTGACCTACCGCAACTCCGGTACCTCGGACGTCACCCTCGACCTCACCGCGACCGCCACGGGACCGGACGGCGAGGCGGCGCCCGACGGCCTGTTCACGGTCAGCCCGGCCCGGCTCACCGTCCCCGCCGGAGGCCGGGCCGAGGCCGTACTCACCGCCGACACCCGCGTGGACAGCGCCACCGGTCTCTTCTCGGGTGCCGTCCTCGCCCAGGCGGCCGACACGACCGTGCGCAGCGTCTTCGCGGTCACCAGGGCACACGAGTCCCACCCGCTGACCGTCAAGGTCCTGGACCGTAATGGTGCTCCCGCCGCCGGCAGCTTCGTGACGCTCCTCGACATCGACCGCGGTGAGGGGCGCAACCTCTACGTCCCGAGCGGCACCGGGACGATCGACGTGCGCCCCGGCCGCTACCACCTGGACGTCCACGTGGCGACCGCCGCCGCGGACGGGAGTTACGACCACACCATGGTGGTCCAGCCCCTGAGCAGGGTCACCGGCGCGGACACGGTCGTGCTCGACGCCCGCAAGGGAACCCCCGTCACCGTGGCCTCCCCCCGCAAGGGGGCGACCAGCGCCCTGGCCAGTGTCGGCACCGTGCGGACCGCCCCTTCGGGCGCGAGCGTCTCGTCCCTGGTGTCGGCGGGCTCCTTCGCACGGCTCCAGACCGCGGACCTGGGCAGGGACGCGGGTCCCCTGCCCGCGGACGCCGGCACCCTCACCTCCGTGGTGCGCAGTTCCTGGGCGCGACAGGCAGCCGACGGCACCTTCACCGACACCCCGTACGACTACGAGCTGGCCTGGGTGGTGCGCGGCCGCTTCCTCACCGACTTCCGCGCGCGGGCCGGGCGCGGCGACCTGACGAAGGTCACGCACGTCTTCCACAACGACCGGGCCGACGAGCACACGGGCGCCCTGTGGACCTACGCGTTCCCGCCCGAGGGAGGCAGCGCCGCGAGCCCCAACATCAAGTTCCGCGCGACCGGCAGGCGCACCGTGTACTACTCGGCGCGCGGGGTCGAGTGGCACCTGGTCTTCAACCGGCTCAACTCGCTGGGTCAGAGCGAGTTCCAGCAGTGGGGAGCGCCCCTGACCCTGAAGGCGGGCGGCAAGGACGAGCTCCGCTGGGGCAACGGCCCGCTCGGCCCGAGCTTCGCCGACCAGCGGTCACGGACCTACGCCAGTGTGCGGCGCCGAGGGGACACGCTGATGTTCCACACGCCGCCGTTCGCCGACCAGGATCCGGGCCACACGGGTTTCTCCCTCGGTGACTCCGGCCACACCCGGCTCTACCGCGACGGCAGGCTGCTCGCCGACGTGCCCTACCCGTTCTACGACGCGCAGGGCCCCGTGCCCGCAGCGGAGGACTCCTACCGCCTGGAGACCTCCGTGGACCGCGGCGGTCAGGGGTACACCACCTCGACATCCGTTCGGGCGGCGTGGACCTTCCGGTCGGCTCACACCAGCGGCGACGACTGGACCTCGCTACCGGTGACGGCCATCCGGTTCACGCCCGAGCTGCGCCTGGACAACTCGGCGCGGGCCGGTCACCGGATGCTCCTGCCCGTCGTCCTGCAACGGCAACCCGGCGCGCCCGAGTCCCGGGTGCGCGGCCTCACGGTCGAGGTGTCGTACGACGACGGCGCCACCTGGACCGACGTGGACGTACGCAGGACCAAAAATCCCGCCCGCTGGCGGGCCGAGGTGCTGAACCCACGCGGCGACGGCTTCGCCACCCTGCGGGCGAAGCTGACCGACACGGACGGCAACACCGCCGAGTACACGGTGACGCGCGCCTATCGCCTGCGCTGAGCACCAGACCGCACAGCCCGCTTGTCCGCCCCCTGACTGTCGGGGTGGGCAAGCGGGGTCCCGCGCCTCCCGGCGGTGAAGAGCTGTCCCCTCTTGGTGCCCTGGCCCTGGCCCTGGTCTCTAGTCCTGGTCCTTGTCCGCGCCGCGTGCCCGGCGCACGCTCATGCCGTGACGAGGTCGGCCCAGCGGGTCACCCCGCCGGCGTGGACGTGAATGCCGTGCCGGGTGGCCAGTGCGTGGACGATCTCCTCGCCCCGGCCGTGCTCGTCCGGGTCGATCCCCTCCGGCGCCTGCCCCCTCGGGCGGACGGGTCCCGCGTCGGTGACCTCGACGCGCAGGGTGCCGAGCCCTTCGCTCCGTGCCCAGGCCAGCCGCAGTACCGCCGGGGGCAGGGCGTGGACGATTGCGTTGGTCAGCAGCTCCGAGACCACCAGGAGCGAGTCCTCGACGATCTGCGGGCACACGTTCCAGTGGGCGAGCACCGCTCCGGCCCGCCGGCGCACGGCCGAGACGGCCCCAGGGGCGGGCGGCAGGGTACAGACGTGCTCGACCCTGTCCCCCAGCCTCGTATTGAGCTGTACCGCCATCATGCCCTCCTCCGGGTGAGCGCTGTCCGCCGGTCGCGGGCCTCAGCGCGCTGTGCCGGGCCACATCGCACGCTAGGCAGCACCGCGGGGCCGGGTCAATGAACGTCGGTCGCCATTGCCGAACGTCGCGTTCCTCCCTCGGCCCCGGCCCCACCTGTCCGTCACGCGTTACCGCCATGGCGGTAATAGGCTCGCCTCATGGCCGGACCGGTCCAGTCGATCGAACGGGCGGCGGCGATCCTGCGTCTGCTCGCCGGGGGACCGCGTCGGCTCGGACTCGGCGAGGTGGCGGCCTCACTCGGACTCGCGAAGGGCACCACCCACGGCATTCTGCGCACACTCCAGCACGTGGACTTCGTGGAACAGGACGCCGCGACCGGAAAGTACCAGCTCGGGGCCGCCCTGCTGCACCTCGGAACCAGCTACCTCGACGTCAACGAGCTGAGGTCGCGCTCCATCAACTGGGCCGACGCCCTCGCCGCCCGCAGCGGGGAGGCCGTCCGCCTGGGCACACCCCTGGAGGGCAGGGTCCTCGTCGTCCACCACGTGTTCCGCCCCGACGACACCCTGCAGACCCTGGACGTCGGCTCGCTGCTGCCGCTCCACGCCTCCTCGCTCGGCAAGATCCTGCTGGCCTTCGGGACCGCGCCCCTCGATTCGGCCCTGGAGTCCGGGCTGGAGGCCTACACGCGGCACACCCTGGCCACCCCGGAGCAGCTGAACCGGGCACTCGCCGAGATCCGCGACGTCGGATGGGCCGCCGAGGTCCAGGAGATGAGCATGGGGGAGGCCGCCGTCGCCGCGCCCATCCGGGGACACGGCGGCCTCGTGGTGGGCGCCATCGGACTGTCCGGCCCGATCGAGAGGGTCTGCCACGGCCAGGGCCGGCCCCGGCCCCATCTGATCACCTTGCTCCGCGAGGCCGCGCGGGCGATCTCCAGAGACCTGGGAGCGACTCGCTGGTAGTCCCACCGCCTCCCCGACACCTCGGAAGGCAGACCCGATCATGGTTGAACGGTACGTACTGTCCATCGACCAGGGCACCAACTCCACCCGATGCATCCTGTTCGACCACCACGGGCGGATGGTGTCCGTCGTCCAGCGGGCGCACCAGCAGCACTTCCCCAGGCCCGGATGGGTCGAGCACGACGCCGTCGAGATCTGGCGCAACCTGCGGCGCATCGTGCCCGAGGCCCTGTCCGACGCCGGTGCCGGAGTGGACGACGTGGCAGGCGTGGGTCTCGCAAACCAGCGCGAGACGACGGTGCTCTGGGACCGGCGGACGGGCGTACCGCTGGGACGGGCGATCGTCTGGCAGGACACCCGCACGGCACCGCTCGTCGAGGAACTCAAGAAGCGCCCCGGAGAGGAGTTCTTCCTCGAACGGTGCGGCATTCCCCCCTCGACCTACTTCTCGGCGCTGCGGATCCGCTGGCTGTTCGACCATGTCAACGGGCTGGAACAGCGTGCCAGGGACGGTGAGGTGCTGTTCGGCACGATGGAGAGCTGGCTGATCTGGAACCTCACCGGGGGCGTGGACGGCGGCCTGCACATCACCGACGTCACCAACGCGAGCCGCACCATGCTGATGAACATCCGTACGCTCACCTGGGACGAGGAGCTCCTGTCGTTCTTCGGGGTGCCCCGCGCCATGCTGCCCGGGATCCGGTCGTCCGCCGAGCGGTACGGCGAGGCCCGCTCGGTCGTCCCCGGTGTGCGCATCACGGCAGCCCTCGGCGACCAGCAGGCCGCTCTGTTCGGCCAGACCTGCTTCTCCCCGGGCGAGGCGAAGTGCACGTACGGCACCGGCAGCTTCCTGCTCCTCAACACCGGCACCGACGCCGTGCCCTCCCGGCACGGCCTCCTCACGACCGTCGGGTACAAGATCGGGGACCAGCCCCCGGTCTACGCCCTGGAGGGTTCTATAGCCGTCACGGGCTCGCTGGTCCAGTGGTTCCGTGACCGTCTGGGACTGATCAGCAGCGCGCCGGAGATCGAGACCCTCGCGCTGACCGTCGAGGACAACGGCGGCTGCTACATCGTCCCCGCCTTCTCCGGACTGTTCGCGCCCCGCTGGCGCAGCGACGCACGCGGTGTCGTCGTCGGCCTCACCTCCTACATCACCAAGGGGCATCTGGCCCGGGCCGTCCTGGAGGCCACCGGCTGGCAGACGCGCGAGGTCGTCGACGCCATGAACGCCGACTCCTCGGTCCCGCTGAGGCAGCTCAAGGTGGACGGCGGCATGACGGCGGACAACCTGCTCATGCAGTTCGTGGCCGACGTGCTCGACGTGCCCGTGGTGCGGCCCATGGTCGCCGAGACGGTCTCCCTGGGAGCCGCCTACGCCGCCGGGCTCGCTGCCGGCTACTGGCCCGACCTGGAGGTCCTGCGCCGCAACTGGCACCGGGCCGCCCAGTGGCTGCCCGACATGGACCCCGGGCGGCGGGAGTCGGAGTACGACAACTGGCAGCGAGCCGTCGAGAGGTCACTGGGGTGGGTCACCTCACCGAAACCCCCCTGAGCCAAGGATCAGGGGGCGGCGTCGAGGTCCACGTCGACGTCCTCGGTCCGCGTCCAGAACCCGTCGTCCGCGTCCTGGAGCCGGGAGGCCGCATGCCGCAGATGACGGCGAGCGGCGGCGCGGGCCTCCTCGGCGTCCCCCGCTTCGATGGCGGCCAGGATGGCGTGGTGCTCCTGCCGGACCGCCTCGATGAAGTCGTCCCGTCGTGCCTCGTTCGCCCGCGTGACCCGGATGCCCCCGCGCAGCACCTCGCCCAGATAGCGCACCGTCGCGACCATCACCGTGTTCCCGGTCGACTCGGCGATGGACCGGTGGAAGGCGAGATCCTCGTCCACGCCGTCGCCGCCGGACCCGACCGCCGAGTCGATCGTGTCCAGGGCCTGACGCATATGGGTCAGGTCGTGGGGTGTGGCGCGGGTGGCGGCGAGATAGGCCGCCTCGCCCTCCATGCCGCGGCGGACCTCCACGATCTGCAGCACCTTGGCCTTGGTGTCGGCGGCCTCGGCCTCCAGGTCGAGCGGGCGGGTGCGGCGTGGCAGGACGAACACGCCGAGACCCTGGCGCGGTTCGACCAGCCCCGCGTTGCGGAGCCGCGACAGGGCCTCGCGGACCACCGTGCGGCTGACACCCAGCTGCTTGACCAGCGCCACCTCGGTGGGCAGTTGGTCGCCCTCGGCCAGCCGCCCCGACTCGATCTCCTCCGAGAGCAGCGCGGCGACCTGGTCCGCGAGCCGGACGGGACCGCTCACCTTGGAAAACATGGTTGTCAGTCTATAGACCTGCTTCCTAGAGGCCTGGTGTGCCGGCCAGGACGGCGTCGGGGTGGTCGTCGATGTACTCCCGTACCACCGATGCGAAGCTCGGATCGGGCTCCAGGCCGAGCGCGGCGGCGCGCGTGTTGTCGAAGACGGAGGGCCAGGAGCCCACGATGGCCTCGACGCCGGGATCGGGCGTGATCGTCACCAGGTCGGCGACGCTGTCGCCGGCCACCTGCCGCAGCGTGGAGAGCATCTCGGCGACCGAGACCGTGAGGGCCGGAAGGTTGACCGGCAGTCCGCCGTCGAGCCGCCCCTTCCCGGCGCCGCGCTCGGCTTCCGCGACGCGCAGGATCCCTGCGACCGTTCGTCGTGGCGAGGCCAGGGCCACCCGCAGGTCGGGACGCACGGGGCAGAGGGCCGGCAGGCCCGCGAGCGGCTCGCGGACGATGCCGGACAGGAAGCCGGAGGCGGCCGCGTTCGGCCTGCCAGGCCGCACCGACACCGTCATCAGGCGGGCGACGCGCCCGTCCACGAAACCACGGCGGGTGTAGTCCGCGATCAGCTGCTCGCAGACCAGTTTCTGGATCCCGTAACTCGATCGCGGCGTGGGCAGCGTCGACTCGCTGACCACGGGCGGCAGCGGGAGCGCCGGGTCGGAACCGTAGACCGCCACGCTGCTGGAGAACACCACGCGTGGCATCGGTCCACCGGCCGCCGACTGGGCCCGGGCCGCTTCGAGGAGCGCGCGGGTGGTGTCCAGGTTGGCGCTCATACCGAGGTCGAAGTCGGCCTCGCACTCGGCCGAGACCGCGGCGGCGAGATGGATCAGTACGTCCACCGGCTCCGCGAACAGCTCGTCGAGCCGGTCGACCAGGTCGCCCCGCACGACCTCCACGAGCGGGTCGGCCACCGCCCGCGCGTCGGCCGGCACGATCCGGTCGGCGAGCACCAGGCGGTCGATCGGCGCACCACGGAACGTCCGCGTCCTGAGCAGTGCGCCGGCGACCTGTCGTCCCAGGAAGCCGAAGCCACCCGTGATGACGATCCTCATGCGTTGTCTCCTCGGTGGTCGTTCCCTCGGTGGTCGTTTCCTCGGTAGTCGTTCAGCCAGCCGAGCCCCTCGCTCGTACCGGCACGGGGGCGGTACTCGCAGCCGATCCAGCCGTCGAAGCCCAACTCGTCGACGACGCCGAACAGATGGCCCACGTTGAGCTCACCCAGGTCGGGCTCGTGACGGTCGGGCACCCCCGCGATCTGGAGATGCCCGACCCGCCCGGTCGGCAGGTCACGGCGCAGGGTCGTGGTCAGGTCGCCCTCGACGATCTGGCAGTGGTAGAGGTCGAGCTGCACCTTGAGGTTCGCGGCGCCCACCTCCCGCACGACGTCGTGCGCCTCCGCCTGCCGGTTCACGAAGTAGCCCGGCATGTCGCGGCCGTTGATCGGCTCGATGAGGATGTCGACGCCCGCCGCGGCGGCCTGCTCGGCGGCCCGGGCGAGGTTGGCCAGGTAGGTGTCGCGGTGCTCGGCACGCTCCTTCGGGCTCGCGTCCGGCGATACGAGCCCGGCCATCACATGCACGCGCGGGCAGTCCAGCACGGCCGCGTACTCCAGGGCCCGGGCGATCCCGGAGCGCACCTCCGCCTCACGGCCGGGCAGCGCCGCGATCCCGCGCTCCCCGGAGTCCCACAGTCCGGGAGGCGCGTTGAAGAGCACCTGCCTCAGGCCGTGGTCGTCGAGCCGGCGGCGGAGCTCGGTGGCGTCGTACGCGTAGGGGAAGAGGTACTCGACGGCCGAGAAGCCGTCCGCCGAGGCCGCCGCGAAGCGGTCGAGGAAGTCGTGCTCGGTGTACATCATGGACAGGTTCGCGGCGAACCTCGGCATGCTGGCTCCTGAAGGATGTTCCCGGTCAGTGGACTGTGTCGGTGGACTGGGCGGTTCGGTCAGCGGTTGACGACATTCTTGTCGGTGGTGAGCACGGCGGCGGCGCCCACGACGAGGCTGAGCGCGAGGACGTACATCGGGATCGAGGTCGAGCCGGTGGAGTCCTTGAGCGCGCCGATCATGTAGGGGCCGACGAAGCCGGCGAGGTTGCCCACCGAGTTGATCGCCGCGAGACCGACCGCCGCGGCGGTGCCCCCGAGGAACGCGGTGGGAAGCGACCAGAACAGCGGCGCGCACGTCAGCACGCCCGCCGCGGCGAAGGAGAGCGCGGTCAGGGACAGCACGGTCGAGCCGGTCCAGCCCGCCGCCAGGGAGAAGCCGACGGCGCCCATGAGGCTGGGCACGATCAGGTGCCAGCGGCGCTCACGGCGCCTGTCCGCCGACCGCCCGAAGAGGTTCATCGCGACGAGCGCGGCCAGGAACGGCACGGCACTGAGCACCCCGATCGCGAGGTTGCCCTCGATGCCGGTGGACTCGACGAACGTGGGCATCCAGAAGGTCAGGGCGTACTGCCCCATGACGAAGCAGAAGTAGATGAGGCACATCAGCCACACCTTGGGCTCACGGAAGGCGTCCCAGACCCGGCCGTGCACGGTCTGGTGGGCGGAGTCCTCGGCGATCGCCCGTTCGACGACGGCCTTCTCCTCGTCGGTGAGCCACTTCGCGGCGCGCACGCTGTTGTCGAGGTAGAACAGGGTGACCACACCGATGACGAGGGCGGGTATCGCCTCCAGCAGGAACATCCACTGCCAGCCCTCCCAGCCGCGCACCCCCTGGAACGTGTCCATGATCCAGCCGGAGAGCGGGTTGCCGAAGATGCCGGCCACCGGAATCGCGGACATGAACATCGCGATCACCCGGGCACGGCGGTGGGACGGGAACCAGTAGGTGCAGTACAGGATCACGCCCGGGTAGAACCCCGCCTCCGCGGCACCGAGGAGGAACCTGAGGACGTAGAACATCGCCTCGTTGGTGACGAACACGAACGACGCCGAGACCAGACCCCAGCTGATCATGATCCGGGCGATCCAGGCGCGGGCCCCGACGCGCTGCAGCATCAGGTTCGAGGGGACCTCGAAGAGGAAGTAGCCGATGAAGAACAGACCGGCGCCGAGGCCGTACGCCGCCTCGCTGAACCCGAGGTCGTCGGACATCTGCAGCTTCGCGAAGCCGACGTTGACGCGGTCGAGGTACGAGACGACGTAACAGAGGATGAGGAAGGGGACGATACGTCGTACGACCTTGCGGAAGACGGCGTTCTCCTGGTCGAGGGCGGGGACGTCGGACGCCGTAACGGGCATGGGCATGGCGATCCTTCTGTGCGGCTCTGGGGACTTCTCTGACGGGTGGGGAGCGGGTCACCACGCGGCGCCGAACACCGACCTCAGTTCGTCGAGCGCGGGGGAGGGGAGCGGCTCGGGGCGACGGTCTGTCAGGAGCCAGAGACGTGCCGTCTCCTCGAGTTCTTCGAGGACGGCGAGAGCGGTGGCCGCGTCGGGGCCCCACACCACGGGGCCCAGCCGGTCGAGCAGCACGGCCCTGATCGGCGTACGGCTCGCCGCGTGTTCGGCGATGCGGGCGGTCACCAGGTCGGCCACGCGCGGGTCGCCGGGCCGGTGGTAGGGGATGAGCGGGACGTGCCCGACCTTCATCACGTAGTACGGCGTGATGGGCGGGAGCACGTCGTCCTCGCTCCACACGCCGGCCAGGGTGAGCCCGACGAGGTGCGTGGAGTGGGTGTGGACGACGAATCGTGCGGCGGGGTCGGCCGCGTAGATACGCCGGTGGAGCGTGAGGGTCTTGCTGGCGCGGTCGCCCGCGATCTGCTCGCCACCGGCGTCGACCAGCGCGAGGCGGTCGGGTTCGAGGAACCCCAGGGCGGCGTCGGTGGGCGTGATCAGATGGGAGTCGCCGACCTTGGCGCTGATGTTGCCGGCGCTGGCGTGGACGTAGCCCCGGGCGAACAGACTCGTGCCCACGCGGACGATCTCGCGACGTGCCTCGTCGACGGCCTCGCCATGGGGTTCCTCAGTGGTGGTGTCCCGGGTCATGAGGTCTCCTCGTCCAGGAGGGCGAACGCGGCGGTGAAGAAGTCGGGTCCGCCGAAGTTGCCGGACTTGAGCGTGATGTGGAGCGTGTCTCCGCCGGGCAGGGCCGCGGCGCACCACGGCACACCGGGGTCGATCTGCGGTCCGATCCGGAGCCCGGTGACGCCGAGCGCCTGGACGACCGCCCCCGAGGTCTCGCCGCCCGCCACGACGAGTTGCCGCACGCCACGGTCCACGAGCCCCCGCGCGATGCGGGCGAGCGTCCGCTCCACGAGCTCACCGGCCTCGGCGGCGCCGAGGCGGCCCTGGACGGTCCGGACGGTGTCGGGCGACTCGGTGGAGTAGATGAGGACCGGACCGTCGGCGAGATGCGACTCGGAGAAGGCCAGGGCCTGGCCGACCACGTCCTCTCCTGCCGCGACACGCAACGGGTCCACGCTGAAGGCGGGTCGGCCACCGCGCAGGAACTCAAGAACCTGACGGTTGGTGGCGACGGAGACCGATCCCGAGACGACGGCCCGGTGGCCCCCGGGCGGCGGCAGCTGGGCGGCGGCGCGGGACGGCTTGAACCCCCAGTTCGCGGGCAGGCCGATCGCCAGGCCCGAACCGGCGGTCACCAGGGGGAGTTCCCGGACCGCCGCACCCAGGCGCACGAGGTCGTCGTTGGAGACCGCGTCGACGACGGCCATCCCGACGCCGTCCTCGCGCAGGGACGCGATGCGGGCCCTGATCGCCTCCGCGCCGCCGGCGACGACCGTGTGGTCGATCAGACCGACCGGTCGCGCGGTCTGCGCGCCGAGGACGTTGACGAGGTTCGAGTCGGTCATCGGGGTGAGCGGGTGGTGGCGCATGCCGCTGTCGCTGAGCAGCACGTCGCCGACGAAGAGATGGCCCTTGAAGACCGTGCGCCCGTTGTCGGGGAACGCGGGCGTCGCCACCGTGAAGTCGGTGCCCAACGCGTCCATCAGCGCGTCGGTGACCGGACCGATGTTGCCCGCCGGTGTCGAGTCGAAGGTCGAGCAGTACTTGAAGTAGATCTGCTCGGCGCCCATGGAGCGCAGCCAGGCGAGTGCCTGGAGGGACGCCTCGACGGCGTCGGCGGCCGGGGCAGTACGTGATTTGAGGGCGATGACCACCGCATCCGCGTCCATGTCCCGCTCTGCCCCGGCCGGCGGTACGTCGATCAGCTGGACCACGCGCATGCCCGCGCGTACCAGGTTGTTGGCGAGATCCGTGGCGCCGGTGAAGTCGTCGGCGACGCACCCGAGTCGGATGGTCATGTCAGGCCTCCACCGGCTTGGGCAGGTCGACCCCCGGGAAGATCTTGATGACCGCGCTGTCGTCCTCGGCCCCCAGTCCGGACGCCGACGCCTGGAGGAACATCTGGTGCGCGGTGGCGGCGAGCGGCAGCGGGAAGCGCTCCGGCCTGGCGGAGTCCAGCACGAGCCCGAGGTCCTTGACGAAGATGTCGACCGCGGACAGCGGCGTGTAGTCACCGGCGAGCACGTGGGCCATGCGGTTCTCGAACATCCATGAGTTCCCGGCGCTGTGCGTGATGACCTCGTAGAGCGCCTCGGCGGGAACCCCGGCCTTGATGCCGAGGGCCATCGCCTCGGCGGCCGCGGCGATGTGCACCCCCGCGAGCAGCTGGTTCACGATCTTGACCTTCGAGCCGAGTCCGGCCCGGTCTCCCAGGCGGTAGACGGTGCCGCTCATGGCGTCGAGCACCGGGTCGGCGAGTGAGTACGCCGCGGCGGAGCCCGACGTCATCATGGTGAGCTCGCCGGTTGCGGCACGCACGGCGCCACCGGAGATGGGGGCGTCGAGGTAGCGCACACCCTTCTCGGCCAGGCGTTCCTCGCACGCGGCGGACCAGTGGGGGTCGACCGTGGAGCACATCACGAAGACGGCGCCCTCACGGAGCCGGTCGGCTGCCCCGTCGGCGCCGAACAGCACGGACTCGACCTGCGCCGCGTTGACCACCACGCCGACCAGGACGTCGACCGTGGCCGCCAGCTCTCCGCAGGAGGCGAAGGCCCTCCCGCCCTCCCGCGCGAAGTCGGCGGCCACCTCCGGCCGCAGGTCGTGGACCCCCACGTCATAGCCCGCGTTCCGCAGGCTGCGGGCCATGCCGAGACCCATGGCTCCCAGTCCCACCACACCCACACGCGGCCGTGCGGTCCTGTCCTGATCGTTCATGCCCATCCTCGTCCTGCCCTGCTGGCGTCGTGGAGATCAGGTCATATGATGACCTGAGGATGTGGAAAGGTGTGCTGTGATGTGCGTCACATCGGCGTGGGCGGGGCGTCGCGCCGATGCCCCGCCCACGTCTGCTCTACTCCCCGCTACCCCCGCTACTCCCGCTACCCCCGCTACTCCCCGGACGGAGACGGCAGCGAGACACCGAGAGCCACCGGTGTGCCGAAGTTCGGTGTGCCGTCGGCGTTCCAGGTGAACTTCTGCGCTCTGGTGGACCGGTTCATGTCACAGCCGCCGCTCGCGGAGCTGTTGGCGTGGTAGACCATCCAGTCCTCGGTACCGTCCGGCGACTTGAAGAAGCCGTTGTGGCCGGGCCCGTACACGCCGTTGGCGTTGGACCTCTGGAAGACCGGGTTCGGTGACTTGACCCAGGAGGAGGAGCTCAGCGGGTCGCCACCGTTGTAGGTGAGCATCCCCAGCTTGTAGTCGGGCGTGGAACAGTGGCTGGCGGAGTAGATGATGAACGTCTTGCCGCCCCGCTGGAGGACCTCGGCGCCCTCGTTGACCGCGCCGCCCACCGTCTCCCAGCTGTAGGTCGGGGTGGACAGTACCCGGCGGGTTCCGCTCGCGGTCCACGGGTTCGACAGCGGCCGGATGAACATGGGCTGCGAGCCGTTGTAGTAGGTGCCCAACAGGTAGAGCTTGCCGTTCAGTTGGAGGATGCTCGGGTCCAGCTCCCAGGTGTTGTCCTGGGTCGGGTCGAGCAGGTCGGCCTTGAAGCTGTACGGGCCCATCGGGTCCAGCCCGGCGCTCTCCAGCACATGGATCCGCTGCGTACCCAGGTCGTACGGCTCGCGCCCGGCCGTGTAGTAGAAGTACCAGCGCTTGCCGTTGGGACCGTCGAGCAGGTGGAACTCCGGAGCCCACATCGTGCCCGCCCCGTTGGGCCGGGTGAGATTGAAGATCACCTGGTCGGTGGCCGTGGCGAGCCCCGCCAGTGTGCTCGCCTTGCGCATGGTGATCGTCGAGTTCCAGGTCGTGGTGGCGAGGTAGTAGTACCCGTCGTAGTACGTGAGCCAGGGGTCGGGCCCGCGCTGGGAGAGCGGGTTGGTGAAGGTCTTCGCCCCCGTGCCGCCGCCGGTGAAGCCGGGCAGCCGCCAGACCCTGCCGTTCGCGGTACCGCACGGCAGCTGCACCAGGTTGGTGTTCGAGGCCGACGAACCGCCGCTCGGCGTCACGCACTTGCCGGAGCTGACGGAGACCAGGTTGAAGGTCTTGTCCGTTCCGCTCACCGACACCGGCGTGAGTCGCCACTGCTGGTTCGTCCCGCCGTGGCAGGGCCACTGGATGACGACCGCGTCGTCCGCCGCGGACGCCCCGTACACGTCGACACACCGACCGGACTGAGTGGTGATCGTGTACGTGTCGCTCGCCCCGGAGACAGGAGCGAAGCCGAAGTTCTGGTTGGCTCCGGAACCGCACGAGAACGCACGCAGCTGCGTTCCGTCGGCCGACGAACCGCCAGGCAGGTCAAGGCAGTTGCCGCCGTTCTGGTTCACCCCCGTCGAGGTGAACGTGACGGCGGCGGCAGCGGGGGGCGGCGCCGCCAGGAAGGCGACCACCATGGTGAGGACGCCGAGCATCGCGGACAGGCATCTGGAACGAGTCACGGGCCGTACACCTTTGCTTCGAGGAGGCCGACGGAGTTGGTGCCGTTGCTGGTGAGAAGCACACGCAGGCGCGTGGTGTTCGTCGCGCTGAACGTGACGGTGTTGTACTGGTTCTTGGCCAGCGGGTAGCCACTCGCACCGGGCACGTCGACGTAGGCGCTGCCGTTCCAGTACTGCAGCTTCCACGAGGCGGGCATGTCGATGCCCTGGTCGTCGTCGAAGAAGTAGACGTCCGCCTTGTCGACGGTCTTCGCCGACGGCCACGTCAGCTCGGCCCACTGCTGCCCGGTCTCCGGCCAGGTGCCCCAGCGCGGGTTCACGGTGTCGTTCGACGACGGCGGGTCGATCCCGTCGTTGACGGCGGTGACGCTCTCCCAGGAGGAGGTGTACGAGGCGGAGGCCGTCGCGGACGTCGCCAGGTTGGCCGGTGGCTGGGCGCCGCCCCGGTTGTACACCTTGACCTCGGTGAGGCCCGTCTTGGCTCCGGAGGCGTTGGTGGCCAGGACCCTGACGCGCTGGGCGCTGATCGCGGGGAACCGCACCAGGTTGTAGTTGGCACGTGGCGCGGCCGGACTCTTCGTCTGGCTGAGTGCGTCCACCCATGAACTGCCGTTGTGGTACTGGATGGTGTACGTGGCCGGCGCCCGGTAGGTGGAACTGGCCGGCCGGCTGTCCTTGAAGTACAGGCGCACCTCGTTGAGCGTGCGGGTGGTGCCGAAGTTCAGCTCGTACCAGTCCTGGCTGTTGGCGGAGCCTCCGGCGCCCCAGAAGGGTTCGTTGGTGGGGTATCCGTCGACGGCGCCGGAGACGGCGCTGCCGGATCCGGTGTGGGACGCGGACACGGTCGCCCCGGAGGCGAGGTTGGTGAGGTCGGCGGTCAGGTCGACGCCCGCCTTGGCGAGCATGTCGACCATCTGGGGACTGTCCTGGACGACCTGGTTGGGTGCCTTCAGCCCGGCGATGGCCGTGTGGTGGGTGACCGTACCGTTCGTGGTGACGTCACCGGTGGCGGGGTCCCAGGTGAAGGGCACCAGCGAGTTGACGGTGGCGGCCCGGGTGCCGTTGACGTAGATCGAGTACCCTTCCGGGACGCCGGGGTAGCGCACCACGCCGTCGGCCGGGTCGTCCCAGACGATGGTCAGGTCGGCGCCCCGGTAGCGGAGGTTGTTGACGGTGAAGTGACTCCAGCCGATGTCGATGGGGGAGAGCTCGACCTTCGCGTCGTTGCGGGGCCGCAGCCCGGCGACGTCCTCGATCACGGTCCAGTTGCTGCTGCCGAGGATGTTGTGGTGGATCCAGGAACGGTAGTTGATGCTGCTGCCGTTCCAGTCGGCCCAGAACTCGTTGGCGTCGGGCCACTGGGTGTTGCCGCCGATGTACTGTGCCCAGGCGTTCCAGTACAGGAGCTTCTTGTAGTCGGTCGCGCTCATCCAGGAGTTGGGGTAGTTGCGCAGCACCGAGGAGTAGAGCCGGAACTGGACGGTGGAGTTGATGGTGGAGAAGTTGTTGGAGCCCGGGTTCCCGGCGTCGGCCGCCGCCTTCTTGTCGGCCTGGTTGGCCGTGTAGAAGGGGAACACCGGGTACTGGGCCGGGTCGTCGTACAGGCGCAGGGCCTGCTTGTACGTCGCGGTGTTGGGGACGGCTCCGACCGAGAACGGGTAGTAGTTGTTGATCTCCTTCCAGGGCACCCACTCGTTGGTCGACTTCAGCCGGTGCTCGAACAACTGCCGGTTCGGGTTCCAGAGCACGTTGACGATCGCGTCCTTGATCTGGTTCGCGAGCGTGCGCATCTCGGTGGCCTTGGCCGTGTTGCCGGTCGCCTCGTAGGCCTGCGCGGCGGCGAGGGCGCCGCTGTACTGGTAGGCGGACTCGGCGCGGTCCATGTTGCCGGGCTTCCAGTGGAAGGAGACCGCGTCGGCGTCGTTGCCGGTCAGGGCGCCCCAGTCGTACTCGATGAGCTTGTTGTTGTCGTGGTCGTAATAAGCGAGTTGGCCCTTGACGTCGCCCTCCGCGTAGCGGGCCAGGTTGGCGGCGATGCCCGGCTGGCCGCCGTGGATCTGGTAGCTCTTCCAGGCCGCCTCGGCGATGTACTGCGTGTAGCTGTTGGACCAGTTCTCCGGGTCACCCGGGTTGTCGAGGAACCGGCCGCCCTTGGAGGTCTGGCCGACGCTCAGCCAGTCCCCGTACGCGTAGGCCGGGTTGCGCAGGTACTTGAGGTCGTCGATGTGCATGGGCTGGGTGAGCGCGATCGCGTTGTTGTAGCCGAGGACGCCCTCGGTGGACGTCGGGAACTGGAAGGTCTGCCCGGGGATGTCGGCGTCGAGGTTGTTGAAGCGCATCAGCCACCAGCGGTAGTAGATGCTCTTCTTGATGGCCGGCTCGGGCACGTCGATGTAGGGCACGTTCTGCGCCCACCACCGGTTGTAGGCCCGCACGTGGGTGGCGAAGGCGGTGGCGTTCGAGTAGCCCGCGTAGGCGTTGTACTCGGTCAGCGACTCCGGGATCTCGTCCGTGACGAAGCCCATCACCACCTTGGCGGTCACCGTGGCGCCGGCCGCGATCGTCACGGACCGGTTGAGTCCGCCGCTGGAGACGGTGAATCCGTCGCCGGTCAGGCGAGGGCGGATGGTGGTGAGGTTGTTGTACGCGTTCACCTGACCGGTCAGCTCGCTGCCGGTGCCCGTGGTGGCGTACGGGGAGGTCGCCCGTAACTGGAGCGTGGTGGAACCGGACCCGTTGTTCTTGATCGACAGGTTGGTCACCGCGACGTTGTTGTCCGTGATGAACTTCGTCTGGCTGACCGTGACCGAGCCGCTGGTGTGCACGCTCTTCCAGTGGCTGGGCGCCTGCCAGCGCTGGGAGACCTGCTCCGTGAAGGTGCCCGGGCTGATCGCGACCGTGTAGGCGCTGCTGTCGTTGATGCTCTCCCAGTAGGCGACCTTGCCGCCGAACCCGAGCTTGGAGGGATCGTGTTCCTTCATGAAGAGCGCCCGGCCCCGGCTCATCAGCCAGGAACCGGCGGGGTCGTTGCCGGAGCGGGCCAGCAGGCGGTCCATCCAGAAGTCGGTTCCCGAACTCTCCGCGTCGTAGATGGTCCGCATCATGTCGCCCGGTGTGTACGCGGCGGGCGGAGCCGGGATCGCGGGGCCGCTGAAGGTGGGGAAACCGATGGTCTGCGCGGCGGCCGCCGGGGTCGCGGTGACGAGGGAACAGGCGCTGAGCACCAGGGCGACGAGGAGGCACCTCGTGCGCCGGCGTCGTACCAGGAGGAGGTGCGGTCTTCTCATCGAAGGCTCCCCTTGCTATGTCGTGTCCCTGACATGCATGAGCTAATGAGGCTGACCTGAAAGGTTTTCGCAACGTAGAGGCGGGCTTCAGCACTGTCAATAGACACGAGGGCACGCCGCATCTCTTAACAGGCCCTCACTGGCCCTCACCGGCCCTCGCAGCCCCTTACGAGGCAAGGGCTTTCCGGCCTACGGTGAGGTGGAGTCGAGGCGCAGCAGGGCAGGCAGCGCCTGAGACGAATCGGTGTCCCTGGCAGAAAAGGTTTTCGTGACGATGGACTTCCCGCGGCGATGACGATGGACTCCCGGCGACGACGCGCGACCACGATCACCGACGTGGCCACACACGCGGGGGTGTCGATCGCGACCGCGTCCAAGGCGCTCAACGGCCGGAGCCAGGTCCGCGCCGAGACCCTGCAGCGCGTCCTGCGGGCGGCCGAGGAACTCGGCTACCAGCCGAACGCGCTCGCCCAGAGCCTGATCTCGGGTCAGACCCGCACCGTCGGGCTGCTCACCAGCGACAGCGTCGGCCGTTTCGGCATCCCCGTGCTGCTCGGCGCGGAAGACGCCTTCGGCGCGGGGGAGATGGCCGTCCTGCTCTGCGACGCCCGCGGGGACGCCATCCGGGAGCGGCACTACCTCCGCACCCTGCTGGCCCGACGCGTCGACGGGATCATCGTGGTCGGCGAGAGCACCGATCCACGACCGTCCATCAGCCTCGACCTGCCCGTGCCCGTCGTCTACGCCTACGCGCCCTCCGACGACCCGCAGGACGTCTCGTTCGTGCCCGACGACGTGGGCGGGGCCCGCCTCGCGGTCCAGCACCTGCTGACCGTCGGCAGACGGCGCATCGCCCACATCACCGGGCCCACCCACTACCGGGCCGCCCAGGACAGGGCGGTCGGCACCGTCGAGGCCCTGGAGGAAGCGGGACTCGGCCTCTGCGGCGGCCAGGCTCTCTTCGGCGCGTGGTCGCGGCGCTGGGGGCGGCAGGCGGCCGAGATCGTGCTCGCCGGCGACCCGGAGACCGACGCCGTGTTCTGCGGAAGCGATCAGATCGCCGCGGGCTTCGTCGAGGCGGTCCGTGAGCGAGGCCGCCGGGTGCCCGACGACGTGGCGGTCGTCGGATACGACAACTGGGAGGTCCTGTCCGCCGAGACCAGGCCACCGCTGACCACCGTCGACATGAACCTCGAAGTCCTCGGCCGCACGGCCGCCCAGCATCTGTTCGCCGCCATCGACGGCCGGGCCGCCTCGGGAGTGCACCGGATGCCCTGCAGCCTGACGATCCGTGACTCGACGATGCCTCAGTGACGGTGCCCTCAGTGGTGACGTACTCAGTGGCGATGCCCTCTGCACGGCGTTCTCGGTGACGACGCGTCAGTGATGCCTTTCGTCACGGCAGTTGCCGACGCGCGGTCCGCACAAATAATCGATCGCACCCGCGGATCCTCCCGGGCACAATCGCCGGATGCCGACCACCGCGGAGCACCTGCTCTCCGCACTTGAACCGCTGCCGTTCCCCGCACGCCTCGCCCTGACCGCGAGGACCGCCCGCCGACTGGCGGACGACGGTCACCTCGCTCCGCTCCTCGACGACCTGGACGCACGCGGGCCGTACGAGCGGCGGCTCGCGGCGCTGGCGGCGCTCGTCGGAGGGCAGGCCGGGTTCCTCGCGGAGCGGCTGGCCGACCCCGACCCCGTCGTCGCCGGGTACGCGCTGCGCGCCGCACGCGTCCTGCCCGTACCGGACCTGGCGGTGGAGGCGGCGTACGACGACGCACCGGCCGCGTTGCGACAGCGGCTGGCGCGCCTGCTCGCCTCCGGCGGCCGTACCGCACTCGCGGAGCGGCTGCTGGTGCGGCTCCGCACGGAATGGGGCGACGCCGAGGCCGCGCGGCTGCTGCCGGCCTGCTCCACCCCCTTCGTCTCCCGGGAACTGCCCGGCCTCGCCCACGCCGTCGACAACTGGACGAGGCTCGCGACCCGACACCCCGACCCGGTGCTGGACCACGCCGAGACCACCCTGGCCGACCGGGCCGGCGGAGAGCCGGGCGAGGAGTGGTGGCGCCTGAACGCCACGACGGTCGCGGCACTCGCGTCGCTGCGCCCCGAGCGGGTACTGACCCTGCTGGAGCGCCATGGCCCCCACAGCCTTCCGCCCGCGCTGACCAGCGGACTCGGCCCCCTGGTCACCGCCGACGCCGAGCGTCTGGTCCGCTGGATCACCTCCCCCGGCCGCCAGGAAGCGCGCCACGAGCCGGTACCGCCGCCGGGAGTCATGCGCAGACTGGTACGAGCCGCGCCCGAGTCGCTGCCCGCACTGGGCCGTCACTGGCTGCACCGCCCCGGCCACTTCGCCGCACTGCTCGCGGCCATGGCCCCCGGTCGGCGCCCGGAGTTCCTGGACACCGTCACCAGGGACAGCGCCCGCGACGAGCCGGCTCTGGGCGTTCTCCACCTGTTGCCCCGCGAGCGCCGCTGGGCCGAAGTACGGCGCGCGGCGGCCGCGTTCACCGGTGAGACCTGGAACTGGTGGGAGGACCTGGACACCCTCGCCCACGGCCCGCTCGACGAGGCGCGTTCCGAACTGCTCGCCGCCGTCCGCAGACCCGACGCCGACGACCGGGCCCTGGCCTGGCCGCTGCTCGTGGCGTGCGCCGCCCGGGACGGCGGCCGCGAGGCGATCACGGAGCTGCTGGCCACGGCCGGGCGCCTGCGCAACGACCAGGACCCGGTACGCGCCGCGGCGCTCGACGCGCTCGCCGGAGTGCATCCGCGGCTGTTCGGTCCCGACGACGCCGCGCCGCTGGACCGGATCGCCGCCGACGCCCTGGAGGCACGGGACGCATCGGCCGACAGCCTGGCGGCGCTGTGCACGCTCGCCGTGCGTGTGCTCGTCGAACACGCCACGGACATCGAACACGCCACGGACGTCGAACATGCCACGGACGACCAAACACCCCTGCGGTCCTGGGCGTTGCGCGCCCTGGAGCGGATCACGGCCCGGGTCGGCGTACCCGACTTCGGCCCCCTGCATCGCGCCCTGCGCCGGGGCCAGGAACACCAGGTGTTCGAGGCCCTCCGCCCATGGCTCGACGCCGGGGCCGGGCGGGCCGACTTCCGGCTGCTGCTGGGGCTGGCCGGCGCGCTGGGACCGCGCGCCCGCCGGATGCCCGAGCTGCAGGACAGACTGGCCACGGCCCTGGAACGCGGCGACGATGCGACGTTCCAGGCGGCAGCCGAGCTGTGGCTGGCCGCACCGGCGACCCGCGACGAACGGGTCGCCAGGATCGTCGAGCTCGAACCGTCGGCGGTGCTCCTCCCACCCGTGCGGCGGGTACTGACCCGACGGCGCACGGATCTGCTGGACGCTCTCCTCGACGACTCCCCGCCGTACGGCCGCTTCCTGGTACCCGGCGCCCGGCGCCCGCTGCCGGACCTCCGTGACAGCGCCCGTTGGCTGCCCCGCCAGCAGCGCGCCGCGGCACGACTCGCCGGGCAGGCAGCCGCGGACGACACGCTTCCGCTCGACGACCGGGCCGCCCTGATCCGGGAGGCAGCCGCCGTCCCGGAGCTCGGGTACGCCCTGGCGCTGAAGCACAAGGACGACGCGGAGGTGCTCGTCGCCGAGGCGGCGCTCGGCGCGCTGCCCTGGACCGACCGGCCCCAGGACACCCTGCCGGTGCTGCTGAAGGAGGAGGGCAGCGATCGGGCCCGGGTCGCGGTGTACGCGGCGTCACGTGCCGCACGCTTCGCCGCCCCGTCCCGACTCGCCGTCGCCCTGGGTGCGTTGCTGACCGGTGAGCCGGCCGCGAAGGTGACCTCCCGCAAGGAGGCCGCACGGCTCGCGGCCCGCTTTCTGCCGCCGCGGCAGGCGGTGTCCCTGCTGGCGGGCGCCTTCCACGCACCCGACCACCACCCGGACGTGCGAGCCGCCGTCGTCCGTGCGCTGCCACCGCTGCTCGGCGTGCCCGAGGCCTGGCCCCTCCTCCACGACGCCGCCCGCGACGACGCGCCGCCCGTACTGGAGGCACTCTTGGAGGTCACCCCCTGGGAGCTGGCCGACGCCCACCGCCGCCGGTACGCGGCTGTGGTCGGCGAGGCGTACGACAGCTTCCTGGGCTCGGTCGACGGCTTCGCGAGCTACGGCCCCTTGCGAGCCGTGGGCGTGTGGTCGCGTTGCGCCCCCGACCTGGCTGTCCGGCTGTCGCGTACCGCCTGCGACCTCGACAGCCGCGCGCACTGGCGGTTCGCGGCGTGGGTGCTGTGTGACCTGGCCGTCTCCGAGCTGCCGCATCCGCTGGGCGGCGCCGCACCGGGCAGTGTGTTCCACGGGGCGGTGGCCGAGTTGCTGGACGCGATGCACCGGCCCGACGGCGGCTGCGACGCGCTGCAGGACCGGGACCTGCCGGCGCTGCAACGCCTGCGGGCCCTGCTGACCCTGAGCTCCCACCAGGACGCGCGCCCCGACGTACTCGAAGCGGTCGCCCGGCAACTGGCGCCCGAACCGCTGCTGGTGGCCGAACGCGCCGACCTGCTGGCCCGGCTGGTCGACCCCACCGCGGAGCCGGCCACGCTCGCGGAACGCCTGCGAGACCTGGTGGACACCCTGGAGGAAGCCGGGGTGACCGTCACGCTGCACACCACTGGCCGGCTGCAGACGTCCTGGGCGCACCGCGCAATGCCCCGGTACACCGGGACCATGCTGACCGAGGCCGAGCGGCTGGCCCGGCACGGCGGTTCCACCACGGGCCTGCTGGCGACCGGTCTCGTGACGAGAGCGGGCATCCACCTCGGCTGGCCCGAGGAGTGGCGCTCGCTGCTGCGCCTGCTGCGCGGACACCCGCATCCCGATGTGCGCCACGAGGCGTACAAGACGATGACCGAGTCGGAGTGAGCTGCTTCGACCGGCTGAGGGTGCCCCGGCGTCAACGCTGTCGGGCCGGGCTGATGTTCTGGTTGACGTGGAACAGGTTGTGCGGGTCGTACGTCCGCTTGATCTGTGCGAGCCGGTCGTAGTGGTCCCCATAGGTGGCCCGGACGCGCTCCTGTCCCTCACCCTCACCCATGAAGTTCACGTAGGAGCCGCCCATGGAGTAGGGGTGCATGTCCTCCCAGTAGTCGACGCACCACTGCTTGATGGGCGCGGCGTTGGCCGGGTCGGGGTCGACACCGGCGAACACGCCGGACCACATGGCGTCCCGGTAGCTCCACGCGGTGTCGTCGCGGCCCACCCGGTGGACCGCCCCGTCGACCGGGTAGAGGTGCATCAGCGAGAGCGGGGTGGGGAGGTTCCGGCCGTACTGGAGGTGCACGTCCATGGCGGCGTCGTCGATGCGGTCGAAGAAGTCGCCGCGCCAGTACCACTGGTACCCGGTGGGGATCACTTCGTCGAACAGGCCCTGCAGGGCGGGGTAGGGCATCGGCGTCGTGAAGTGGAAGTCCGGCGGCCCGGGCTCGTGTGCGACCGCGAGATCCTGCTCGAGGCGGCCCAGGTCACCCGTGTGACACCACACCATGCCGCATGCCTTCCGCCCGTGGAGCTCTTCGGGGAACGGCGGGCCGGGCGGGACGGTGAAGAGCATGAAGAAGCCGTAGACGTCCTCGGGGGTCCGAGGGAGGAAGTCGCGGTACCACGTCAGCACCTCGCGGGTCCGCTCGACCGGCCACACGGTGATCCCGACCCCCACGGTGTCCACCGGGTGGAGCCGGTAGGTGAAGGAGGTCACGATGCCGAAGTTGCCGCCGCCGCCCCGCAGGGCCCAGAACAGGTCCGGATGTTCGGTCTCGCTCGCGGTGACGAAGCTGCCGTCGGCCAGCACGACGTCGGCTGCCAGCAGGTTGTCCACCGTCAGGCCGTACTTGCGGGTGAGGTAACCGTGGCCGCCGCCGAGGGTCAGACCCCCGACACCCGTCATCGAGATGATGCCGGTGGGTGTGGCCAGTCCGAAGGCATGAGTGGCGTGGTCGAGGTCGCTGATGTGGCTGCCGCCCCCGACCTCGGCGGTCCGTGCCACGGGGTCGACACGCACCCAGCGCATCGGCGACAGGTCGATGGTGACGCCTCCGTCCACCAGGCAGAGGCCGGGGCCGCTGTGTCCGCCGCCCCGGACGGCGAGTTCCAGACCGTTGTCGCGAATGAAGCCGAGCGCGCTGATGACATCGCCGGCGTCCCTGCACGGCACGAGGGCGGCGGGATGTTTGTCGATCATCGCGTTGTAGATCTTGCGGGCCTCGGTGTACTCGGTGTCCTGCTCACTGATGACGGGCCCGCGCAGCTCGGTCCGCATCGCTTCCAGCGTTGCACTTTCCATGGCGATCTCCTGGGGCCCGGCGAAGACGCCACGTGGTCCCGCGAGCGGGCCGTACGCGTCTGAGAGGGCCGTACGCGTCGATCCTGATGGAGTGGATGTCCGGGTGTTATGCGCGCCCGTTACGCGCACCTGGGCCACCGGGTGTGCGCTGTGCGCCACCCGCTGGCCCAGGTCGATCCGATGCTTGTCAACACGCGATCGTCAACACGCGCCCCGATCAGGCAACGCGCCGCTCGCCCTGCCCGGATTCCTCTTCCTCGTCCGGCAGGTGCACATCGTCGACCGCGATGTTCACCTCCACGACTTCCAGGCCGGTCATGCGTTCCACGGCGTTGACGACATTGGCGCGCGCGTCCCTGGTGATGTCGGCGATGGAGGCGCCGTACTCGACCACGACGTCCAGGTCCACCGCCGTCTGACGCTCTCCGACCTCCACGCTCACCCCTTGGGTGACGTCGCCGCCGCTACCAGGCACACGGTCGCGCACCGCTCCGAACGCCCTGGCCATCCCTCCGCCGAGGTTGTGGATCTCGGGGATCTCACGGGCGGCCATGCCGGCGATCTTCGCTACGACCCTGTCCGCGACAGTGACGTCTCCGCGCATCCCCGGAGGAACGTCGGTCCCCTTGCGGCCCTGGAGTGTCGTTCCCTTACCGTCCCGCGATCTCGTCGGCGTGTTGGCGGCGCGATCCCTGGTCTCCGACATGGCAGTCACCTCGCGATCTTGGGCAAGTTCACAAGCCTCTCTCCACCAACCTAGCTCAATGAGAAGTAAAGGGTAAAAGGCGCATATCGGGCAGTCGGGGTCTGGTGACCGGTGTGCGCCGGTGGATGAGTGCTGCCGATCCGCGATGGTGATGATCGCCGGGGCGGGGTGATGGGTGGAGACTCGCTGACGGTCGGCGTGCCGCCCTTGCCGCGTAACCGTGCCGGTGTCACTCCTGGGCGCCAGGCAGCGGCCGACCGTCAGCTCGGCTTCCCCCGAACCCGATTATTGCACAGTGCAAAATAGAGTGGCGGTGGTTCCAGCGCGCCGGTGAGACGGCGGCTGATCCCTTGGGGGGTCCGATCTGAACGGTCGGCCGCTGGGAGCCCTTACTTGGGGGCGACGGCCTCCTCGACCTCTTCGAAGGTCGAGGAGTCGACGAGGCCGGTGTCCTCCAGGACCTCCATGTGGTCCATCACGGTCTGGTTGGCCTGCCGGGCGTGGCGGCGAACGAGGTCGTTCTGGGTGGCGGCCCGGACCTCGGCGATGGTGGCGAAGATCTTGCCGTGCGAGGCACGCAGGATGTTGGCGAAGAGCCGGTCGAACTCTTCCCCCTGCGCGTTCTTCAACTGCCGGACCCAGTCCTGCTGTTCCTCGGTGGCCTCGTTGGGGAGCTCGACATCCAGGATCTCGGCGTCCTCGCGCACGAGCTGGTCGAGCTTGCTGTGACCGTCGAGCAGGTGGTCCCCGGCGCGCTTGACGGCCTCGCTGGAGGCGTGGGTCTGGGCGAGCCGGCCGGCGGGGATCTCCCACAGGCCGGCCTGCCGGACCTTCACCAGGAACTCGCGGTCGACGTCCGTGACGGTCAGGTCGTCCGTGCTGTTCTGGGCGGTCCCGGCCTGCCCGGCGCCGCCCGCGTCGACGGCATGCCCGCCGGCGTGCTGCGCCTGGCCCGCGACTGTCGGGCTGGCCGAGGCCTCGCCACCGGCCCTGATGGCGATGACGACGCCTACGACGACGGCGCACGCCACGGCAATGATCGCGATCGTCCGTGCCGATGTCCGCGTGGGTACCGCGTGTCGGTTCTCGTGCATGTGGTCTCCCGCTCAAGTGAGAAGAGTGATTCCTCCAGGGGGTAGGAGTGGACACCTGTTGCGGCTGGCACGGCACGCAGGAAGAGGTACGGATCAGGCTGCGGCTGTGTTCAAGGACAAGCAAAGTGACATGCGAAGTGACGTGGGAGGTGATGAGCGAGGTGACCGGCGAAGTGACGGGCAATCACCAGCGCGTTCACTCGCCCGCCTGTTCCGGCTCCGCGTCGTCCCCGGACCGTGCGGTGGATTCCTGGGCGTCCGGGGTGGTGTAGAAGACGGAGGAACCCTGTTTGGCGCGCTGCGCATGGCTCTTGGCGACGAGGCCTTCGAGGGTGGTGCGCACGACGTTGGTCTGAATGCGGCGGTCGGGGTGGCTCTGGCTGAGGGCGGTGGCGACTTCAGCGGCGGAGCGCGGTTCGTTCTGTTCGTTCAGGTGACGGCGGATGAGCTCGACAAGCGTCGGCTTGGCCGCCTTCGCGGCTGTGGCCGAGTTCGTGGCTGAGTCCGTGGCCGATGCCTTGGCCGAAGCCTTGGCCGTCTTGCCGCCTCGTGGGGAACCGGCCTTCTTGGCGGGGGCTTTCTTGTCGGCCTTCGGCTTGGCGCCGGTCTTCTGGCGGGGCACGGACGGTGCCACGACGTCCTCGGCGGAGGGAGCGGGTGTTGACGTGGTGGCAGCGCCGAGTGCCTTCCGCATGTCCAGCAGCACGGTGTGGTCCTGCCGCAGCGCCTCGAGTTGGTCCTGCAAGGCGTCGATCTCCCCGCGAAGACGATCCTGCTCCTTGGCGTTGCGTTCGAGATCCGCGGCGACCTGGGCGGTGTACTGCGCCTTGATGTCGGTGGTCTCCGATGCCGTCTCGGTCATGGCGGTTCCCTTCTCCGAAGGACTGTGCTGTTGACGAGGGATGTTACTCACCACGGCCCGGCACCTGCTCCACAAGTGAGGCACGCGCGCTCGGGAACCTCGGTCGGTGCTGCTCCCGACGAACGTGATCGTCCGAGGCGTCGCCTCCTTGGGTGATCGGAAGGTACGCTGCCGCCCATTGCCCCACACAGCCCCACACACCGCTTCGAGCGCGACTACCCTGCGTAGTCGCGTGCGCCGTGCGGAGTGCCCGGCGCACAATGAACCTGGAAGCCATGCCGTGCACTCGGACCGGGAGCTCACTGACGGCGGCTCCGATCGCGCGGAGAGAAGGAACGATGGGTGAGCACGGTGTCGCCTCGGCCGCGGTGGATGCCAGAGGGTCGGTCATCGCGTGGAGTGCCGGCGCCCGTCGTCTGCTCGGATACGAGCCGGATGAGGTGCTGGGCCGCCGGGCGGCCGAGTTGCTGGCCGACGGCCTCTCCGCCTCGGCCCGGCGCTGCCTCGCCGAGCCGAGCGACTGGCGCGGCACTGTTCACGCGCGGCATCGGGACGGTCACGGTGTGGAGCTGGAGCTGGAGGCGCATCCGCTGGTGGCCCCGGCAGGGGAGACCCAGTGGTTCCTGACGGCCAGGGTGCCGGAGCCGGCCGTGCGGCTACGCCGGTGGGCCCTGGACCAGCTTCCCGTTCCGGTCGCGCTCTTCGGCCAGGACGGGCTCGCCGTCGCCACGAACTCCGCCATGGAGGAGGTGATGGGCAGGCCCCAGAAGGATCTGCTCGGGCGCCGGGTGGGGGAGTCGGCCGACGGGCGGCGACTGCTGCCGGGCTTCGAGGGGCTCGCCGACGCGGTGCTGCGGGTGCTGCGAACGGGTGAGACGGTGCCGTACGAGGCATGGCTGCACGCGCCCGGCGAGACCCGCGAGCACGCGTGGCTGGTGTCCCTCAGCCCCCTGAAGGACGAAGCGGGCGAGGTACGGGGCATGTGCCTGGCGGCGATGGACAGTACGGAGCAGTTCCTGGCCCGCCGTCGTCTGAGCATGCTCAACGAGTCCAGCTTCCGGATCGGCTCGACCCTGGACGTGGCGCGTACCGCCGAGGAACTCGCCGAGGTGTGCACGGACTACTTCGCCGACTTCGTCATGGTCGACCTGTTGGACTCGGTGCTGGCCGGGGAGGAGGCGCCCCCCTCGCCCGGCGCCGGGCGCCTGGTCTTTCACCGCACTGCTCAGCGCTCCGTGCTGGAAGGCTGCCCCGAAGCCGTGATCCCGGTCGGAAGCAGGCACACCTACGACGAGACCTCGCCGCCTGGCCGGGCGCTGACCACGGGCCGGGCCCGGCTGTACACGATCGACGACGTCACCCGGCAGCTGTGGGCGGCGGGCTCACCGGAGCGTGCCCGCAGCATCGAGATCCATGGCATCCACTCGCTGATGGCGGTGCCGCTGCGAGCCCGTGGTGTCACTCTCGGGCTGTCGGTCCTCGCCCGCCACCGCACACAGGAGCCCTTCAACGAGGACGACCTGCTGCTCGCCGAGGAACTGGCAGCCCGCGCCGCCGTATGCGTCGACAACGCCCGCCGCTACGCCCGCGAGCACACCATCGCCCTCGGACTGCAGCGCAGCCTCCTCCGCCACCACGCGCCGCGGCAGGCGGCCGTCGAGATCGCGTCCCGCTACCAGCCGGCGAGTTCCCGTGCCGGGATCGGCGGCGACTGGTTCGACGTCATCCCCCTGTCCGGGGCGAGAGTGGCCCTTGTGGTCGGCGACGTGGTGGGCCACGGTGTGCGGGCGTCCGCCACGATGGGACGGCTCCGCACGGCCGTTCGCACCCTGGCCGACGTGGACCTGGCTCCCGACGAACTGCTCACACAGCTCGACGACATCGTCCTGCGCCTGGACGCCGAGACGACGGCGGACGGCGCCGAGGAGGACGCCGACAGCCCGGGCGAGATCGGCGCCACCTGCCTGTACGCCGTCTACGACCCCGTCTCGCGCCGCTGCTCCATGGCGCGGGCCGGCCACCCGCCACCGGCCCTGGTCACCCCGGACGGCGACGCCACGTTCCTCGACGTGCCGGCCGGGCCGCCGCTGGGTGTCGGGGGTCTGCCTTTCGAAACCGCGGAGTACGACCTCGCTGAGGGCAGCGTGCTCGCCCTGTACACCGACGGCCTCGTCCTGGCCCCCGACCACGACATGGACGACGGACTCGCCCTCCTCGGCCGGGCGCTCGGCGGCAAGGGCCGTCCCCTGGAGGAGACGTGTGACGGAGTCATGCGAAGCCTGTTGACGGAGCGTCCCGCCGACGACGTCGTCCTGCTCCTGGCCCGGACCCACGCGCTGGACGCCGATCAGGTCGCCACCTGGGACATTCCCGCCGACCCCACGTTCGTCGCCCGAGCCCGCAAGCTGGCCTGCGACCAACTCGCCGCCTGGCGACTGGAGGACGTCTCCTTCGTCACGGAACTCATCGTCAGTGAGCTGGTCACCAACGCCGTCCGCTACGGCGGTTCCCCGGTACAGCTGCGTCTGATCCGCGACACCACACTCATCTGCGAGGTCTCGGACTCCAGCAGCACCGCTCCCCACATGCGCCGCGCCCGCGCCTTCGACGAGGGCGGCCGCGGCCTCCTGCTCGTCGCCCAGCTGGCCCGGCGCTGGGGCAGCCGCCACACGCGCACGGGCAAGACCATCTGGGCCGAACAGGCCATCCCCGACGAGGAGCGGAAGACGACGCCCCCGAACGCCTGTGGCTCCACCGGGCAATGGTGAGCATTGATCAGTGCTTCCCGGCCCCGCTCCCACGCCCGGCCGGGGTGACTGAGATGAAGTCCCGCACCCTGGCCTTGTAGGGCTCCCGGTCGTACGACTTCACGTACGCGCCCGCCATCCGCACCGGGTCGCCGAAGAAAACGCCGGCGCGACGTGGCCGGCGCCGTTGCGCGGCGCTGGATCAGCGTTGCAGCCACTCGTCGAGAAGTGCGGCCTCGGCTTTGCTGAGACTGGGCAGTTCGGGCAGGAGGGTACGGAAGGCCGCGACGACGGCCGCCGGGTCCTGGGCGGGAACGGCGGGCTGATCCGCGAGGATGGCGCGAGCGATCGCGTCGAACGCGGCATCGGCCAGGTGCGGGTCGCCCTGCTCGGGCGGCAGGGTCAGCAGGGTGTGGACGGTTCCGACGCCCGCCGAGCGGATGAGGTTGACGGCGCGTTCCTCGCTCACCCGAAGCCGCCCGGCGGCGGCGATCCTGTGCACGCGCTCGGCGAGGACCAGCACACCCTTGACCTGTGCCGGGGTGTCGCGCGCGCGGGCCGGGTCGAGCAACAGGCCGTATACGTACGGGTTGGCCAGACCGAAGCTGATCTGTGTGTTCCAGCCGGCGCGTAGGTCTTCCACAGGGTCGTCCGAGGGTGCGGTGGTCTGCTTTCCCGCCACATGCTCGGCGAAGACATGCTCCGCGGCGGCATCGAGCAGGTCGTCCTTGCCCTGGAAGAAACGGTAGAGAGCGGGAGGCTGCAGCCCGGCCTCGTGGGCCACACGGCGCGTGGTCACCGCCGCCGGGCCCTGACCGCGCAGCAGGTCGGCCGCGACCTTCACGATGCGGTCCCGGGTGATGTCTCGCCGCTGCGTGTTCGGTGCCATGGAGACGATGTTATCGCCCGTCCGTGACCGGCGATGCTATCGCTGATACTGACGCGCCTTCGCTGTGAGTAAGCCCAAACCTGCTGACAAGCGCGCCTCGGGCATCCGAACCCGCGAATGAACGCATGCGGTTGCAACCAACGGAAATATCAGTGTTACCGTTATTTCCGTTCCGTTGGAAACATCATCAGAGGGGAGCCCCCATGTTGATCGTCACGGGAGCCACCGGACGCCTCGGGGCGCTGATCGTCAACCGTCTGCTGGAGCGGGTACCGGCCGGCAGGATCGGCGTCAGCGTGCGCGACGTGAGCAAGGCCGCCGACCTCGTCGAGCGCGGCGTCCGGGTCCGAGCGGGGGACTTCACCGAACCCGACAGCCTGAAGCACGCTTTCGAAGGCGCCGAGCGCGTGCTGGTCGTCTCCGCGGCCATCCGAGGAGGCGGCGCGTTGACCGCCAACAGCGCCGCCATCGACGCGGCGCGGGAAGCGGGTGCCCAACGCATCCTCTACACCAGCCACCAGGCTGCCTCTCCCACGTCGCTCTTCCCGCCGCAGCAGGTCCACGCGGCTACCGAGGAGCACCTCGAGCGGCAAGGAGTCCCGTACACGGCCCTGCGCAACGGGTTCTATGCCTCCACCCTGGGTCTCTACGTCAGCGCGGCGCTGGAGACCGGCACGCTCGCCGCCCCGCAGGACGGCCCGGTGTCCTGGACTGCCCACGAGGACCTGGCAGAGGCCGCGGCCGTCGCTCTGACCGAAGACGGAGCACTCGAAGGGACCACGCCGCCGCTGTCGGCCCCCGACACGCTGGACTTCGCCCACGTTGCCGACATCCTCAGCCGCATCACCGGGCGGACCATCACCCGAGTGGTCATGGACGACAACGAGTGGCTGTCCGCGGCAGTCGCCGGCGGGATGCCTCGATCGGCTGCGGAGTTCTCCTTGACGATGTTCGCCGCGTCGCGCAATGGCGAGTTCAACGCCACCGCACCGACGCTGGAAGCCACCATCGGCCACCCGGCGAAGACCGTCCACGATGCCTTGGAGGCCGTCGTACGGTCCCGGTGAACCGAGCAGTTCCAGACTCAGGCCCTGGCCTGGGCCCTGGCGCGCCGGTAGCCCGCTCCGCGCGCGCTGGTGTCAGGGATGCTGCCTGGCATCGGCGGGGAAGTTCCTTTCCGCGTCGGTGGGGGCTGTCCAGCTGGCGAGCAGGCGCAGGGTCTCGGCGGAGGCGGTGCCGGGCTCGGCCGAGTAGAGGCAGACCTCCTGGTCCGGGTCGGCGGGCAGGGCGAGGGTCTCGTGGTGCAGGGTGAGATCGCCGACGACGGGGTGGTGGAACCGCTGGTCGCCGTGAGCACACTGCTGGACGCGGTGGCTGTCCCACCACGCGCTGAACTCCGGCACCTTGACGCAGAACTCGCCGATCAGCTCGTTCAGTTGCCGGTCGTCGGGGTGGCTTCCGGAGGCCAGGCGCAGGACGGCGACGAAGTTCTGTGCGACGTTCTCCCAATCGCGGTACAGCTCGCGGGCAGCCGGGTCGAGCAGGACGAAGCGGGCCAGGTTGCGCTCGCGGTACGGCAGGGAGTCGAAGTCGGCGATCAGGGCGCGGGCCAGATGGTTCAGGATGCCCTTGCCGCGCAGCATAAATGCCTCCGGGATGAGTCGCCGTGTGCCGTACGGCGCGATCGTCGAGGTTCCGGCGGCGTCAGAGTCAAGCCCGGCCGACGGAACGCCTGCGCACCGAGGCCGGCTCAAGCGCTGAGCCACGCGCGGTGCGGCTCAGCGCTTGAGTCGGCGTCGTTCGGCGGGTATCAGGCGACGGCGGGCGCCGAGGGAGCCGCGGGCAGGACGTGGTCGCTGATTTTGTCGGTGCTCAGGCACAGTGAGCACACCACGGCGTCGTGCGTCTCGCAGGCGGCCAGGTCCGGACGCTCGTAGGGCTGGTGGCAGACGTGGCAGTCGTACGTCTTCGCGCTGGGGTTGCCCTCCGCGTCGAGCAGCGGCTCGTCGATCCCGTCGTTGGTGCGGCGCAGGTAGTACCTGCCCTTCGTGACGACAGCCATCAGCGGGGTCAGGACGAACGCGATGACGGCCGCGGCCACCGGGGAGTACGGCTGGAGGGTGTCGCCGAGGGCGTGGAAGTACATGGCGATCGACAGACCGGAGGCGGCGACGAAGGCCACGACCCCCACGGGGTTGACCGCGTAGAGCATCCCCCGGCGGAACTCCGGCTGGAGCGGGGAGAGTTTCAGCAGGTACTTGTTGACGCCGATGTCGGTGGCGACGGTGACGACCCAGGCGATGGCGCAGTTCGAGTAGAAGCCGAGGATGCTGTTGAGGAAGCTGAACATGTCGGCTTCCATCAAGGCGAGCGCGAAGGCCAGGTTGACCAGGACGAAGATCATGCGGCCGGGGTAGTGCTTGGTGACGCGGGTGAAGGAGTTCGTCCACGCGAGCGAACCCGAGTACGCGTTGGTGACGTTGATCTTGATCTGGCTGATGACGACGAGGGCCACGGCCAGCGGGATGACCATCCAGGACGGCATCATCGCGTCGAAGGCGCCGCGGAACTGCTGGATGGGCTCGGGCGCCGCGGCCGGACCGACCTTGGCCAGGATGTACACGGCGAGGAAGACACCGATGGCCTGCTTCAGCGCGCCGAGCACCACCCAGCCGGGGCCGGCCATGACGACGGCCGTCCACCAACCGCGCTTGTTGGCGGCGGTCTTGGCCGGCATGAAGCGCAGGTAGTCGATCTGCTCGCCGATCTGTGCGATGAGGGAGAGGCAGACGCCCGCTCCCAGCAGCACGGAAGCGGTGTTGACGCCGCCGTCGCCGTCGGTGCCCGCGTAAGCGAGGAAGCGGTCCACACTGCCGGGGTCGGTGGCGATCAGGTAGACCAGCGGGGCGACCATGAGCAGCAGCCAGACCGGTGTGGTCCACACCTGGAGCTTGCTGAGCGCCTTCATGCCGTAGATCACCAGCGGGATCACCATCAGCGTGGAGACCAGGTAGCCCAGCCACAACGGAATGCCCAGGCCCAACTTGAGGCCCTGCGCCATGATCGAGCCTTCGAGGGCGAAGAAGATGAAGGTGAAGCTGGCGAAGATGACGCTGGTCAGGACCGAGCCGTAGTAGCCGAAGCCGGAGCCGCGGGTGATCAGGTCCAGGTCGATGTTGTAGCGGGCGCCGTAGTACGCCAGCGGAAAACCGGTGACGAAGATGACCACCGCGGCCACGGCGATCGCTATGAGCGCGTTGCCCGTGCCGTGGGCCAGGCCGATGCCGGCGCCGATGGAGAAGTCGGCCATGTAGGCGATGCCGCCGAGCGCCGTGGTCGCCACGACCATCGGCGTCCAGCGGCGGTAACTGCGAGGCGCGAAACGGAGGGTGTAGTCCTCCAGGGTCTCCTTGACCGCCTGGTCAGTGGTCTTCGTCGTGTCTGTCGCATTCAGCCGTGACTCGGTGGTGCTCATGTCACGCCTCCCGATGGCGCTGGCGGGTGGGGGGATGAGTGGAGAGCCTCCACGGCCGGTCACGCTAGGAAGCGCTTGTTGCCGTCCGTTCCCCTTGTCGTGAACGCGACGTTTCTGAAGACTCACCTCGTCGGGCCATGGGCGGTGTCAGCTCGCCGAGAGCAGCAAGGTCTACTCGGCATCGAGCTGGTGGTCGGCCCACACGTAGCTTTCGGGCAGCAGGTCCGTGACGAGGACGGTTCGGATGCGGTCTCCCTCGCCCACGATGACCTTGAGAGCGGGGAAGTAGTCGAGAAGGACCTGACGGCACCGGCCGCACGGCGGGACGACCCCGCGGTCGCGGTCGCCCACGGCGACGATGGTGTCCAGCGCGTAGACACCCTGGGTGGCTGCCGCGCCGATCAGGACCAGTTCGGCACACGGTCCTCCCGTGAAGTGGTAGGCGTTCACCGCGGTGACGATACGACCGTCCTGGGCACGGGCCGCGGCCGCCATGGTGTGGTTGTCGCCCCGGCAGCGGGTGCGGGCGACATGGGCCGCTGCCTCGATGAGTTCGTGGTCGACGTGGTGGGTCTGCGTGGTCATCTTCTCTGCTTTCGGGCTTCGCCGCCGCGCCGCGCTCACCCGACCCGGATGCCCACGATGCACGTGTCGTCGTCGGTGTCGGACTTGCTGTAGGTGAGCAGGCGGTCCAGTTGCTGGTCGAGCGTGCTGGGCGCCGCGCGGGCGGTGGTCAGCAGGTGGGTGAGGGACTCCTCCACGGACCGGTCTCGGCGCTCGATCAGGCCGTCCGTGTACATCAACAGGGTGTCCTCGGCGGCCAGTTGGATCTCGGCCTCCTCGTACACGGCCTCGGGAACCGCGCCCAGCAGCAACCCCTTGAGCAGGGGCAGAGGAGTCGCCTCGGCGTCCCGGACGAGCACGGGCGGCAGGTGGCCCGCCCTGGCCCAGCGCAGCGTCCGCCGGGCCGGGTCGTACAGACCGCACACCGCCGTCGCCGTGACGGCGCCCGTCAGATGGTGCGCCACGATGTTGAGCCACGACAGCAGCTGGCCCGGCCCGGCGCCGGTCACCGCCAGGCCGCGCAGCGCGTTGCGCAGGACGACCATGCTGGTCGCGGCCTCGATGCCGTGGCCGGCCACGTCCCCCACACACAGCAGTACCAGCCGGGACGGCAGCACGACGGCGTCGTACCAGTCGCCACCCACCAGTTGTTCGGTCTCCGCGGGCCGGTAGCGGACGGCCACCTGGAGGCCCGGCACTCGCAACGGTGTCTGTGTGGGAGGCATGATGGCGTGCTGCAACTGCAGGGTCAGCCGGTTGCGTTCGCTGGCCTGCTGCTCGGTGTGCGCCAGCTGGTCGCGGGTGGCGGCGAGCGCCACCTCGGTCCAGTGCTGGGCCGAGATGTCCTGGCAGGCGCCGCGGACGACGAGCAGCCGGCCGTCGGTGTCGAGCACGGGTTCGGCGACGATCCGGATGTGGCGCGTCACCCCGTCCGGACGCTGCAGCCGGAACGCCGCGGCCGCCGGACGACGGTGGTGCAACAGCGTGCGCAGGAAGCGGCGCATGGAGACGCCGTCGTCCGGGTGCGCATGGGTCGGGAGCTCTTCCAGGGGCACCGGGGTGCTCGACCGCGGACGCCCGTAGAGGTCGAACAGCTGCCCGTTCCAGGTGATCTCGCCGTTCAGTAGGTTCTCCTCGAAGCCGCCGATACGGCCGAGGCGCTGGGCGTGCTGGAGCAGGCTCGCCAGCCGCGCCGTCTCGTCCTCGATACGCCAGATGAGGAGAACAGCGGCGCCGTGCCGGCTGATGCTGATGTCCGCGACCGCCGAGAGGGGGACCTGGTCGACGAGGGCGGTGAGGTTCATCCGGCGGGCCCTGAAGGGCTCGCCGGTGGCGTACACGCGCTCGACGCGCTGGAACAGCTCACTGTCCCCCGCGGCCATCGGGTAGGCCTCGAGGAGCAGCGCGCCGCCCACGACCGCCCGCGGTCGGCCGGCCGGATCCAGGAAGCGACTGTTGACGTGCTGGATACGGAAGTCCACCAGGTGCCCGGCCCCGTCCAGGTGGGGCACCAGGACCAGGGCCGGATCGTGCAGCCCGTCGGCCAGATCCATCAACTCCGCCGCGTCCGGCAGGAGACGCGGCTCACGGGCCGCGCCGTGCTGGGGCGTGTATGTCTCCAGCGTGTGGGCGCACAGCTCGGCCAGAGCCTCCACCTGGCGGACGATCTGCGGGGGCTGCGGCGCCAGGGGAGCCGGCCAGGCGATCTCCAGCACGCCGTGGATGCGCCCTCCGGTGCCGGCGGGCAGGGCGGCCCGGCCGCCGTCCGGATGGTGGTGCAGGCCGATGCTGGGCAGCCCGGTCTCCCCGAGCGCGGCGATCCACTGCCCCTCGCGCTCGGTGAGTGCGCGCCGCGCCACCGTCACCACGTCCGGTGGGACGTAACGCCAGCGCACGGCCTCGGCCGGTGAGAACCCGGCGCTGCCCGCGAGGGAGAGCGAACCGTCGGCACCCGCGGCCCATATGGCCACGGCCACCGCGCCGAGGGGGCTCAGCGCCTGATCCAGCAGGGCGTCGGCGACGGCCTGCGTGTCGTCCGCGGCCAGCACGCCACTCTCGGCCACGCGCAGGCGTACGGCGGCCGACTCGGCCTCCGCTTCGCCGGCGGCCCTGGTGGCGGCCAGGAACGCGCCCGTCACCTCGGACATCCGGTCCCGGGCGGCCTGGTTGATGACGTCGACCGCGAGTTCCAGGGGAGTGACCTGGGCCTGCTCGGCCAGCTCGGCGAGTTGCCGGGCGGCCTGGGCCGGCCCGCACTTCAGCCGTTCGACCAGGATGCCCTTGGCGAGCTCGGTCAGGGCACGCCCCTCGGCCTCGGCCTGGGCGGCCCGCACCTCCCGGCTGAGCCGTTCCACGGTGGCCGCCAGTCTGCCCACCGGAGAGGCGGCCGGGCCGCCCACGAGATCCGCGGACAGCCCGCCGCCGGCAACCGACGGGTCGTCAGGAGCCATCGACGGCGTGTCGGAAGCCCCCGGCAGCCCATCGCGGGCCACCGACGGGTCGTCAGGAGTCACCGAGGGAAAGGAGGACGCCGGGGCAGCACCGGATTCGAGCCTCGGCTCACCGCCCTGCCCCGGTTCGGGCGGATGCTGGGACATGCTCACGGTGTGGATGCTCCTCGGCTCAAGAGCCCTGCGGCGGGGGGCGACAGGCGCTGTGGGACGGCGGACGCCGGCGCACTCATGCGGGCAGCCAGCGCCGGACGCAGGCGATCAGGTCGCGCGTGTCGACGGGCTTGGTGACGTAGTCGCTGGCGCCCGAGGCGAGGCTTTTCTCCCGGTCGCCGGGCATCGCCTTCGCCGTGACGGCGATGATGGGCAGCTCGGCGTACTGCGGCATCCTGCGGATCTCCGCCGTCGCCGTGTAGCCGTCCATCTCCGGCATCATCACGTCCATCAGCACGAGCGCGACGTCCGGGCTGTTCACCAGCGTCTCGATGCCCCTGCGCCCGTTCTCGGCGTGGAGCACCCTGAAGCCGTGGAGCTCCAGCATCCCGCTGAGCGCGAAGAGGTTCCGCGCGTCGTCGTCGACGACGAGGACGGTCCGGCCCGCCGCCGCTTCATCGACGACAGGCGGCGTGAGAGGCTGCGGTTCCTCGGGCCGGACCAGGGACAGCACGTCCCCGGGTTGCTCGGCGGACAGATGCAGGGCGATGCGCTCGCGCAGTTCGTCGAGACTGGACAGGAACTCCAGCGCCCCGCCCGCCGAGCGGGACCGCAGCGTCTCCTCCAGGGTCACGTCCGAGCGGTGACCGCTGTGCACCAGCACGGGAACACTCGCCAGCGCCGAGTCGCCCTCCAGGGCCTGAAGGAAACGGGACGCCTCGCCCTCCCGCATGCCCAGCTCCAGGACGACGCAGTGGCACGGTTCGGCCGCGAGGGCGCCGGCCGCCTCCTGCGCGCCGACGGCGGTGATGATGTCGACCGCGGGCCGCTGCCCACCGTCGTCGCGCCCGTGCGTCAGATCGGCGACCACGCTCTCCGCGACGAGCGTCAGCAGACCGCGCGGCCGCTCCTCCACGACGAGCAGGCGCCGGGGCCGCGGCCCCGGCCCGGGCCGGGGCGCCGGCACCGGTCGGGCCGACCCCTCGGGAAGGGGTTCGGCCGAGGCCCGCTCCGGAGCCGCGCCGTTGCTGACCAGTTCCTCGAAGTCGGGCCGGGCCACGGGCAGGAACAGCGTGAACGTACTGCCCTGGCCGGGCGTACTGTCCACCGTCACCGCACCCCCGAGCAACTGGGCGATCTCCCGCGTGATGGACAGACCGAGACCCGTACCGCCGTACTTCCGGCTCGTCGTGCCGTCCGCCTGCTGGAAGGCGCCGAAGATCGTCTCCAGCTGCTGCTCCGGGATGCCGATGCCCGTGTCCTTCACGCGGAAGGCCACCACGGCGCTGCCCCGGATCACGTCCGCGGGCACCTCGTCGTCCGCCGCGGGCTCGATGCTCAGCTCCACGCCGCCCTGCTCGGTGAACTTCACGGCGTTCGACAGGAGGTTGCGCAGCACCTGGCGCAGCCGGGAGTCGTCCGTGAGCAGGTCCGCGGGGGCGCCGGGAGCGGTCGTCACCGCGAAGTCCAGGCTCTTCTGCGACGTCATGGGCCGGAAGGTGGCCTCTACGTACTCGATGAGGTGCCGCAGTGCCACCCGCTCGGGCGTGACGTCCATCTTCCCGGCCTCGACCTTCGACAGGTCGAGGATGTCGTTGATCAGCTGGAGCAGGTCCGAGCCGGCGGAGTGGATGATCTGTGCGTACTCGACCTGCTTGGGCGTGAGGTTGCGGGACGGGTTCTGGGCCAGCAACTGGGCGAGGATGAGCAGGCTGTTGAGCGGGGTGCGCAGCTCGTGGCTCATGTTCGCCAGGAACTCCGACTTGTACTTCGAGGCCAGCGACAGCTGCTGGGCACGCGTCTCCAGTTCCTGCCGCGCCTGCTCGATCTGCAGGTTCTTCGCCTCGATGTCCCGGTTCTGCGCCGCCAGCAGCGAGGCCTTGTCCTCCAGTTCCGCGTTGGAACGCTGCAGTTCCTCCTGCTGGACCTGCAACTCCGCCGAGCGGGCCTGGAGTTCGGCCGTCAGACGCTGCGACTCGACCAGGAGCTCGTCGGTACGGGCGTTGGCCACGATCGTGTTGACGTTGACACCGATGGTCTCCATCAGCTGCGCCAGGAAGTCCTGGTGGGTCTGCGTGAAGGGGGTGACCGACGCCAGTTCGATGACTCCGAGGACCTGGCCCTCGACCACGATGGGCAGCAGCACCAACGCGGTCGGCACCACCTGGCCGAGGCCCGAGGAGATGGTCATGTAGCCGGCCGGCAGCTCGTCCACCGTGATCGTGCGCCGGCTGCGGGCCGCCTGGCCCACCAGGGTGCGGCCGAAGGCGATACGGGTGGGCCGGCCGCTGTCCTCGGGGTAGCCGTAGGAGCCGACGAGCCGCAGTTCGGGCCCGTCGCCGCCCTCCTCGGCCAGGTAGAAGGCGCCGTACTGGGCCGACACCAGGGGAACCAGCTCGTCCATGATCAGCTCGGCGACCACGGGCAGGTCGCGGTGGCCCTGCATCAGGCCCGAGATCCGGGCGAGGTTCGTCTTGAGCCAGTCCTGCTCCTGGTTGGCGCGGGTGGTCTCCCGCAGGGACCCCACCATGGAGTTGATGTTGTCCTTGAGCTCGGCGACCTCGCCGGACGCCTCCACGGTGATCGAACGCGTCAGGTCGCCCTCGGCGACGGCGCTCGCGACCTCGGCGATCGCGCGGACCTGCCGGGTCAGGTTGCCCGCCAGCTCGTTCACGTTCTCCGTCAGGCGCTTCCACGTGCCCGAGACGCCCTCGACCTCGGCCTGTCCGCCGAGGCGCCCCTCGGTGCCGACCTCGCGGGCGACACGGGTGACCTCGTCGGCGAACGCCGACAACTGATCGACCATCGTGTTGATCGTCGTCTTGAGCTCGAGGATCTCGCCGCTGGCGTCCACGTCGATCTTCTTCGACAGGTCACCCCTGGCCACCGCCGTCGTCACCAGCGCGATGTTGCGCACCTGACCGGTGAGGTTGTTGGCCATCGAGTTGACGTTGTCGGTGAGGTCCTTCCAGGTGCCCGCGACGTTCGGCACGTTCGCCTGTCCACCGAGGCGTCCTTCGGTGCCGACCTCGCGGGCGACGCGGGTGACCTCGTCGGCGAAGGCGGAGAGCGTGTCGACCATCGTGTTGATGACGTCGGCCAGCGCCGCCACCTCGCCCTGTGCCTCCACCGTGATCCGCTGCGACAGGTCGCCGCGCGCCACGGCGGTGGCGACCTGGGCGATGGAGCGGACCTGGCCGGTCAGGTTCGACGCCATCACGTTGACGTTGTCGGTGAGGTCCTTCCAGGTCCCCGACACACCGCGTACCTGGGCCTGTCCGTCGAGGCGTCCTTCGGTGCCGACCTCGCGGGCGACGCGGGTGACTTCGTCGGCGAAGGCGGAGAGTTGGTCGACCATGGTGTTGATGGTGGACTTGAGCTCCAGGATCTCGCCGCGCGCGTCGACGGTGATCTTCTGGGAGAGGTCGCCCTTGGCTACGGCGGTCGCCACCAGCGCGATGTTGCGGACCTGGCCCGTGAGGTTGCCCGCCATGAAGTTCACCGAGTCGGTGAGGTCGCGCCAGGTGCCTTTGACGCCCTTGACGTCCGCCTGTCCGCCGAGGCGTCCCTCGGTGCCGACCTCGCGGGCGACGCGGGTGACTTCGTCGGCGAAGGCGGAGAGTTGGTCGACCATGGTGTTGATGGTGGACTTGAGCTCCAGGATCTCGCCGCGCGCGTCGACGGTGATCTTCTGGGAGAGGTCGCCCTGCGCGACCGCCGTGGTCACCTGGGCGATGGAGCGGACCTGGCCGGTGAGGTTGCCCGCCATGTGGTTGACGGAGTCGGTGAGGTCGCGCCACACACCGGCCACACCCGGCACCTGGGCCTGTCCGCCGAGGCGTCCTTCGCTGCCGACCTCGCGGGCGACGCGGGTGACCTCGTCGGCGAAGGCGGACAGCTGGTCGACCATCGTGTTGACGGTCTCCTTCAGCTGCAGGATCTCGCCGCGGGCGGGCACGTCGATCTTCTGGGAGAGGTCACCCTTGGCCACCGCCGTGGCCACCTGGGCGATGTCGCGGACCTGGGTGGTCAGATTGCCCGCCATGGCGTTGACCGAGTCCGTCAGGTCGGCCCAGGTGCCCGAGACACCCGGCACCTGCGCCTGCCCGCCGAGGGTGCCCTCGGTGCCGACCTCGCGGGCCACCCGGGTCACTTCGGAGGTGAACACGGACAGTTGGTCCACCATGCCGTTGAAGACCTTGGCGATATCGCCCACGAGGCCCTCGGCGTCGTCCGGCAGGCGCGTACCGAAGTCCCCGTCCCGTACGGCCGTCAGGCCCGCCAGGAGCTGCCGTAACTCCTGGTCGCCCGGCACGGCGTCGACGACCCCGGTGCTGTTGCTGGTCATGCGCACCCTCGTTCCGCTCCCCAAGAGTCCTCGAAAGCCGAGGACTCGGAACTCCCCCCGGACCGCATCGACGGTCCGGCTGTCGTGCGTGCATTTCCGCAGTTCACGGATCTGCGCGATGAGAAAATACGCCGCAGGCTAACCCATGTTCCGAGCCCGGAACAAAGCCTGTGACCAAGTTGGGAGCCACACGGATTCAGACAGAAAGGATCGTGCATGGGCGTGGCGAACAGGGGTACTGGGAAGGATTTTGGCGAGAACTGGGCCGGGGCACTCCTCGGACTTCTACATTCTGAAAGCCGACGTCAGTAACAATGCGAGCGCGTCGCGATTTGCGTATTCAACGGCGTGGCCGAGTCAGCCCTCGACGGTGACCGCGATGGCCAGGGCCGGGCAGACCGCGGCAGCGTGCTGTACGTCCGCCAGGCGGTCCGCCGGCGGAGCGGGGTCCAGAAGCACCACGATCCCGTCCTCGTCGCCCTGGTCGAACACGTCGTCCGCGGCCAGCACGCACTGCCCGGACCCGACGCACCTGTCCTGATCGACGGTCACCTTCATGACGTCCTCCTTCACCTCGCTGTCGTCCTTGTTCTGCTCCGCGGGACTCACCGCTGGACTCACCAGGTCGTGCGACGAGCAGGTCATCCACGGGAGATGCCCTGCTCGTCGATCGGGTGTGCGGGATGTTCAGAGGTCGATCACCAGGTCACGGGAAGTTCCGTGACGCCGCCGGTGAGGGTGGTGCGCACCTGAAGCTCATCGAGCTTCTTGGCCAGCCGCAGACCGGGCAGGCGGCGGGCGAGCGTGGCGAACACGACGCGCAATTCCGTGCGGGCCAGGCTCGCGCCGATGCAGAAGTGCGCGCCGTGGCCGAATCCGAGGTGGGTGCGTTCCGGGCGAGCGGGGTCGAAGTTCTCGGCGTCGGTGTAGACGGAGGCGTCGCGGTTGGCGGCGTTGATCGACAGGATCACGGCGTCGCCGCGCTGGATGGTGACACCGGCCACGTCGGCGTCGGTGTGTGCGTACCGCAGCAGACCGAGATCGCCGGGCGCGCCCAGGCGCATGATCTCCTCGACGGTGGCGTTGACCCGGCCGTCGGGGTCGGCGACCAGCGTCTGCCACTGGTCGGGGCGGGTGAGCAGGAAGAGCGTGCCCAGGCCGATGCGGTTGACCGTGGTCTCGTGCCCCGCGAACAGCAGCCCGACACAGAGCTGGATCATCTCGGCGTAGTCGTAGTCCGCGTCGGTGCTCTGGGCGCGTACGAGGTCGGAGATCACGTCCTCGCCCGGCGGCTGGGCGCGCTTGGTCTCGGCGAGCGTGGTCATGTAGGCGTTGAACTCGTCCCGCGCGCGGTGGGCTTCGTCGCCGATGGCGTAGTTGGACATGCGCTCCGACAACGAGGCGAAGAGCTCGCGGTCGCTCTCGGGCACCCCGAGCAGCCGGCAGATGACCGCGACCGGCAGCGGGAAGGCCAGCCCGGTGTGCAGGTCCACGACCCCGTCGGGAGCGGCGGCGTGCTCGGCGAGCAGCTGGTCGACGTAGCCGTCGACCAGCTGTTGCATGTGATCGGAGAGCATCCGCATCCGCTTGGCGGAGAACGCCGGGGTCAGCAGCCGGCGCATCCGTGTGTGGTCGGCCTCCTCCGTGTCGTAGTTGCCCGTGGGCCCGTCCAGTACCGCGGCGGTCGTCAGACGTGACGCCCGTTCCGGCTCGGGGTGGGAGCGGCCGAATCGCTTGTCGCCGAGCAGGTCGCGAACCTCCTCGAAGCGCGTGACCAGCCAGGCGGGATCTCCGGCCGGTGTGGTGACCGGCGTGACCGGCGCCTCCCGGCGCAGCACCTCGTACAGGGGCGCGAGGTCGAGCACGTTCGGCCTTGCGAAGGGTAATTGCGAACGCTCGGCGGCAACGCTCATGGCTCTCCTCCTGTGACCTCTGAATGTGATCTTCAGGCAGTTCGACCGTAGCACTTTTTTGACAGTGGCTGCCAATAAAGTTTCGGCCAGTCGGCCCGTGACACGGACATGCTTAGATCACCCGATGGAGGACCTGATGGTGGACGAGGGCCCCGTACCCCGCCGGGGACGGCCGCCGGTGAGCGACGAGCAACGCAGGCGGCAACGTCTCGACATCTCCCGCCACGCGGTCCGGCTGTTCGCCGAGCAGGGCGTGGCCGCCACCTCCGGCGAGCAGATCGCGCGGGCCGCCGGAGTCTCCGAACGCACGCTGTGGCGCCACTTTCCCAGCAAGGAAAGCTGCGTGGAGCCGTTGCTCACGACCATGCTCGACGCCTTCCGAGAGGTCCTGCACGCCTGGTCACCCGAACTCGACCTCACGGAGCACCTGCGAGCGGCCTACCGACCCGTCCTCGACTCGTCGTCGGGCGGGGACGTCGAGGCAGTTCTCGCCGTGGTCCGCATGACCCGTGACGAACCCGCGCTGCGCGCCGCCTACCTCGTGCTCCGGGAACGCGCGGAAGACACGTTCGCCGAAGTGCTCTCCGAACGGACGGGCATGCCGTCCGACGCGCTCGACGTCCGCATGCGGGCCGCCACCATGAACGCCGTACTCAAAGTGGCGGCCGACGACCTCGCCCATGCCGTGGCCGACAAGGGCATCACCCCCGAAGCCATGGACCGGCACCGCGAACACCTCGCCGGCGCACTCGGCCTCGTCACCCGAGGACTGTCGGGCAAGGGAAGCGTTTGACGCGGGGCCGCCGAAATCGCCACCGGGAGGGCGATACGGCAGCGACAACGCTTCGGCGGTCCCCTTCAGGTCACCCGCCGACGGGACGAGGGCGCAGGCGGGCGGCCAGGTAGCGTGCGCCGACCGCCAGCCACACCGTCGCGGCAGCCCACACGAGCGGGCGCTCGGCGGACGTCAGGGCACTGATCCGGCGAGCGGTGGCGAGTTGGGCGGTGGCGGTGGCGTACATGCCCAGGGGGAAGACGATGCACCACAGGGCGAGCTCGTAGGTGAGGGGCACGCGCTGGTGCAGGTGGCGCCAGACGCCCGCGGCCAGCAGCGGGGGGATCAGGACGGTGGCCCAGGCCCACAGGACGAGGACCGTACCGTCGAGGAGGCCTTGGGCCGGGTGGGGAAGAAGCCCTTCGTGAGCGAGGAGTTGGGCACCGGCGAGGGTGCTGATGGCGGCGGCGCCCATGGTGATCCAGTACGTGGGGGTGAGCGCCGCCGCTCCGGGCGGGTCGCGCAGCAGCCGCAGGACGACCGAGGTGAGGGTGACGCCGTACAGGAGGACCGCGGCGCCCCAGAGCACCAGGGCGACCATGAGAGCGGCGGGGCCCGTGCGGACGCTGCTGAGGGTGAGCACGAGGGCCTGCAGGCCGACGGTGGCGAGGAACCAGGTGCCGTCGGCCTGCCGCAGCAGGCCGCGTCCGCCGGAGCGCCCCAGTCCGACGACCGCGGCGGCCAGGGTCGCCCACACGGCTGCCGCGACGGCGAGCAGGGCGTATGCCGCGACCCGCGCCTGACCGTGGGCGAGGCGGGTGGCGAGGACACCGCTGGCGGCGACCAGCGTGAAGTGGCCGAACAGATGGGCCGGGTCGCGGAGTTCCGCCCCGAGGGCCGTCCGGTGGTGGACCGTCTTGAGCACGGTGGCGGTCAGGAGCGTGAGGTAGGCGGCCACCGCGAGGCCGAACAGCAGGGCGGACGCCGCACGGGCCCCGGCCTGCGCCAGAGCCCGGGAAACGATGCCGGTGGCCATCACGGGCGCGAAACAGGCAGGTGGCAGCCGTCGGCACCGGTCGAGGAGGGCCGGCCACGTCACCGGCGTACGGTGGCGCGCGGTGCCGTCGGCTGTCCCGGCCGGTGCATGGCCGGGGTCCTTCGTGTGCCGCGGGAGCGGTAGACGACATAGGGGCGGGTCAGGTAGCCGAGCGGTGCGGTGAACGCGTGGACGAGGCGGCTGAAGGGCCACAGCGCGAACAGGGTCATGCCGAGCAGGGCGTGGACCTGGTAGGGGAGCGGCGCGTGGGACATGGCGGGCACGTTCGGATCCAGGGTGAACAGGGAGCGGAACCACACCGAGACGCCGAGGCGGTAGTCGTAGGAGTGCGGTTGCAGGGTGGTGGCCGTGGCGGTGAGTCCCGCCAGGATGACGCAGGCCAGGACCGGGTAGACCGCGCGGTCGCTGCGACTGGTCGCGGCCCGGACGGCGGGCACGCGCAGTCGGCGGTACAGCAGGATCGCCAGGCCGGTGAGGGTGGCGAGGCCCGCGGTGCCGCCGACGACCAGCGCGTTGGCGTGGTACAGCCACTCGTGCACGTGGGCGCGTTCGGTGAACGACTCGGGGACGAGCAGGCCGATGGCGTGCCCGGCCGCCACGAAGAGCAGCCCGTAGTGGAACAGCGGGCCGCCGACGCTCAGCAGCCGGTGTTCGTGCAGCTGGCTGGAGCGGGTGGTGAAACCGAAGCGGTCGTAGCGGTAGCGCCAGACGGTGCCCGCGATCAGGATGGTGAGGACCAGGTAGGGGAGTACACCCCAGAGGGCGATGTGCAGATGCTTCACCGGGCGGTTCCCTCCGCGTACGGGATCGTCGGGCGTTGGGGGAAGGGCAGCAGGCCGACGCTCTCGACGGGCGGCCCCGAACGGGCCAGGCGCAGGGCCGCGGCGCGGTCGGCGGGTGAGGCACCGGGCAGGGTGCGGCAGACCGCCTCCAGGACGTCGGCGTACGGGCTGCGGTGCTCGTGCAGCGCGAGGCGCAGGAGTTCCAGTGCCGCGCGGTGATCCTGAAGGGCTCGGCGGCCGGGCTCCGGGCAGCGGGCGGCGAACTCCAGGGCCAGGGGCAGGAAGTCGGGCAGTTCGTCGGTGGGCGGCTGCCAGCCGTGCGCGCGGTACAGCTCCCGCCAGTTCAGCAGGGACTCGCCGCGCCGACGGGTGTCTCCGTCCGTGTAGTAGGTCAGGTGGAGGGTGCGCCGGCGGCTGCGGTCGAAGGTGGTCACGTAGCGGGCCGACAGCTCCAGGGCGGGGACGTCGGCCATGGTCGCGCAGAACCGTGCCAGCGGCTCGGTGTCCGCTCCCGGCACGCCGCCCAGGGTGCCGGTGACCAGACGCAGGCGCTGTGGCCAGTCCCGGCCGGGGTGGAGCAGGAGCAGCGACGCGGCCTGATGGATCAGTGCGGTCCTCACGCCTGCCCCTCCTCGCCGCGTGGGAAGAGGCCGTCGGGGCGCCCGCGCCCGTTCCAGTTCAGGAGGTTGACGCGGCCACGCAGCGACACGCCCGCGTGCTCCGGCTCGGGGCCCGGGCCCGGGCCGGGGGCGGCGGGTGGGGTGTGGAAGGTGTCGGGCGCGTACATGCCCGGACCGCCGTGGCCGTCGAGGCTGCACCCGGCGTCGAGGTCGTCCCCGGGGACGCCGGCGGTGTAGCTGGTGGGGATGACGTAGCGCTCGTCGTACTTGGCGAGGGCCAGCAGCCGGTACATGGCCTCGATGCCCTCCGCGTCCATGCCGACCGCGCGGGCGATGGCCGGGTCCTGCTCCTCGCCGAGGTTGACGCGACGCATGTGGGAGCGCATCGCCGCCAGCCGGCACAGCGCCGTCTCCACGGGGGCCACGTCGCCGGCGGTGAACAGCCCGGCGAGGTACTCCAGGGGGATGCGCAGGGAGTCGATCGCCGCGAACAGCTTCGCCGGGTCCTCCCCGTCGTGGCCGGTGGCGGTCAGCGACTCCACGACCGGCGACAGCGGCGGGACGTACCAGACCATGGGCATCGTCCGGTACTCCGGATGCAGGGGCAGCGCCACCTTGTGACGGCTGATCAGGGCGTGCACGGGGGAGCGCCGCGCGGCGGTGATCCAGTCGTGCGGGATGCCCGCGTCCTCGGCGGCGCGTTGCACCGCCGGGTCGTCGGGATCGAGGAAGCAGCCCAACTGGGCTTCGTACAAGTCCCGTTCGTCGGCGGTCGCGGCGGCCTCGCCCACCTTGTCGGCGTCGTAGAGGATGACGCCGAGATAGCGCAGGCGGCCCACGCAGGTCTCGGAGCACACGGTGGGCTGCCCGGCCTCGATACGCGGGTAACAGAGCGTGCACTTCTCGGCCTTGCCGGTGGCGTGGTTGAAGTACACCTTCTTGTACGGGCATCCGGTCACGCACATGCGCCAGCCTCGGCAGCGGTCCTGGTCGACGAGGACGATGCCGTCCTCGATCCGCTTGTACAGCGCCCCGGAGGGACACACCGCGACACAGGACGGGTTGAGGCAGTGCTCGCAGATGCGCGGCAGGTAGAACATGAACGCCTGCTCGTACTCCAGCCGCACCCGCTCGTTCATCTTCTTCAGCACCGGGTCGCCCGCGAGGTGCTCGGGCCCGCCGCCGAGGTCGTCGTCCCAGTTGGGGCCCCAGGTCACCTGCGTGGGCCGCCCGTCGATGAGGGAGCGTGGCGGGGCCGTGGGGACGTCGTCACCGAGCGGCGCGCTGATCAGGTTCTCGTAGTCGTAGGTCCACGGCTCGTAGTAGTCGTCGAGCGAGGGCAGTTCGGGATTGGCGAACAGGCGGGCCAGCCGCCGGGCCCGGCCGCCGCTGCGCGGCACCAGCCGGCCGTGCTTGAGCTGCCAGCCGCCCCGCCATCTGTCCTGGTCCTCGTAGGCGCGGGGGTAGCCCTGGCCGGGGCGGGTCTCGACGTTGTTGAACCACACGTACTCGGTGCCCGACCGGTTGGTCCAGGTCTGCTTGCAGGTGACCGAGCAGGTGTGGCAGCCGATGCACTTGTCGAGGTTCATCACCATCGCGATCTGAGCCATCACGCGCATCAGTAGTCGACCTCCTGGGAGCGGCGGCGGATGACGGTGACCGCGTCGCGCTGGTTGCCGGTCGGGCCGTAGTAGTTGGGGGCGAACGACAGCTGTGCGTGGCCGCCGATCAGGTGGGTCGGCTTGATCAGCAGCCGGGTGAGGGCGTTGTGGACGCCGCCGCGCCGCCCGGTGGCCTCGGACTTGGGGACGTTCACCATGCGTTCCTGGACGTGGTACATGAACACGGTGCCGGGCGGCATGCGATGGGAGACGATCGCGCGGGCCACCACCACGCCGCTGGCGTTGACCGCCTCGATCCAGTCGTTGTCCGCCACGCCGATCGCGCTCGCGTCGTCCACGCTGATCCAGATGACCGGGCCGCCACGGGCCAGGGTCTGCATCAGCAGGTTCTCCTGGTACTCGGAGTGGATCGACCACTTCGAGTGCGGTGTCAGATAGCGCACGGTCACCGAACGCGCGTCCTGATCGTCGGTGCCCCGCGGGCGCTCGCCGACGATGCTCTGGCCCAACGGGGGGCGATAGACGGGGAGTTGTTCGCCGAATTCGGCGATCCAGGGATGGTCGAGGTAGAAGTGCTGCCGTCCGGTGAGCGTGTGCCAGGGCTTGAAGTGCTCGGTGTTGATCGTGAACGGGGCGTAGCGGCGGTCCGGAGCCTCCTTGCCCGACCACTCGAAGCTCGCGCCGACCTGCACCGGACGGGCCTGTGTGTCGGAGAACTCCACGCGCCGCTCGGCCACCGACGCCGCCAGCTCCGTGAGGCCGGTGTCGGCGCCGCAGCGCTCGGCGAGCCGCTCGAAGCCCTCGGCGGCGAGGCGGCCGTTGGTCGTGCCCGACAGGGCCAGGATCGCCTCGCACAGCTTGACGTCCGTGTCGAGCAGGGGACGACCGCGCGCAGGGCCACGGGCCGCCCTGCCGCACCGCGCCGCCAGCCAGCCCGCCTCCTGCACGGGCTGGACGGTCACGCCCTTCACGGTCATCCCCTGCTCCTCGACCAGCGGGCCGAGGGCGGCGATCCGGTCGCCGATCGCGGTGTAGTCCCGTTCGACGACGGTGAACAGCGGGCCGGTGGGTCCGTCGGGCGGGGCCTCGCCGGGGGTGTCGTGCTGCAGCGCGGTGGCCACCAGGTCGTGGGCCACGTCCAGACGTCCCTCGGCCAGCCTGCTGACCTCGGCGGCGAGCCCGTGGAAGATCTCGAAGTCCGTGCGCGCCTGCCACGGAGGGCTGATCGCCGGGGAGAAGGCGTGCACATAGGGGTGCATGTCCGTGCTGGACAGGTCGTGCTTCTCGTACCAGGTGGCCGCCGGCAGCACCAGATCGGCGAACAGGGTCGTGGACGTCATCCGGAAGTCGAGGGCGAGCAGCAGGTCGAGCTTGCCCCGCGGCGCGTCGTCCCGCCAGGTCACGTCGCGGGGCCTGAGTTCCGGCGGGGCCTCGTCGGCGTCGGCGTTGTCGGACGCTCCCAGCAGGTGCCGCAGGAAGAACTCGTTGCCCTTGGCCGAGGAGCCGATCAGGTTGGCCCGCCACACGGTGAGCACCCGCGGCCAGTTGACCGGGTCGTCGGGGTCCTCGCAGGCGTAGGAGAGACGGCCCGCGTCCCGCTCGCGGGCCACCCACTGGGCCGGATCGACGCCCTCCTCGTGTGCCCGCCGCCCGAGCTCGAGGGAATTGGCCCCGAAGGTGGGGTACGACGGCATCCACCCCTGCCGGACGGAGCGGGCCACGAGGTCGGCCGTGTGCAGGCCGCGGAGTGTGCCGGGAGCGGTCGGCGCGGTCAGGGCGTCCGCGCTGAACTTCTCGTAGCGCCACTGGTCCGTGTGCAGATACCAGTACGGCGTGCCGGCCATCTGCCGCGACGGGCGCACCCAGTCGGAGCCCGTGGCCAACTGCTGCCAGCCGGAGTACGGCCGCACCTTCTCCTGCCCCACGTAGTGCGCCCAACCACCGCCGTTGACGCCCTGGCAGCCCGTGAGCAGCAGCAGCGACAGGAACGAGCGGTAGATCGTGTCGGAGTGGAACCAGTGGTTGGTGCCCGCCCCCATCACGATCATGCAGCGCCCCCGCGTCTGCTCGGCCGTCCGGGCGAACTCCCGCGCCGCACGGACCACCGCCCGCGCGGGCACCGAGGTGATCGCCTCCTGCCAGGCCGGAGTGCACGGCGTGGACGCGTCCTCGTACGACACCGGCCGACCGTCACCGAGCCCGTCGCGCCCCACGCCGTACTGGGCCAGCATCAGATCGAAGACGGTCGTGACCAGCCGATCGCCGATGCGCAGCGCCGGCACGGCGCGCCGCACCGTCGTGCCGTCCTCGTCGAAGCGGGGCAGCACCACCTCGGCCCGCGTCGCTCCGGGGCGCCCGTGGAAGCTCAGCAGCGGTTCGGCATCGCCGAGATCCAGGTTCCACCGGCCCTCGCTCGCCTTGCCCCAGCGGTCGCCCAGGGTGCCGTTCGGCACCACCGGCTCGCCGGACACCGTGTCGTAGAGCACCGGCATCCAGCGCCGCGCCGCCGCCTCGGCGTCCCTGGCCAGATCCAGATCCCGGGCCGTGACGAACGCCCCGGGCGTATACGTGTCCATCTCCTTCGTCGCGCGCTCGTCCAGACCGACGAGGAACGGCAGATCGGTGAACCGCTTGACGTAGTCGGTGAAGTACGGCACCTGCCGCTCGACGAAGTACTCGCGCAGGATCACATGGCCCATCGCCATGGCGAGCGCCCCGTCGGTGCCCGGATGCGGGTGCAGCCACTCGTCGGCGAACTTCGTGGCGTCCGCGTAGTCCGGTGAGACCACCACGACCTTCTGGCCGCGATAGCGGGCCTCGGCCATCCAGTGCGCGTCGGGGGTCCGCGTGACCGGCACATTTGATCCCCACAGCATCAGATACGCCGCATCCCACCAGTCGCCCGACTCGGGAACGTCTGTCTGATCGCCGAACACCTGCGGCGAGGCGATCGGCAGATCGGCGTACCAGTCGTAGAACGACAGCATCGGCGCGCCGATCAGGGCGTGGAAGCGGGCGCCGACCGCGTGCGAGGCCATCGACATCGCCGGGATCGGCGAGAATCCGGCGATCCGGTCGGGCCCGTACTCCCGCAATGTGTGCACGTGGGCTGCGGCCGCGATCTCCAGTGCCTCGTCCCAGCCGATACGCACCAGTCCGCCCTTGCCGCGTGCCGACTGGTAGCGGCGCCGTTTGTCCGGATCGCCGGTGATCTCGGCCCACGCCGCGACCGGATCGCCGTCGGAACGGCGCTTGGCGTCGCGGAACATTTCCACCAGCACACCGCGCGCGTGCGGATAGCGCACGCGTGTCGGCGAGTAGGTGTACCAGGAGAACGAAGCGCCGCGCGGGCAGCCGCGCGGTTCGTAGTCGGGACGGTCAGGGCCCGCAGAGGGGTAGTCGGTCGCCTGCGTCTCCCAGGTGATCAGCCCGTCCTTGACGTACACCTGCCACGAACACGAACCCGTGCAGTTCACCCCGTGGGTGGAGCGCACCACTTTGTCGTGCGCCCAGCGCTCCCTGTACGGCTGGTCGTTGACCTGCTGGTCGGCGCGGAAGACCGCCCGTCGCTCCGGTGTCGTGGGCGCCCGCTGCAGCATTTGGCCGGCCGCGAGGAGCCGTTCAGCCGCCTCCGCGGCGATCCGTTCCGCCCTTGTCCTGCCACGTCCCACGCCCTCGAACTCCCTCATGTCGGTGAACGAAGGCAAGAATGCCCCTACCGGCCCGCCGCACAAATCGCTTTCGGGCCAGTTGGATGTATCAAGAATTTATTTTTCTTTCCCTTTGCAATGCTCTCTGCCTGGATTCGGTCACCTGGGCGAGAAACGATTGTTCGGGGAAGAGGTTTGAAGGAACCTCATGCCAGGAAGTGCCGAAAGCCGAGTGGTATTCGGCTGAAATTCCCTATCGCCCCTATCGCTGAGCCGGGGCATCGCCCAGGCGTACGGCGCATTCCAGCAGCAGGGCGTGGACGAACGCCTGGGGCAGATTGCCGCGCAGCTGGCGCTGACGGACGTCGTACTCCTCCGCGAACAGCCCGGACGGTCCGCACGCCGCCCGTGTGCGTTCGAACCAGCGGAACGCGTCGACCTGGTCGCCGATCTGGTGTTTGGCCAACGCCATGGCATCACGGCACTCGATCATGGAGTCCCGGGTCACCCAACGACTCACACGGATGAGCGTGCCTTCCTCGTAGGCGCCGCCCCACACGTGCCAGCGGTCCGTGGGTTCCACGGTGAAGTGCCCGGCGCCCCCGATCAAGGCGGAGAAAACCGCGTCGCTGTGCCAGCGCGGCGCGCACAGCCAGACGATCCTTCCTTCCGGATCCACCAGCGCCCCGCGTTCGCCGTCGGCGAGGAAGGCGTACTCCCACAGGGCCCAGGGAGGACAGGCGCCGCCCTGCCCCGCCGCCGTCATCTCGCCACTGTCCATGGAGCAGGCGGTTTCCCGGCGCGGCCGGCCGGAAACCACTCCGGGGGCGATGTCCGCCACCACGACTCCGGTCAGCCAACGCGCAACCGGCGGCGCCATCGCGGGTCTCGCATCTCGTACTCACCCGTCCGGACGCGTCGGGCCCGGCGTGGAAGGCGAGCGGCTGTCAGGATGAGGCTGCTGTCCCACGTGGAGAGGGAGAGATATGACCGAGACCGACTCCGACGGGGCCGGGAGTGGTCGGCCCTCGAACTACCGCCATCCGGGTTCCCACGAGGCGGACCTGCGGCGCGTCGGGGCGAACCCGGATTTCTGGTATCCGGTGGCGCTGTCCGGGGACGTGCGCGGCGGACGGGTGTGCGCGACCGCGTTCGCCGGTGAACGCATCGCGCTGTACCGCGGCGCGAGCGGCGGCGTCTACGCGCTGGAGGACCGGTGCGCCCACCGGCAGGTGCCGCTGAGCATGGGCGTCGTACAGGGCGAGACGCTCCGCTGCTGCTATCACGCGTGGGCCTATCGCGGCGACGGCCGTATCTCGCAGATCCCGTACCTGTCCAAGGGCGATGCCCGGCCGCCGAGGGGCGTGCGCGGCTACCCGGTCCGCGAGGCGTACGGCCTGGTGTTCGTCTTCCCGGGCGATCCGGAGAAGGCGGCGGTCACCGCGCTGCCCGAGCTGCCGGCCTTCGGCTCACCGAAGTACAGGACCATGGCCTTCTCCCGGACCGTGCGCTGCCACTACTCGTTCATGCACGAGAACCTGCTCGACATGAATCACCAGTTCCTCCACCGGGGCGTCGTCGGAAGGCTCCACCCGGAACTGCTGGAGTACCGGACCGATGCGCGGTCGGTGGAGGCCACGTACCTGTTCACCCACGCAGGGGGGAAGCGGAACCGCAGCGCCGGCCTGCTGGCTTCCCAGGGCATCGGCGGCAGCGCCTCCCGCGACGTCATGACCATCCGCACCGCATACCCGTACCAGACACTCGACCTGGTCCCGGAGAACGCGGATCACCCTGCCTTCTGCCTCTGGGCCGCCTACGTGCCCGAGGACGCCGAACAGCGCACCTGCCACGCATATGGCCTGCTCATGATCCAGAAACCACGGGTTCCCGGCGCCCTTCATCTGGTCTGGCCGTTCATCCGACGCTTCACCGAGCGCGTGTTCGCCGAGGACCGGATGGCCGTCGAAGCCGAGCAGCGGGCGTGGGAGGAGCAAGGGGAGGACCGCAATCACGAGGTCTTCCCCCTGATCCTCGACCTTCGCGAGGTGCTGCGCGCCAACGGCGTACCTCTGACTCCCGGGGGCGCCGCGGACACCACAGCCCTGGACCCCACCGCCTCGGACGACCGCACGGGCCCGGCCCCCGGCCACTCCGCAAGCCCGGCGGGGCCGGGCCGCTCTTGCCCGTAAGGCCTCTGCGGGTGCTCCGGCAGCCCGATGCCGCAGTCGTGAGGGTCAGGCGTGGGACAGGGCGAAGGAGACCAAGAAGCCGCACACGGTGATCAGGCCGATGGCCAGGTGGGTCTCCTGGAAGGCCTCGGGGATCATCGTGTCGGCGATCATGGCGAGAATCGCTCCGGCGGCCACCGCGGTGACCGCCGCGATCACGGCCGGGGAGAAAGCTCCGACGACGGTGTAACCGAAGACGGCGGAGACGGTGCTGGCGGCGGCGATCGCCGACCACACACCGAAGACGTACGCCTTGCCGCGGCCGGCCCGCTTCATGCCCGCCGAACTGGACAGCCCCTCCGGAACGTTGCTGATGAACACCGCCGCCACCGTCACCAGGCTGACCGCCCCGCCGTCCAGCAGGCTGACCCCGATGACCGCCGACTCCGGGATGCCGTCCAGCAACGCTCCCAGCGCCAGTGCCATCCCGGATCCACCCTGCTCGCCCTCCGACGGCTGGGACTGTGCGGACTGAAGGCCGGAGCGCTTGCGGTGCCGGGCCCCGCGGACGGCCAGCCAGAGGCTGCCCGCGGTGTAGGCACCGGCGCCGACGAGCGTGCCGATCGCCGCCGGTGTGATCCCGGCCTGTTCGTACGCCTCACCGACCAGTTCGAAGGAGACCGCGGACAACAGCACCCCGGCACCGAAGGCCATCACCATGGCGATCACCCTCTGCGGCACGCGAAGCCCATAACCGAACGCGGCACCGAGGAGAAGCGCCGAGCCCGCCAGCAGCCCCCACAGTCCCGCTTGCACCACTTCAGCCATGCCGCTACCGGTACCCGGAGCCTCTCCGACGTCACCTACCGAGGGACCCGGCTGTCGCCGGCTGGGCTGTGGCGACGCCGGCTGGGCTGCGGCGACGCCGACTGAGCTGCGCGCGGGCCGGCGCTGGCGTAGTGGAAGCGGGACTCGGCTGCTCGGGCAAGACCGCTTCCAGGCGCCCACTGGATGGTTCTAGAAGAACCCAAGCTTCTTCGGCGAGTAGCTCACCAGCAGGTTCTTCGTCTGCTGGTAGTGGTCCAGCATCATCTTGTGGGTCTCGCGGCCGATGCCCGAGCCCTTGTAGCCGCCGAAGGCGGCGTGGGCCGGGTAGGCGTGGTAGCAGTTCGTCCAGACGCGACCCGCCTGCACGGAACGGCCCGCGCGGTAGGCGGTGTTGATGTCCCGCGTCCACACGCCCGCGCCGAGGCCGTACAGCGTGTCGTTGGCGATCTTCATCGCGTCGTCGAAGTCGTCGAACGACGTCACGGACACGACCGGTCCGAAGATCTCCTCCTGGAAGATCCGCATGCGGTTGTCGCCCTCGAAGATGGTCGGCTGAACGTAGTAGCCGCCCTTCAACTCGCCGTCGTACTGGACGCGTTCCCCGCCGGTCAGTACCTTCGCGCCCTCCTGTCGGCCGATGTCCAGGTAGGAGAGGATCTTCTCCAGCTGGTCGTTGGAGGCCTGGGCGCCGATCATCGTGTCCGTGTCGAGCGGGTGCCCGGGCTTGATCAGCTCGGTACGGGCGACCGCCGCCTCCATGAACCCGGCGTAGTGCCCGCGCTGCACGAGCGCCCGCGAGGGACAGGTGCACACCTCACCCTGGTTGAGCGCGAACATCGTGAAGCCTTCGAGCGCCTTGTCCCGGAAGTCGTCGTTCGCCGTCGAGACGTCGTCGAAGAAGATGTTCGGCGATTTGCCGCCCAGTTCGAGCGTGACCGGAGTGATGTTCTCCGAGGCGTACTGCATGATCAGCCGCCCCGTCGTGGTCTCACCGGTGAACGCCACCTTCGCCACGCGTGAGCTCGACGCCAGCGGTTTGCCGGCCTCGACGCCGAACCCGTTGACGATGTTCACCACCCCCGGCGGCAGCAGATCCGCCACCAGGCTCAGCCAGTAGTGGATCGACGCCGGCGTCTGCTCGGCCGGCTTGAGGACGACCGCGTTTCCCGCCGCCAGCGCGGGCGCGAGCTTCCACGTCGCCATCAGGATCGGGAAGTTCCATGGGATGATCTGCGCGACCACGCCGAGCGGCTCGTGGAAGTGGTACGCCACCGTGTCGTCGTCGATCTCGGAGAGCGAACCCTCCTGCGCGCGGATCGCTCCCGCGAAGTACCGGAAGTGGTCGATGGCGAGCGGGATGTCGGCGGCCAGCGTCTCCCGGACCGGCTTGCCGTTCTCCCAGCTCTCCGCGACCGCCAGCTTCTCCAGGTTCGCCTCCATCCGGTCGGCGATCTTCCGGAGGATGTCGGAACGCTCGCCCACGGACATACGGCCCCACGCGGGCGCCGCCGCGTGCGCCGCGTCGAGCGCCCGCTCCACGTCCTCGGCGGTCCCGCGGGCGATCTCCGTGAATGGCTGCCCGTTCACCGGACTCGGATTCTCGAAGTACCGCCCAGTGGCCGGCGGCACGTACTCCCCGCCGATGAAGTGGTCGTAGCGCGCCTCGTACGAGACGATCGCGCCGTCGGTACCGGGCGCTGCGTAACGCGTCATGGTCCCTGCCTCCCGAGAACGCGCTGCCCGCTGTTGGGCAGCTCTCGCCGCGAGGCTAGGAACACCTACGTTGCGACAACGTTGCGGTGCCGGGTGCCCATCCCGGCGGCGCCGCCAGTTCGGACTCCAGCTCCTCCAGGCGTGCCCGTACCGCAGCCGTCGGACGTACGGCCGCCAGAGCGCGCCATATGTCGAGGTCGTCCTCGCCCCAGGGCGCGTGCGCCCAGTTCGCCAGTAGGTCGGGGTCACGCCGGGCGATGAGCGCCGTACGCAACCCGTCGGCCAGCCGCTGACGCAACCGGACCACCGCCGGGGCCTGCGAACCCGGTAGCAGCGGGCCGCCGTATGCTGTCGCGGCCCCGGTGACCGCGCCGGTCTCCAACCTCCGCTCCACGACGGCGACATCGGACTCGACCAGAAGCAAGAGCCGGTACGGCCGCGACCCCAGGAGCGCGGGGCCGAGCAGTCTGCGCAGCCGGGCCAGCTCCGCGCGCAGGGTCACCGGTGTCACCGACTCGTCCTCGTACAGGGCGCAGAGCAGCTCGTCGCCGGTCAGTCCCTCCGGGTGACGGGCGAGCAGCACCACGATCTCGCTGTGCCGACGGCTGAGCCTGATCCTCCGGCCGTCCACGACCAGGTGCGCCTCGTCCCGGCCGAGCGCCGTCAGGTCGAGCGTCCCGGCGACCACCGTCTCGGGCGGGGTGAGCAGCGCGAGCTGGGACTCCGCGGCGCGCGCCACCGCCTGCACGAAGCCCAGGCTGTGCGGATGCGCGAGCCCGTCCCCACCGGTGATGTCCACCGCGCCGAGCACCCGGCCGGTGCGCGGATCGTGCACCGGTGCTGCCGCGCACGTCCAGGGCTGGACCCGCCGTATGAAGTGCTCCGCCGCGAACACCTGCACCGGCCGGTCCACGGCGACCGCCGTACCCGGCGCGTTCGTGCCGACCGCGCTCTCGGCCCAGCGCGCACCTTCAACGAAGTTCATCCGGTCCGCCCGCCGCAGGGTCGCCGGATGCCCCTCGACCCACAGCATCCTGCCCTGCGCGTCGCACACCGCCAGCAGATGCTCGCCGTCCGCCGCGAAGGTGCCCATGAGCTCCCGGACCAACGGCATCGCGCGCGCCAGTGGGTGCTCCGCCCGGTAGGAACCGAGGTCCCCGTCCGTGAGCTCCACGCACGCGGTGCCGTCCGGGCCGACTCCCGCCCTCGCCGAACGCCGCCACGAGTCGGCCACCACGGAACGCACCGGGCGCTCCACCGTGCCCGCCTGGGTGAACCTCTCATGCGCCCGGCGCAGTACTCGCACTCGCTCGACGGGGTCGGCCCCCGGTTCCAGGGCCACCCATGCATCGGTCAATTCGGCCTCCCCGGAAGGCGATGCGGCTCGCACCCCCCATCGTCGCCCTCACCACGAGCACGGACAAGTTCCTCGGCTGTCACCTCCCAGGTGTGTTCGTACGCGCCGCCGGCCCCGCCGCGACCCCCTCCGCGCGGTCACGCGGAGTTGACCAGTTCCATGTAGCGCTCCCAGTCCCAGTGCGGTCCGGGATCGGTGTGGTCCGTGCCCGGTACCTCGTAGTGGCCGATGATGTGGGCCCGCTCCTTGGGGATGCCGTACTTGGTGCAGACGGCCGCGGCGAGTCTGGCCGACTGCCGGTACATCGCGCCGGTGAAGTAGGACGGCTGGTCCACCCAGCCCTCGTGCTCGATCCCGATGCTGCGTGTGTTGTAGTCCCAGTTGCCCGCGTGCCAGGCGATGTCGCGTTCCCGCACGCACTGGGCGACGGATCCGTCGGCGGACCGTACGACGTAGTGGGCGGACACCTGTTTGCGCGGGTCCTGAAAGATGGACAGCGCCTTTCTGTACGCCGTCTGCGTCACGTGGATGATCACGTAGTCGAGGGAGTGGCTCGTCGGGCGCTCCGCAGCCGTGTAGTTGGACTCGCTCGCCGGATGCCATGTGGCGAGTGGGTAGTCGAGCGCCTGCGCTTGCGCGCCGGCTCGGGGATCGGGGAGTAACGAGTAGGGAACAGCGGCGAGGGCCGCGCCCTTCAGCAGCCGTCGCCTGCTGGGCAGGGGTCTGGCTCGCTCCATGGTGATTGCCTTTCGATGGTGGGGGTGAGGGGGCGGAGGGGCAGAGCGCGGGGGCGAGGCGAGGCCGTGGGTGTGGTGGCCGCCCTCCGGCTCCGTACGCCCTCAGCGCCGCAGCATCGCCGCCGTCTCGCGCAGGTGTGTGTGCAGTCCTCGGTGGGGCTCACGCGCGGGCAGCCACTCCTTGCGGAGCTTGGCCACGCACGTGTAGTTGGTGTCGCAGACATTGGCGAGCGGCGACTCGACGGTCTGCGTGGCGAACTGGTACGCGTCCAGCTCACTGAACCCGTAGTCACGCACCAGCCACTGCACCAGGTCCAGCTGGGATATCCGGAACGCGTCCTCCAACGGGCGGGCGGACCCGGTCGAGATGATGTGCGAGTCGGACTCGATACGCGGCCACGGCGTGGTGATCCCCTTGAGCAGTTCGACGATCACCACCGTGTTCATGGCGCACTCGACGGCGACGCCGCAGGTCTCGCCCTCGCCCTGCCGTGCGTGCCCGTCCCCGAGGCTCAGCAGGGCGCCCTCCACGTTCACGCCCAGGTAGCAGGTGACGCCGGCTCGCATCTCCGGTGTGTCCATGTTTCCGCCATGGGCGTCGGGAACCAGCGCGGACCGCACTTCGAGATTGGCGGGCGCCACTCCCACCGTGCCGTGCATCGGATCCATCGGCAGCTCGGCCCGGATGTCGCTGTCGTGCGCCGCGAACAACGCGGTACGGCGGGCCCGGTCGAGCTGCCAGATCCACACTGTCTCCGGCAGCGGCGGCTGCAGCGTGGCCGTGGTGTGAGTGGAGGTCAGCGCTCCGAACAGCGGGACCGTAGTGGACGCCGCCCAGTCACGCGCCGGCTCGATCGACACGAAGTGCACGGCGATCGTGTCGCCCGGCTCGGCGCCCTCGACGTGGAAGGGGCCTGTCTGCGGATTGAGGAAGGGGAACTGGCACACCTGGGACACCAGGTCCTTCTCCGACCGCACCCGGCCGGCGAAACAGTCCTCCGTGTACAGGTCGAGGACCGTACCGGGCGCGATGCGTGCCACCGGTGGCGCACCGCCGAACGTCCAGGCGTACTCGTCAGGTTCGGGGCGCACTGTCAGGACGCGGGGGTCGCTCATGGTCGTACAGCTCCGTTCTGCCCGCGCAGCCACCTCCAGGACGGGCTGCGCCTCGCGTGAATCACGGTACGGCGCTTCGCGATCAGGCGGGAAGAACGCGATGATTTCGGTGGACAGCGTCGGGATTGTGGATAACCTCGTCACCCGCAGGAGGGAAGTTATCAAGGGAGTGGCCAGGGAAGTGGCCAGGGGCAATGGCCAGGGAAGTCGCTCGAGGCCCCTGTGCGTTACGGCCGCCCGGCAGCCACCGAGGCCGGATCGTCCAGCACGCCCCGCACCACCGAATGCGCCGCGCCGAGCAGCGGGCCCTCGGGACCCAGCCGCGACACGGTCACGGCACATGCCGGGCCTGCCGTGCGGCGGGCCAACTCCCGCTCCAGCGACGGCAGCAGCCATGGCGCGAGGCCCGCCAGCGCTCCACCCAGCACCACGGTCTCGGGGTCCAGCAGGTTGACCGCGCCGGTCAGCGCGATGCCGAGTGCTGTTCCGGCGGCGCGCAGGGCACGCCGTACGTCCTTGTCGCCCTGGGCGGCACGTTCCGCGAGCAACTCGACACGGTGTTCTCCGGGCGCCAGGCCGGCCGCTCGCAGGACGGCCTCCTCACCGGCGTACTGCTCCAGGCAACCACGTCCGCCGCACGCGCACTCAGGCCCTTCCGGCCGGACGGGCACGTGCCCCAACTCGCCCGCGAAACCGCGGGTTCCCCGCAGCAGACGGCCGTCCACCACCACCGCGCCACCGATGCCGATCTCGGCGGATACGTGCAGGAAGTCCCGAAGGGTCCCCCCGCCGAGCCAGAGTTCGGCGAGGCCGCCGAAGTTGGCCTCGTTGTCCACCGTCAGCGGCAGGTCGCCGGACAACAGCGCGCCAAGGTCCGTGTCGTGCCAGTCGAGGTTGGGGGCGCGCACCACCGTACGGGCGTCACGTGCCACCAGGCCCGGTACGGCGACCGCGAGGCCCGCGGGCCACAGCCCCTCGCGTTCCGCCGCGGCGACGACCTGTTCCACCAGCGCCGTCAGATCACCGATCACGGGCTCGGGCGAGCGGCCGCGGTTCACGCCGTGCCGCACGGCCCTTGCCCGCACCTCGCCCCGCAGGTCGACCGCGCACACCGCGAGGTGGTCGACACCGACCTCCGCGCCGATCCCCGCCGGGCCGCGCCCGCTCAGGGCGAGTGCGGAACCCGGCCGTCCCACCCGGCCCGGCCGCTCGGGCCCCAGTTCCTCCAGGAGGCCCGAACGGATGAGCTCGTCGACCAGCGTGGAGACGGCCGCCCTCGTCAGGCCGATGTGCGAGGCGACGGCGGCACGGGACAGCGGCCCCTCGGCGTTGACGGTGTGCATCACGCGGGAGAGGTTGCGACGGCGCATGCCCTGCTGGGTGTCGGGCAGTCGACGCCCGGGACTCGTGGGGTGGGCCTCGTGCAGCGGTGCGGTCATGCCTCCGTCAGTCCTCGTCCGGCCGTCCCCTTCGGAAGGGGCCGAGCCCGGTGAACGTGCCCGGCCCCCTGGGGCTGTCCTGGTCGGGGCCCACCATCGTGGCGGCCCCGTCAGCGCTTGTCCGGCTCCCGCTCCAGCAGCGGCGCCGCGTCGGAGAGTACCCCGGCGATCCTGGCCAGCGTCGCCTCGTCCCGCTCCACCGGGCCAAGAACGGGCCCGCGCGCGGTGTCCCAGCGGCGGGCGACCGCCGCCGGGTCCTCGCCGGTCAGCAGCCCGGCCGCCTGTGCGGCCGCGCCGAGCGCGACCAGCTCCTTGGCGTCGGGCACCTGCACGGGGCGCCCCGACAGCCGCCGTACCGTCTGCTGCCAGGCCGCTCCCCGTGCGCCTCCGCCGATGAGAAGCAGCGGCGCGGAACGGTCCGCGTCCGCGTCGAGCACCAGGTCCAGTGCGCCGAGCAGCGAGTGGACCGCGCCGTCGTACGCCGCCTGGAGGAGCTGTCCGGCCGTCGTGTCGTGCCGCAGACCGTGCAGCAGGCCCGAAGCGTGCGGCAGGTCGGGGGTGCGCTCGCCGTCCAGGTAGGGGAGCAGGGTCACGCTCGTGCCGGGTTCGACGGCCTCGCGGTCCAAGCCCAGCAGTTCGGCCACCCGATCGACGGCGAGTGTGCAGTTCAGGGTGCAGGCCAGCGGCAGCCAGTCCCCCCGCGCGTCGGCGAAGCCCGCCACGGTGCCGGTGGGGTCGGTGGGGCGTCGCGTCGAGACGGCGTACACCGTGCCGGAGGTGCCGAGGCTCAGCACCGGGGTGCCGGGACGCAGGCCCAGGCCCAGAGCTGCGGCCGCGTTGTCACCGGTGCCCGGGGCGACCAGAGTGCCCTTGGAGAACGGCAGATCATGAGTGTCCCGCACGGTGCCGGCCACCTCGCCCGGCCGGACCACACGCGGCAGCAGCGCCGGGTCGAGCCCCACGTGAGCGAGGGTCTCCTCGTCGTAGGTCTCCGTCCCGGAGGCCCACCAGCCCGTGCCGGACACGTCACCGCGGTCCGTCGTGCCCTGACCGGTCAGGCGCTCCGTGAGGTAGTCGTGCGGCAGGCGTACGGCGGCCGTCGCACGGACCGCCTCCGGCTCGTTCTCGGCGAGCCAGGCCCACTTCGTCACCGTGAACGAGGCTCCGGGCACGCTTCCGGTGCGCTCCGCCCAGGCCTTCGCACCCCCCAACTCCTCCACCAGGCGGCGGGCCTGGGGTGCCGAGCGCACGTCGTTCCACAGGAGCGCCGGGCGGACGGGGTCGCCCTGGGCGTCGAGCGTGACGAGCCCGTGCTGCTGTCCGCCGATCGACACCGCCGCGGCCTCGTGCGCCGCGTCCCCGCACTGGTGCAGCGCCGTACACAGCGCGTCCCACCACTGCCGCGGATCACTCTCCCGGCCCGCTCCGGAGGAGACGGTGTGCGGTGCCTGCCCGCTCGCCACCACCCGACCGGTGGACGCGTCGACGACCAGGGCCTTGGTGGACTGGGTGGATGTGTCCACCCCGACGACGAGTGGCCCCTCGGCTGCTGACATCGGGTTCTCCCTCTTCCGCGGCTCGCGGGATCGGTCCTGTACCTGGAGTCACCCGGACCGCGCGGCCCGGCTGTCACACACAGTCTCCTCACGGAGACACGTCGTCTCTTCCCAGAGATGCCTTCGCATACTAATTTGTTAATCGCCATGACGAAATAGTCGGAGCGAGCAAGGAGCCGCGGCATGAACTACCAGCCCACCCCCGAGGACAGGTTCACCTTCGGCCTGTGGACCGTCGGCTGGCAGGGGAGGGACCCGTTCGGCGATGCCACCCGGCGCGCCCTCGACCCCGTCGAGACGGTGCAGCGTCTGTCGGAACTCGGTGCCCACGGTGTGACCTTCCACGACGACGACCTGATCCCCTTCGGGTCCTCCGACAGCGAGCGCGAAGGGCACATCAAGCGCTTCCGGCAGGCCCTCGACGCGACCGGCATGACCGTGCCGATGGCGACCACCAACCTCTTCACGCACCCCGTCTTCAAGGACGGCGCGTTCACCGCCAACGACCGCGACGTGCGTCGCTACGCGTTGCGCAAGACGATCCGCAACATCGACCTGGCGGTCGAACTGGGCGCCAAGATCTACGTCGCCTGGGGCGGCCGTGAGGGTGCCGAGTCGGGTGCCGCCAAGGACGTGCGTGCCGCGCTCGACCGCATGAAGGAGGCCTTCGACCTCCTCGGCGAGTACGTGACCTCCCAGGGGTACGACCTGCGCTTCGCGATCGAGCCCAAGCCGAACGAGCCCCGCGGCGACATCCTGCTCCCCACGGTCGGCCACGCCCTGGCCTTCATCGAGCGCCTTGAGCGCCCCGAGCTGTACGGCGTCAACCCCGAGGTGGGCCACGAGCAGATGGCGGGCCTCAACTTCCCGCACGGCATCGCCCAGGCCCTGTGGGCGGGCAAGCTCTTCCACATCGACCTCAACGGCCAGTCCGGCATCAAGTACGACCAGGACCTGCGCTTCGGAGCGGGCGATCTGCGCTCCGCCTTCTGGCTGGTCGACCTCCTGGAGACCGCCGGTTACGAGGGCCCGCGCCACTTCGACTTCAAGCCGCCGCGGACCGAGGACCTCGACGGCGTGTGGGCGTCGGCCGCGGGCTGCATGCGCAACTACCTCATCCTCAAGGAGCGGGCGGCCGCCTTCCGCGCCGACCCCGAGGTCCAGGAGGCCCTGCGCGCCTCCCGCCTGGACGAGCTGGCCCAGCCGACGGCGGCCGACGGCCTGAAGGCGCTGCTCGCGGACACTACGGCCTTCGAGGGCTTCGACGCGGAGGCGGCCGCCGCGCGCGGGATGGCCTTCGAGCGGCTCGACCAGCTGGCGATGGACCACCTGCTGGGTGCGCGCGGCTGACACGCCCTGACGCGTCGGGTCCGCGGCGCCCGATGTGTCCCGGACCCGTGGCGCTGTGGAGGGAGTCGTGTGGCAGGCCGTGAGGCTGGTTCTGCCCGCGTCTCCCTTCCGCGCGGCAGGGCGGCAGGTGGTGGTTTCGGCCCGCGGAGGGGCTCGTACGGGGGATACGGACCGCCCACCGGGGGCCTTCGGTGGCTTCGGCCTGCCACCGGCCGGCCGCCGGGGCGGGGTCAGGGCAGGCCATCTCCCAGAAGTACGCTCCCCCGGGCGGTACACCTTCCGGCCGGCGGGCACCGCGCGGGGCACCCTCGTGCAGTACCCGGACCAGGGCGGCTACCACCCGGGCATCGACAGCGTCGCCTGCGGTCTCGCCCCGTGGCCGGTCCCCATGCCGTGCTCCTGGCTCATGCCTCGCCGCCCACCGATGCCAGCGCCGTGGCCGGGTCGTGGGCCGCAGGACCGGCGGGCACCCAGTGGCCGTGCTCCTCGCGGTACGGCCACCAGCGGCCGTCCCGGCCGAGGCGCAGCTGGGTCGGGGCGCCGATCACCGTCCAGCGGTTGCCGGCGGCGCTCAGTCGCGGCCGATCCTCCTCGTCCCAGGCCGAATCCAGGGCGGCACGCGCGCGTGCGAGCGATTCCGCCTCCGGGAGCCACTCCTCCTCCAGTACCGACAGCGCGGCCGTACCCCCGTACCGCCAGGCGCGGACGGCGATGTCCAGCCCCTCGCGATCGCGCCCCGTCCCCTCGGCCAGGCGCGCGGTGATCGCCGCTTCGGAAGCGTCCGCGGCGAGCCGGACGGCATCCTCGGAGGGCGTCAGCTCCTCCTCGACCGCGTCCTGATCGTGCCCCGGCGCAAGCGCCGCGAAGAGCAGCCTGTGGGCCTGCGCCGCGGCCCGCGCCGCGAGAAACGCCAGAGCGGCCGGGTCGACCCCGGGCGCGGGCGGGGTCTCGGTGTCCAGCGAAGGCGGGGACCCGGGCTGGGAGGGCAACTCCGGGGCCGAGGGGAGCGGCGGGAGGGCCGGGAGGATGCTTCCGCTCGCGTACGCCTCGGCGGCGTCCACGCCCTCCTCAGGCGGTTCCTCGCAGGGCGTGGGCTCCTCCTCGCTCGGGCTGACGCTGCGCACGTGCAGGTCGTCGAGCACCGCGCGTTCACCACGGCCACGCATCAGCAGCAGGACGAACGGATCCTGGTCCAGCAGCCGCGCCATCTGGTAGCAGAGAGCCGCGGTGTGACCGCAGTGGTCCCACGCGTCGCAGTCGCACTCCGGCTCCAGGTCGCCCAGCCCCGGCAGGAGTTCCACTCCCGCGTCGGCGGCGTCCTCGACGAGATGCGGTGGCATCTCACGGTCCAGCAGGGCCGCGACGTGCCCTGCCCGTTCGACGGCCAGGTCCAGGAAGCGGTCCCACTGCTCCGCGGACAGCTCCTGCAGCAGGACATCGGCACGGTGCGCCGTGCCGTCGCGGTCCTGGACGACGGCTGTGATGCGCCCCGGGCGCACCGAAACGGCACCCACGCCTCCCGCGCGCGCGAGCCTGCGGCCGGTCTTGATCTGCTGGGAGTCCAGGGCCGCGTCCTCCAGCGCTTTCAGCCATGCCAGGCCCCACCAGGTCTGGGCGAAGCTCCGCCCGCCCGCGGGCGGCAGCGCGGCGAACGTGCGCTCGGTGTCCTGTTCCCTCATCGTGTGCCCCCTCGCAGCTCCACCAGGTCGGCCAGTTCGGCATCGGACAGCTCGGTGAGCGCCGCCTCGCCCGAACCGAGCACCGCGTCGGCCAGCTCCCGCTTGCGCAGCAGCATGTCGGCGATGCGGTCCTCGATCGTCCCCTCCGCGATCAAGCGGTGCACCTGGACGGGCCGGGTCTGACCGATGCGGTACGCACGGTCGGTCGCCTGCGCCTCCACGGCCGGGTTCCACCAGCGGTCGTAGTGCACGACGTGCTCGGCCCGGGTCAGGTTCAACCCCGTGCCGGCGGCCTTCAACGACAGCAGGAAGACGGGTATGTCGCCGTCCTGGAACCGCCGCACCATCGCCTCGCGCTCCTGGACCGGCGTCCCGCCGTGCAGGAACTGCGACGACACACCGCGGGTGGACAGATGCCGTTCGATGATCCGCGCCATCTGCACGTACTGGGTGAAGACGAGAACGCTCGCCCCCTCGGAGAGGATCGTGTCGAGCAGCTCGTCCAGCAGTTCCAGCTTCCCCGACCTGCCACCGATCCTCGGCCGCTCCTCCTTGAGGAACTGCGCCGGGTGGTTGCAGATCTGCTTCAGCCCGGTCAGCAGTTTCACGATCAGCCCGCGCCGGGCCATGTGGTCGGCACCGGAGATCTCGGCGAGACTCTCGCGCACCATGGCTTCGTACAGCCCCACCTGCTCCTGAGTGAGTGACACGGCACGGTCGGTCTCGGTCTTCGGCGGCAGTTCGGGTGCGATCCCGGGGTCCGACTTGCGGCGGCGCAGCAGGAACGGCCGCACGAGCCGGGCGAGCCGCTCGGCCGCGGCGGGATCCAGGCCCTCTTCGACCGCCCGCGCGTACTGGGCGCGGAACGTGCCGAGCCGGCCGAGCAGACCTGGTGTCGTCCAGTCGAGGATCGCCCACAGCTCGGAGAGGTTGTTCTCGACGGGTGTGCCGGTGAGCGCCACACGCGCGCGTGCGCCGATGCCGCGCAGTTGCCTCGCCGTGGCCGAGTACGGGTTCTTCACGTGCTGAGCCTCGTCCGCGACGACCATTCCCCAGCTGACCTCGGCCAGTCGCGGTGCGTCGAGACGCATCGTGCCGTACGTGGTGAGTACGAACTCGCCGTCGGTCAGACCCTCCAGGTGACGACTGGAGCCGTGGAAGCGGCGCACGGGGACACCGGGTGCGAACTTCTCTATCTCGCGCTGCCAGTTGCCCATCAGCGAGGTGGGGCAGACCACGAGTGTGGGACCCGCGGCCGACGGGTCGCTCTGGCGGTGCAGATGCAGGGCGATGAGGGTGATGGTCTTGCCCAGTCCCATGTCGTCGGCCAGGCAGCCGCCGAGCCCCAGGGAGGTCATCCGGGCCAGCCAGTTGAGGCCCCGCAGCTGGTAGTCGCGCAGTGTGGCGGCGAGCGTGGCGGGTTGCCCGACGGGGGGCTGGCCCTCCGGCTCCGCCAGCCGTTCCCGGAGCGTCGCCAGCCATCCCGTGGGGTGGACGTCGACCCGGACGCCGTCGATCTCCGTGGAGCCCGTGAGAGCGGCGCCGAGGGCGTCGATGGGCGTGATCTTGCGGTCCTGCTGCGCGCGGGCGCGGCGCACCTCCTCGGGGTCCACCAGGACCCATTGGTCGCGCAAGCGCACCATGGGGCGGTTCGCCTCGGCGAGACGGTCCAGCTCCTGCCGGGTGAGTTGCTGGTCGCCCATCGCGAAACACCAGTTGAAGGCGAGCAGTGCGTCGGCCGAGAGGAACGACGGCGTGTCCGACTCGGTGCCGGCCGGGTCCTGGTGGTCGTCCGGCGGCCCGATGACCGCGCGGGCGGTCAGTCCGCGCGCCAGCTGCCTGGGCCAGTGCACCTCGACGCCCGCGCCGGCCAGGAGCCGGGTGCCCTCGCCGAGCAGGTCGGTGATCTCGTCGTCGGCGAGTTCCACGGAGTCCGGGGCGGCTGCCGACAGCAACGGCGTCAGCGGCGACCAGGCACGGGCCGCGCGCCGCAGTGCGAGCAGGGCGTCCATTCGCGCGCGGGGGCCGAAGGTGTCGTGACCGGCCCACACCGCGGAGGCATCCGCGACGAGGGCGGGATCGTCGGCGCTGTGCACCTGCGGCACGACACGGAACGACAGCCGTGTCTCGTCCGGCACGTCGGACGCGAGACCGGGCACCTCCACCCGCAGGGAGAGACGGAAACCGGCGTCGTGTCCGGCGGCGACGTCGGCCGCCCAGGCACGCTGCTCGGGCACGCGCTGCGGCTCCGAAGCGGCGAACGCCGGGCCGCCCGCCGCGAGTGCCGCGGCGGGGGAGCGGGGCAGGTCGTCGGCGACCGCGTCGAGGAAGGCACGCACCAGCTGCTCCGGGTCCGGTAGCCGTAACGGCTCTGCTTCGTCCAGGGGCACGGCGTGGGCCTCGGGCGGCATCGCGGCGGCCAGGTCACGCAGTCGCTCCAGGTCATCGGCCCGCAGTGGGCCCATGCGCCACGCGTCGTTCTCGGTCGAGGACAGGCCGGGAAGCAGGAGGCCCCGCGCGGCCAGCTGGAGCGCGAGCACGGCGGCCGCACCCCAGAACGCTGTCGATCGGTGTGCCGACGCGGTGGCACGCGCGCGCGTGAGGACGGGCAACGCGGCCCGCACCGGCAGCAGGGCAGCGGGCAGGGGCACCGTCTCGATGTCCTCGTCACCGGGCACGACGACGGTCACTTCGCCGGTGGAACCAGTAGCGACCGCAGGGGGCGCCGCACCATCGGGCCGCCAGAAGGCGACGTGGCCGGTACGGGCCGGGTCGGCGGGCACGAAAACGGCACAGCAGCAGGCGAGTTCGGCGATCCGGGACGACGGCGGGGCGGAAATCCTCTGCACGGCGATGGCCTACTCCTCAAACTTGACTACTTGAGTCGGAGTCGCCGAGGGTACAGCACCGCGAGTGCTCTCGAGGAATCGTGAGAGAGTGATGTAGGTCACTCTTCATGGCTCTCAGGGGCGCCTCAGGGTTCCCTCAGGGGCACGTCAGGGTTCGGCGCTGGAACTGCCCGAGGCGCGGACCCGTTCTCAGGGCAGAGAGCGGCAGTGGCCGCGAAGGAGGCGACGGAGATGTCGAAGAACGCGAAGATCGCCGCAGGGGGTGCGGCGGTCGGGATCATCCTGTTGATCTTGCTGCCCTTCCCCTTCTGGGCCAACCTCCTGATAGTGCTGGGGATCCCGACAGCCGCATACCTCATGCTGGACCCCTCGCAGCGGCGCAGGCTGCGCCGTGTCTCGCGCAAGGAGCTCGGCCGCTGAGGCGTCACCGGCCCGCACCGCGGGCCGGTGGTCCACGGCGGCTCAGTTGGGGCGTACCGCGATCTTGTCGAGGGACTCCAGGAGTCCGGGCAGCTCCGGGCCACGCCCCACCGGCAGCACCTCACCGGGCTCCTCGTCTACGAGGAGGAACGCGATGTCGTCGGTCCTGGCCACCATGGACCAGCCGGGACCGTCGGCGCGGAGGGTCCGGGCGTCGCCCGGCGCGAAGGACGAGCGGACGCGTCCCAATGGCGGCGGCGAGTCCACGTACGCGCGTGCCTCGGCGAGGACCCGGCGGATGCTGCTGCGAGTGCTGCTCTGCCCGTCACCGCCCTCGGTCCTTGAGGTGTCACCCTCGGGTCCTGAGGTGTCGCCCTCGGTCTCCGAAGCGTCGCCGGACGTCTCGCCGTCCTCGCGGTTCACGAACGCGTCGGCGCCGAGTTGCTCGCGCCAGACGGCCCACTGCAGAGCGATCTCGTCGGCTCCGAGGCGCCGCTGGGCCGGGCCCCAGATCTCGGTGTTGGGCGGGCACAGGGGCGGCCGTTCGGCGATCTCCGGCGGGGGGTCGTGCGGAGCGGGCACGCCGGGCGCCGCCACGGCCACCGCGAGGGGCCAACCGGGCAGCGCGGCCACGACCGATCGCTCGTCCGGCGACAGGTCGTACTCCATGCCGCAGTCCCACGACGCGATGGCCACGGCCACCAGTGACACGTCGTCGACGACGACCGTCCAGCGTGCCCCGTCGCCGTCCTGGCCCAGCACGAGACCGTACCCGTCGGCGAGCGGCGCGAGACCGAGCGCCGCGCAGGCCTCCGGATAGTCGTCGCCCAGCACGCTGGGGAACTGCGCCGGCGTCAGCAGTACAGCGGTCAGTACATACAGCGCGTCGTCGTCCCCGGCGGCGACGGCGTCCTCGTCCGTCCCGGCCATCCCAGCCTCCCCATCGATCTCGTCCGTCGGCGCACCCTAATGCGCCCGGAAGGCGCTTGTCACGACGAGGAAGCTCCGGGCGGCGCTGTGGTCACCCGTGGGCCGGGACGAATCGGCCCAACGCCGCCACCCGGTCAGGCGGCGGGCAGCCCGAGGAGGTCGCGTGCCACCCTCTGGGGTGACTCGTCGCGCTCCCGCGCGAGCGCGATGACAGCCCTGCACGCCAGTTCGCTCACCCCGAAGGACAGTGCCTCGGGTGACACCCATGCCGAGGCTTCGTCGATCCGGTCCTGATCATCCTCGGCGCACGCCGAGACGTATACCGCGGCAGCCTCGAAGAGGTTGTGCCGGCGCTTGTCCTCGCCGGTGCCGACGTCCGTGCGCGTAGAGGAGACGAATCTCCCGAACGACTTTCGGAGCCTGTCGAACATGTGGGCCACCTTCCCCTGCGCTGATGCCGCTGATCGTCCAAATGCTCCTCTTCAACGTAGAGTTGCGGTGTCGGCGACAGAAGAGGGACTACGGGGTTAGGCACGTGCGCCCTCGGTGGTTCAGCCGACGCGTTCGGCCAGTGCCAGGAACCGGTCGTCCTCGTCCACGTAAGCCGTCATCCGCCACTCCGACCCCGCGAGCAACGGCCTCAGGTTGGGCTCCGCACGCAGGTCGTCCGGGGTGATCCGCCGACCCTGTCGTGCCGCCAGCGCCGCCCTGCCGATCGGGTGGAAGAGGGCCAGCGTGCCGCCGGGACGCACTACCCGTGCCAGCTCCCGCAGGTTCTCGGCGGGATGAGGCAGGTGCGAGATGAGCCCCGCCCCGAACACCGCGTCGAGCGAGTCGGCGCGCAGGGGCAGGGCGGCCACGTCGGTGAGGAGCAGCTGCCCGTCGCGGTCCCGTCCGGCCCGTACGGCGGCCTCCAGCATCGCCGGTGTGAGATCGGCTCCGAAGACGACTCCGGTGGGCCCCACGGCGGCACGCAGCGGCGGCAGGGCCCGTCCGGTACCGCAGCCCGCGTCGAGCACGCGGTCGCCCGCACGGAGCCCGAGGTCGGCGACCGCGGCCGCGTACGCGGGGCCGTCGTCGGGGAACCGCGAGTCCCAGGCGGCGGCGCGTGCCGTGAAGAACTCCCGGACGTGTGTGTGGTCGTTGCTCATGTCCGCATGATCCCTCACCGGCGCGGAGGGCGGCGCGGTGCACAGGTTCGAGCGTGACGCGATCGCTCCGGCGCAGATATCCGTCACATTGCACCGGTTTTCGAAACGAGCTCCCCTTGCGCGCCCTTGTGAGGGCTAGCGTCCCTGGGCCATGGGACACCTGGACCACGCCGTCTTCGGCTGGCTGACGCCCGTGCTGTCGTACGTGATGGCCTGCACCGGTGCCGCCCTCGGGCTGCGCTGCACCGTCCGCGCGCTCGCGGCCACCGGGAGGTCGCGCCGCAACTGGCTGGTCACCGCGGCCTCCGCGATCGGCACCGGCATCTGGACCATGCACTTCGTGGCCATGCTGGGATTCGGCGTCGGCGGCACCGAGATCCGCTACGACGTGCCGCTGACGATCCTCAGCCTTCTCGTCGCCATGGCCGTCGTCTGCGCGGGAGTCTTCGCCGTCGGGTACGGCCGGGACCGCACCCGCGCTCTGCTCCTCGGCGGGCTCACGACCGGACTGGGCGTCGCGAGCATGCACTACCTGGGCATGACGGCGGTGCGTCTGCACGGTGACGTGAGCTACGACCCGGTACTCGTCGCGCTCTCCGTGGTGATCGCCGTGGTCGCGGCGACGGCTGCCCTGTGGGCCGCGCTCCACATCAGCTCACCGGTCGCCGTCACTGTCGCCTCCCTCGTCATGGGGGGTGCGGTGAGCAGCATGCACTACACCGCGATGTTCGCGGTGAACGTGCGTGTCGTTCCCTCCGGCGAGGCCCTGCCCGGGGCCACGGCGATGCAGTTCATCTTCCCCCTCGCCGTCGGCCTCGGGTCCTATCTCTTCCTGACCTCGGCGTTCGTCGCGCTGTCTCCGACGGCAGGGGAAAGCGAGGCGTCGGCGTCGGCGCAGCGCCCCGTCGAGAGCGCCGCTCACTGAGGCGCGCGACCGCAGCTCGGGCACTCCGAACCACTCCGATCGAGGACGCCATGCGTACACCCCGTAGGACCCCGACGGCCGACGCCGAGTCGTCGGCGCGGCTCCCGGTGCGTGGTCGCCGTGCCCACGCGGGCCCGCCCGCCGACGAGCGCCCCGATCTCGATGCCGCCCCGAGCGTGGCATTCCCGAGCGAGGCATCCCCGGGCGCGGGGCGCCGGCACGTACGCCCGCGTACCGTACGGGCCAAGATCGTCTGCCTGTTGATGGTGCCCGTGGTCTCGCTGCTCGCCCTGTGGGCGTACGCCACCGTCAGTACCGCCCAGGACGTCTCCCGCCTCCGGCAGTCGCAGCGCGTCGACACCTCCGTACGCGCCCCGGTCGCCGCCGCCGTCGCCGCGCTCCAGGCCGAGCGCACAGCGGCCGTGCGCCTGGCCACCGCCCCCGCCGCAGGACGGGAGAGTGACCTGAAGGAGCTGGCGGAGCGCACCGAACGCGCCGTCGCCAAGCTGAGACTGGGAGACCGCCACACCGTCGCCGACGGCGCCGAGCTGCCCGCCGGAGTGGCCGAGCGCCTCAATGCCTTCGTCACCGGGGCCGAGCAGTTGAGCACCCTGCGGACCGGTGTGCTGGACGGTCGCGCCGGCTGGAGCGAGACGTACAGGCAGTACACCGCGGCGATCGTCACGGCCTTCGGGGTGGGAGGTGCCCTCACCGGCGTCCAGGACGCCGAGCTCGGCTCCGACGCGCGTGTCCTGCTGGAGTTCTCGCGCGCGGGCGAGGCACTGGCCCAGGAGGACGCGGTGCTCGCAGGCGCCCGGCTCACCGGAGCCCTCGACGGCGAGCGGCTGCGGCTCTACACCGGCGCCGTCGAGACCCGTCGCACCCTGACGGCAACAGCCGTGGCGGACCTGCGCGGCCGCGAACGGACCGCCTGGAGCGGCCTCGTCGAGAGCGGCGCCTACGCGGTCCTGAGAACCCTCGAGGACCAGGTGCTCGCAGCTCGCCCCGGCGCGAGGGCCGCGGGCGCCGTGTCCGAGGACGACTGGAACACGGTGCACGCGCGCGTGCAGGACGGCATGCGCGCGATCGAGGCAGGCGCCGGACACGATGTGGCGGACCGGGCCGACCCCTTCACACGCGGACTGCTCACCCCGGCCGGTGCCGCGGTCCTGCTGGGGCTCGTCGCCGTCGCCGCGTCCCTCGTGATCTCGGTGCGCATCGGACGCGCTCTCGTCGTCGAGCTCGTGAGCCTGAGGAACGGCGCCCTGGAGATCGCCCGTCACAAACTCCCCCGGGCCATGCGCAAGCTGCGGGCAGGGGAGGAGATCGACGTCGACGCCGAGGCTCCGGCCGGACAACCTGCCGAGGACGAGACCGGACAGGTCGCCGAGGCCCTCGGCATCGTGCACCGCGCCGCCCTGCGCGCCGCGGCCGAACGCGCCGAGCTGGCCGGCGGCATCTCCGGCGTCTTCGTCAACCTCGCCCGCCGCAGCCAGGTCCTCGTGCACCGCCAACTGAGCCTGCTGGACAGCATGGAGCGCAGATCCGAGGACCCGAACGAGCTGAGCGACCTCTTCCGGCTGGACCACCTCACCACCCGCATGCGGCGGCACGCGGAGAGCCTGATCATCCTCTCCGGGGCCGCCCCTGGCCGTGCCTGGCGCATGCCGGTCCCGCTGACCAACGTGATCCGTGCGGCCGTCTCCGAAGTGGAGGACTACGCGCGCGTGGAGGTACGGCAACTCCCGGAGGCACGGATCGTGGGCACCGCCGTCGCCGACCTCACCCACCTCCTGGCCGAACTCGTGGAGAACGCCGCACAGTTCTCGCCGCCCCACACGCGCGTGCGCGTCACCGGGGAGCCGGTCGGCAACGGCTACGCCGTGGAGGTCGAGGACCGCGGCCTCGGCATGGGCAAGGACAAACTCGCCGAGGCCAACCGGCGCATCGAACAGTCCGAGGCCCTCGACCTGTTCGACAGCGACCGGCTCGGTCTGTTCGTGATCAGCAGACTCGCGTCCCGGCACGACATCAAGGTCCACCTGCGGACCTCGCCCTACGGCGGAACCACCGCCGTCGTCCTGCTGCCCACAGCCCTGCTGCACACGGGCGCGGCGGAACGTTCACCCGGTCCGGTCGTCGACACCGGGCACGCCTTGGACACAGGCCACGCCCCGGACGCAGCACGAGCCATGGACACGGGACAGGCCGTGGACGTGGGGCAGGTCGTGGACACGGGACCGGCCTCTGGCCGCGCCCACGCGCGCGTACCGGCCGCCCTTTGGCAGGAGCCTGTCCAGCAGCCCGCCGAGCGGCCCGCGCTGGTGGCTCCCGTGGCGTCCGCCGTGGAGGAGGGCTCGGCGGCGGACGCCACACCCACGACGACACCCCCCGAAGTCGCCGCCTTGCGCCCGCACGGGACCGTGCCGGACACCGAGCGGCCCGGCGAACTCCCGCGCCGGGTACGGCAGGCGAACCTGGCGCCGCAACTGCGCGAGCGGCGCCCCGATCCACCGGCACCGGCGCCGGGCCTCCGAGGCCCCAGGGCCGACGACCGCACCCCCGAACTCGTACGCGAGCGCATGGCGGCCTACCGCGACGGCTGGGTGCGCGGCGGCGGCAGGGCACCGGGCCACCGTGCCATCACCCCCGACCCCGTGGTGGGCGGCGACACCAGCGAAGGAGACCCCGCATGATTCAGGACCCGAGCGCGAGAGCCGCCCAGCCATCCGCCGAACTCGACTGGCTGCTGGACGACATGGTGCTTCGAGTAGGCGACATACGGCACGCCGTGGTGCTGTCGAACGACGGACTCGCCGTGGGCGCGTCCACGGGTCTCGAACGCGAGGACGCCGAGCACCTGGCCGCGGTCGCCTCCGGCTTCCACAGCCTGGCCAAGGGAGCGGGCCGACATTTCGGTGTCGGTGGCGTGCGCCAGACCCTGGTGGAGATGGACGACGGCTTCCTGTTCGTGGCAGCGGCCGGCGACGGCTCCTGCCTCGCCGTGCTCACCGCCGTCACCGCCGACATCGGTCTGGTGGGGTACGAGATGGCGCGCCTGGTGAAACGTGTCGGCGAGCATCTGCACACCCCGTTGCGCGCCGCCACGCGCCCGCCGGTCACCGGGTGACCGAGGACGGCCCGTGCAGATGACCGAGAACGGGGCGCGTGCCCCGCACCAGCCGCCGGGCAGCCAGTGGTACGACCAGGAGGCGGGACCGCTCGTCCGCCCGTACGCCATGACGGGCGGACGCACCCGGCCAGGCCCCACCGGTGTGCGGTTCGATCTCATCGCCCTGGTCACGCTCGTCACCACGGCTCCCGGCGTCGACGACACCGCACTCGGTCCCGAACACCGGGCCCTGATCGACCTGTGCCGGGCCGAGACACAGTCGGTCGCCGAGCTCGCCACGGACGCCGACCTGCCCGTGGGCGTGGTGCGCGTGCTCCTCGGTGACCTTCTGGAGTTGGGCCGCGTCACCGTCAGCCGCCCCGTGCCCCCTGCGCAACTGCCCGACGAGCGCATCCTGCGTGAGGTGATCGAGGGGCTGAAGGCGCTGTAGACGACCCAGAGCTGTCGACGACCTGGAGGTGGCGACGTATCGACTTCCTCGCCTGTTTCGTGTGCGGACTTCCGCACCCATGTGAATCCCGAACGAACGGGAGTCGATCGGAACGGTCAATATACGGTCGAACACCCTGAAAACCGTGGGGAGTTGTCATCATGCTGACTTCGCGCACAGGCCCTCACGCCCACCGCACACCGCACTCCCGAGAGAAGTGATCGATGGTCTCCGAGCACTCCGATGACACAGGCGGGGACACGGCCGCCCTGGCGCTGAAGATCCTGGTCGCCGGTGGTTTCGGCGTGGGCAAGACCACCCTCGTGGGCGCGGTCAGCGAGATCAGACCGCTGCGCACCGAGGAACTGCTGAGCGAGGCAGGCCGGTCGGTGGACGACACGGGCGGTGTGGACCAGAAGGTCACCACCACCGTGGCCATGGACTTCGGGCGCATCACCATCAGGTCGGGACTGTCCCTCTACCTCTTCGGCACGCCGGGACAGGACCGGTTCTGGTTCCTGTGGGACGAGTTGGCGCAGGGCGCCCTCGGCGCGGTCGTCCTCGCGGACACCCGCCGGCTGGAGGACTGCTTCCCCGCGGTGGACTACTTCGAGCACCGGCAGATCCCGTTCGTGGTCGCCGTCAACTGCTTCGCGGGCGCCCGTATGTACGGCGCCAACGACGTCTCGCGCGCCCTCGACCTGGACCGGGGGACGCCCGTGGTCCTCTGCGACGCCCGCGACCGTGACTCCGGGAAGGAGGTGCTGATACGGCTCGTCGAGTACGCCGGGCGGATGCACACCGCCCGGCTGCTCGACTCCGTGGGCTGAACTCCGTGGGCTGAGAGCGATACCTATTCGGCTACGCGCGCATACGCCAGGACCTTGTCCAGCCTTATGCGGACGAGGAGCTCACCCGGAACGCCGTTACGGGCACCGAACTCCTCGGCACGGTCCTCGCCCATGTAGCGTGCGCCGATCCGCGTGGCCCAGTGCCGGAGCTCGTCGAGGTCCTCCGACAACTCGGCCCTCCCTTCCAGGACCACGAAGTCGTACGGGGGCCGGTCGTCGTCCACGCACAGGGCGACACGGCCGTCCCTGGCCAGATTCCGCCCCTTGACGCTGCTTTTTCCGGTGTTGAAGACCACGTCGTCACCGTCCAGCACGAACCAGATCGGAGTGACGTGGGGCCGCCCGTCAGCACGGACGGTCGAGAGTTTGCCGGTGCGGGTCCCGTGTGAAACGAAGGCCTGCCATTGCTCGTCGGTCATCTTCTGTGCCATGTGTCCATCCTCCTTGCTCGGGCGGCGGAGGTGGGGAAGGCTGATTCGTCGGATCCTCCGGCCAGGGGGGACAAACCACGGGGAGCACTGAACATGCCGCAGAACGCGGGACTGGGCTGGCTGTTGGACGACCTGACCGAGCGCGTCGAACACGTACAGCACGCCATGGTGCTGTCCAGCGACGGGCTCGTGACGGGTGCGAGCACAGGGCTGAGGCGCGAGGACGCCGAACACCTCGCCGCCGTCTCGTCCGGACTGCACAGCCTCGCCAAGGGGTCCGGCCGCCACTTCGGGGCCGGACACGTGCGCCAGACCATGGTCGAGTTCGACGAGGCGGTGCTGTTCGTCACCGCGGCGGGCGAGGGCAGCTGCCTGTGCGTGCTCAGCGCCGCGGAAGCCGACATCGGCCAGGTCGCCTACGAGATGACTCTGCTCGTGAATCGCGTCGGAGAGCATCTCGGCGTGGATGCGCGTCGACCTGAACGCGCTCAGCCGTAGGTCTCTGACCTGCGAATTCTCCCGGGTCTGCGGAGTTATCCACAGGCCGACGGCGATGTCCGGCAAACCGGCTACGGTTTTTTCCGAGGCGGGCGCAGACCGGCGCCGGCACATCAGCACACGGGGGAGAACCGTCATGTCCGGCAACACCGTCACCCAGTCCGTCACAACCGTCGCGCCCGCCGCCCCGACCCGCGCCCGGGCACGCGGCACCTCGCTCTCACAGAGCCATGCCGCGCGGTCACTGGGACTGAAACGGGGAGAGTTCGACCTCGCCGTTCACCTGGGATGCATCCGGACCGTCGTCGACGACGGAGGCGGTGGCCTCCGCGTCGCGCGGACGGAGATCGACAGGGTGAGCACCGAGAATGGCTTTCCCGAAAGCCTGAGGGAGCGGGTCAGGGCGGTGGGCACCGTGGACGGCGCCGCACTGATGAACGTGACGAGCGCCCGGTTCACCCGCCTCGCCCGCCTGGGCCTGTTGGCTCCGGTCCACTTCTACCTCAACCGCTACAGGGCCGTGGTCTGGTTGTATCTGGCGGAGGAACTGCGCCAGTTCGCGGCGGACGAGCAGAACGCGCCGTTGCTGACCGGGCGTACGCCGCAGCATCTGCGCGACCAGTTGGACACCGGCCTGGACCTCCGTCCCCGCAACTGGCGGGGACGCCACCTCGGATTCCTGCTGCGTCAGGCCGAGGACCCGTGGGCGCGGGCCGCGGCCGTGGCGTCGCTCCTCGACCCCGTCCAGGTCGCGGAGATCGTTCGGGACCCGTACGAGCGCGCGTACATCAACCGCCTCCGACCCGCACAGCCGGCCCACGGCGCGCCCGACTCACCGGCCGCGCAGGTCGCCGCCAGGATCACGACGGCCGGGGACCCCGACGAGATCGACTGGCTGCGGTCCGATCTGCGGCAGACCGTTGCCGAGGCCCGCGAGAGCCGGGCGGCGCCACGACCCGGGCCGAAGGCTCCGCCTGAGAGCGATGCACCATTCGGGGCGCCGGCGCCGGTTGCGGTGGCGCGGGCATCGGGTGCGGTGCGGTTCGGAGGGCTGTCGGACGAGGCGTCGTCCCAGCCCGGCGAGGCTTCGGAGAAACCACGCGGCCTGCTCGGATGGCTGCGTCGCAGAAACCCCTGACCGGCCGGCGCGGAACCACCACGACCTCCCAGGAGACGCTGATGATGCTGCCGTCGGCAGACCCCACCTCCCGCAGGCGCCGTCGCCGTACCCCATTGGCCCCGATGCATGCCTCCCCGATCGTTGCGCGCCCCGGCTTGCGGGCGCTCCCCGTGCGCCCCTTCGCACCTCGATGGCTGGATCTTCGCGTCCAGGAGCGGTCGCAGTCGCCAACAATGGGCACGCGCTCAGAGGGTGGGAGCGGTAAACGGGGAGTTCGAGGGGGCGAAGGTGATCCGCGTACTACTGGTGCACGACGCGTGTCTGGTGCGGTCGGTCCTGGCGGAGTGGCTCCGCCGCGAGCCCGACCTGGAGGTTCACGATGTGCCGGGGCGCGACGCGCCAGGACGGGTGAGGACCGTGCGGCCGCACGTCTGCGCGGTGGACCTGGACTCCGCGGACGCCTTCGGGGTGCCTCCGCTCGCCGAGCTCTGTGTCGGGGGCGCGGACGGTTCCAAGCCCAACCTTCTGGTGATTGCACAGGCAAACAGACCTGGGCTCTTGAAGCGTGCCGCGGAGGCCGGGGCGCTGGGCTACGTGGCCAAGGAGGGCTCGCCGGAGCGGTTGGTGTCAGCGATCCGCGAGGTAGCCGCAGGTCACCGCTTCATAGACGACTCCCTGGGCTTCGGCTTCCTCAAGGCCGCCGAGATGCCGCTCACCCGACGGGAGCTGAGCGTGCTGTCACTGGCCGCCGAGGGTGCCTCCGTCGCGGAGATCGCCGGAAGTTTGCACCTGTCCCACGGGACCGTGCGCAACTACATGGCAGCCATCACTCGCAAGACGGGGGCGCGCAACAGGATCGACGCCATCCGCATCTCCCAGGGCGAGGGATGGCTGTAGGGGCTGCCCCGGTTCCCAGGCGCCCACCAGATCCCGGTAGAGGGGCGAACGCTCCACCAGCGAGTCATGGCGCCCGTACTCGACACGCCGCCCGTCCATGACCAGCACCCGGTCCGCACGTTGGGCGGAGGCGATGCGATGGGCCACCACCACGAGTGTGGTGCCCGCGCGCCCGGCGAAGGCACGCTCGGCGCGCTCCTCCGCCTCGGGGTCGAGGTGACAGGTGGCCTCGTCGAGCAGGACCACGGGCGCGTCCGACAGATACGCCCTGGTCAGGGCCACGAGCTGCCGCTCCCCGGCGGACAGTGCGCCGGGCTCGATCTCGGCGCCGGGGCCGCCCAGCCGGTCCATGAGACCGGTGAGTCCCACCGCGTCGGCCGCTGCTCGCAGTTCGCCCTCGGGCACGGGTTTCGGCCGTAGTTCGCCGAGGTTTTCGGCAAGGGATCCCCGGAAGACGTACGCCTCCTGCGGAATGAGGACACGTTGTGTTCGAGATGTGATGCCGGATGCCGGATTGCCGCACAAGTGGACGGTGCCTTGTACGGGTTCGAGGAGGCCCGCGAGGAGAGCGGTGAGCGTGGACTTGCCGATACCGCTGGGGCCCACCACGGCCATGTGCGTGCCCCGCGGGAGCCGCAAAGTGAGGTCCTCGATGATCGGGGCGCTGGTGGAGCCATAGGCGAACGTGACGTGGGAGAGGCTCACGGCGTCGGGAACGGCGGAATCGCGCCGAGGTGCCGAGGCGGGCGTTCGCGGGACGCGAGCGGTGTCCGTGTCCATGTCCGTGTTCCGGTCGGCCGGGCGCGCCGCATCGGTGTGCTGCGCTTGTGAGGGTGCCAGGCGGCGCAGCACCACCACGAGGCGGGACCCGCTGGTGCCCAGGCCATGGACCAGGTTCTGGAGGGCGGGCAGGAGGGACTGGGTGACGTAGGCCAGGGCGCCGACCAGGTCACCCGCCGTGACGCCGTGGTCCAGCAGCCATGGGCCGGCGGAAAGGAGCAGCACGACCGGGAGCCGGCCGCCGACCGCGAGGGCCCCGACCCGCAGGACGCCCCAGCGGGCCAGGGAGCAGGCCGCGCGAAGCTCCGACCCGATGCGTTCACCGGCGTCGGCGGCCACCCGCTCCTCGGCACCGCCCGCGGTGATGTCCCGCAGCCCGGGGCACACGGCACCCAGGTGGGCGGCGAGGGCCTCGTCGGCCGCCAGGAACGTCTCCTGCCTGCGGGCCAACGGCCGCAACGACACCACGAAGAGAGCGACCCCCAGGGCCAGCGGAGGAACCACCATGAGCAGGAGCGACGGCGCGAGCGAGAACAGCCCGATGAGCGCACCGGCGGCCGTGAACACGAACGAACGCGACACCATCACCAGCCCGGCGAAGGTGTCCCGGGCGATCTCCACCTGCTGCGTGAGCCCGGAGAGCGTGCCGCCGTCCGCCTCCCGCACCCCCCGCTCCACCACCGCGCGCACGAGCCGGTCCCGCAACGGCTCGACCAGCGCGGCCACACAGCCGTACACCCGTGCCGTCCCGTACGCGCCCACGGCTACCGCGGCCGCTCCCGCCGTCAGCCATCCGAGTCCGACGTCCACCCGCCCGGCCAGGAACCCGCCGTCCAGGGCGCGGGCCACCGCGTACCCGAGGAGGAAGGTCTGCGCCGTCTCCAGGACCGACCACAGCGCCAGCCGTGCGACCACCGCCCACCGACGGCGCAGGAACCGCAGCCCTCGCCCGCCCACGCCGTCACGCACGCCGGTCACGGCCGGCTCCGTCCTGTACCGGGTTGCTTCCGTCCTGTGCCGGGCCGGCTCCGTCCTGTACCGGGTCGGGTGTGGGCTCGGCATCGGCAGCCCCGAAGGCCCTGCGGTAGTCCGCCGTTCGCCACAGCCGGGCGTGCGGTCCCACGGCCCGTACTCTGCCTCCGTCCAGCCACGCCACCACGTCCGCGCGGGCCGCCGTGGAGGCGCGGTGGGCGACGACAAGCCGCGTGCTCCCCGCGGTGTGGCGCAGCAGGGCCTCGGTGATCTGGCGTTCGGTGACCGTGTCGAGGCTGGAGAGCGCGTCGTCCAGGACGATCAGCCGGCCGGGGTGGGCGAACGCCCGGGCGAGGCCGAGGCGCTGGATCTCGCCACCCGACAGGGGAGCGTCCGCGCAGGGCGTGGCGTAGCCCTCGGGGAGGCGGCGGACGAAGGGATCGGCGCGGGCTGCCCTGGCGGCTTCCCGTACCCGGGCCGGGTCGGGCGTCGGAACACCGAAGGCGATCGTGTCCTCGATGGACTCGCCCAGCAGGGCGGGGCGTTCGAAGGCGTGGGACACGGCACGGCGCAGTTCCTGCTGGTCCAGTTCGCGCAGGGGTACGCCGTCGAGCCGTACTTCTCCCTCGTCCGGGTCCGTCAGCCGCCCGGCCACCGCTGCGAGGAGCGACTTGCCCGTGCCCGAGCGGCCGACCACGGCGAGCGTGCTCCCGGCCGGCACGACCAGGTCGACGCCGTCCAGCACGGTACGCCCGCCCCGGCGCACGCTGACCCCGCGCAGTTCCAGCCGGCCTTGTCCGTCAGGCAGCCGGCGGGCACCGTACTCCGTCGGGGGCTCCGCCAGCACCTCTTCCAGACGGGCGGCCGCCGCTCTGGCCCGCACGAGTTCCGCGACCTGTCCGACCAGGACGCCGACGCCGGCCGCCAGCACTGCGTAGCGGGACGCCGCGAGGAACTCGCCCACGGACAGCCTGTCTCCACCGAGAAGGACGCCCGCCACGGCCAGCACGCCGAGTTGGAGCAGCGGTGCCACGGCGACGGCCTGAGCGGAGGCCCGCCCCTGGACCCGCCACATCCGGTGCCCCTCACGGGACAGTTCGGGCAGGGGGCGCAGGACACGAGCCGTCGTCCGTTCCTCCGCGGAGGCGGCGGCGATCGTACGGTGGCCGCCGATGGCCTCGGACAGCGCGTCCGCGATGCGGCCCTGGACCCGTTGGTAGCGGGCCACGCACTCCGACGAGTCCCGTGTGAACGCGCGCAGCAGCAGCATGAGGACCGGTGCGCCCACGACGAACACAGCCGCTGTCCAGGGACTGATCAGCGCGAGCGCCACCACCGCGCCGACCGGTGCGGCGACCGCGGCGACCAGCCCGGCGATGGCGGTGGGCGCCGTGCCGGCCTGAGCGGCGTTCCCGGCGAGCCGCGCCACGAGGTCCCCGGATCCGAACCGTCCGACGGAGCGCGGCCCGACGGCCAGTACGTGGTCGACGAGCCGTCGGCGCAGCCATGCCGTGGTCTCGGCGCTCGTGGTCCCGCCGAGGACGGTCTCGGCCGCGTCCAGGACGGTGAGGAGCAGCATGAGCAGGGCGCACCACAGGACCCAGCGCCCGGTGTCGGCGCTGCCCGCCAGCAACAGATCGAGCGCTCGGCCCAGCGCGGCCGGCAGCAACAGGTTCGCCCCGGCGACGGCCGTGGTGACCAGGGCCAGCGTCACACAGCGGGCACCGCTGCGGCGGGTGGCCGAGCGCACGAGCGCGACGGAGGGCGTCGTCGGACCCTTGGTTGCGAGCGTCGTCATACGCCTCCTCGTGCTCCACGTGCTCCTCGTGCTCCACGTGCTCCTCGTGCGCCACGTGTTCTTCGTGCGCCACGTGCGGTTGGTCCTGCGAGCGCCGGCGTGCCGAAGGGCCCCGGATGCTCCCTCCCGTGCGAGGAGGGACCACCCGGGGCCGGGTCACGCCGGTGTCATCGTGAACGTGACGGTCAGAGACACAGGGTGATGCTGGCCGCGCTGACGCAGGACAGCACGCTGAGCGAGCTCACGGGGCCACCGCCCCCGCCACCACCGGTGGTCTCGTCGGCTTCCATCGTCTGCAGGTCGAGCAGCGCCATGCTGGTTCCTTTCTCTCCGTGGTCCTCGTCCGAGGACCACTTGTGGGGACGGGATTGGTGCGGTGTTGCTCACGACTCCGTCAGTTCCGTCAGTTCGCGGAGCCGCGTTCTGTGGGCCGCCCGCGCCGGGGCGGCAGGGCCGGCAGGAAGGGCAGGTGGGCGGTGGGCTCGTCGGCGAGCGTCGCGCCCAGGGCCAGGAGACATCCGGCCGTTCCGGTGCCGAGGTCCATGGAGAGGCGCATCATGTGATGGCCGGGGAAGGCAAGTTGGCCCTGGTACGGCATCGCGTACCAGCCGAGTCCGGCGATCTGTTCGTCCAGCCGCGCCCTGGGCGCACCCGTGCGGCCGAGGTGCAGGATCATTCCGGCACGCCCCTGGAAGAGCCCGGGCTGCGCGTAGAAGCGGTAGGTGGCGGCCGTGAGGATGCGGGAGCGCGCACGGGCGAAGTCCTCGGCCCGCTCCGCGTCGTCCTCGTCGGTGTGGGCCAGGAAGTCGTCGATCACCATGCCGAGCCCCACGCTGCCGTCCGCGAGGTACGGCATGGTGCGCCAGCCCTCGTCCACGGCGAGCGCGCCGTCCTGCTGGAGGACGCACGCCTCCAGGTCCTGCCGCAGCGCCTCGCCGGCCGCCTCCAGCAGGGCGGGGTCGCCCGTCGCCTCGTACCGCCGCAGCAGGAACAGGGCGGGCCCGCTCGCGCCCCGTAACAGTCCGGCACGCCGCCTGGGCGGTGCGGGCCGGGGCTCGCCGAGCCGCCGTACGAGCAGTTCCGCGGCCTCCGCCGCCCGCTCGTCCAGCGAGTTCTCGCCCGTGGTCCGCCCCAGATGGTCGAGGACCAGGCCGAGTCCGGCCAGCCCGCCGCGCAGGTCGGACGACAGCTTCTGCCACTTCTCGTGCAGGACCTGGTCGACGAGGTCCAGCGCCCGCTGCCGGTGTCCGAGGCGGTCGAGGACGTACGCGACGCCCGCGAGTCCGTCGTACAGGCCGAGGGGTGTGCCCAGTGGCAGGGGATCGGTGTGGTCGAGCAGCCAGCGCTCGCCCTCCTCGTACCGTTCCGCGCCGGTCTCGGCGAGGGCGTACAGCACTCCGGCAGCCCCGTACGCCAGCCCGAGCCCGCCGCCATCCGTGAACTGCGCGACGTCGCCCGGGAAGAGCCTGTCGTCGCGTCCCGGTGTCGCGGAGGCCAGGATCGCCTTCACCATCGAGTCCCGGCTGTAGGGCCAGTCACCCGGTTCGGCCAGCGCGGTGAACGGCGTGGCCGGCGCGGGCCGGACACCAGCGGGCGCGGGCGCGCCGGGCTCGTGCCCCTCCGTGAGGGCCGACGCGGGACGTCCGGAACCGGCGCGGGTGATCTCCGCGACCGCCGCGTCCAGGAACTCCCGCGGTACGTCCGGGAACTGACCGGCGACGACCTCCGCCAGATGTGCGGCCTTTCCCCGGTCCACCACGAACAGCGACGTGACGGGCAGGAACAGCGCGAGCCGCAGGCACGCGAGCGCGTACCGGTCGACGTCCGCTCCCGTACGGTCCGGTGGGGCCAGGAACCCGGGGTGGGCGACGACCTGTCGGCCGTTCTCCTCGACGGGCGCGGCAGCCTCGAAGTCCAGCAGGGACACCGACTGCTCGTCGGGCGCCACCATGATGTTGAAGGCGTGCAGGTCGTTGAAGACGATCCCCCGCGCGTGCACCGCCTCGACCGCCTCCTCGACGGCCCCGTACATCCGCAGCGCCCACTCCGTGTAGGCGGAGACCGCGTTCGGGTCCGGATCGGGCGCGAGCAACGGATGCCGTTCGGCGAAGAAGGAGTTGAGCGGGCGCCCCTCCACGAAGTCCATGACCAGGAAACGGTGGTCTCCGAGCAGGAACCAGTCGCGCACCTCGGGCACGACACCCAGCCCCGACAGCCGTTCCAGGGCGGACTTCTCGCGCTCCAGCCGGGCGATCGCGTCGGCACCGTCCGCGGCGAGCCCCGCGTGCGGGCGTCCCTCCTTGAGGACCACGCGGCTGCCGTCGCGGACGTCGGTGCCCGCGTACACGCCGCCGCCGTTGGAGAAGTGCAGAGCCTTCTCGATGCGGTACGGAAGGTCACCGACCGTCGTCGTGTTCCGTGCCGCCAACTGGGGTTCGAGGAACGCCGGCAGCGTCACCCACTCCGGCACCCGGAAGGAAGGATCCCGCCGGTCCGGCACGAGCCTGCCTTCGCCATCGCGTACCGCGGGTACCAGCGAGCCACGCTCGTCGACCACGAAGGAGCGTGAGAAGGCGCCGTACCGCACGTACAGCGGCCCGTCGTTCCACCGCAGGTCCGTCAGGATGTACGGCCCCTCAAGGCCGGCGAGCCGCTCGCCGAGCTCGGACAGGAGCAGGTGCAGTTGCTCCTCGTCGGCCGGGTAGATCGTGACGAACTTGCCGCTGCCGTCGCGGGGCGCGTACTTGGCGTTCCGCAGGTGCAGCAGATGGGGCCCCGGTACGAACTTGAACGGGATCAGCCGGGGCACGCAGTAGTCCCACACCTCGGCCGCGATCCGTTCCGCGTTCGCCCGGGTGGCGGAGGCGTGAACCTTCCAGCCCTGCGTGGGGCCGGACTGCGACCGGCCTTCGGCGTCCGGCGTCATGGTGAGCCAGTCGCCGATCCGTTCCGCGCGCCACCCCTGGGGCACATCACGCCGAGCCACCTGGTACGACGGCACCGCCCGAGTGTCACCGGCGGTCACGACGCCGCTGTCACCCGCCGACAACCTGTCGGGTGTCTCGTAGAAGTGCCCGTCGGCGAGCGCGTACACCTCGTACCGCTTGTCCATCCGCATCCCCCTCGGCCGCGTGACACCGAGCCTTTCAGCCCGTCAGGGGCGCGGACAGTCACGTCTGTCACCGGAACGCCCTCATACCTGTCACGAGATCACCGTGAGGAACGCATGCGTAAAGACATGTTCGGAGGGTTTCGACCAGGGGGAGGGCGAGGGGCAGGGGACATGGAAGGTGGGCCCGCTGCACGCCACCCTATAGATCGGATCTATTTCGTGCTTGGTGAGCGTCACCCACTCCGCTCGGGGTCCAATGTGTTGACACCTCCGATGAATCGATGGTTCTCTTCGAGTCGCTCAGCCTCCGGTCGACTCCGCGCACCCCCATGCCCACGGAACACTGGAAAGGCGAACCCGCATGACCAAGAACCGGCACCTTCTCGCTGTCCTGATGACGGCGCTGGCCCTTGCCCTGCTGGGCACGGCGGGCGCGCTGCCCGCGAGAGCCGACGCGGGGCCTGCCCCCGCCACCCGTCGCGGCTGGACGGGCACCTGGGAGGCGGCGGTCTCCGGCACCGTCCCCGCCCTGCCCGGCACCTCCATCCGCAATGTCGTCCACGTCAGCGTCGGCGGCCGCGTCGCGCGCGTCCGCATCTCCAACCGGCTCGGTACCTCCCCGCTCGAATTCGGCTCCGTGACCGTGGCACTGCAGGAGCGGGGCGAGCCGACGAGTCCGGACGCCGCCGCGGGGACGATGCGCACCGCCACGTTCCGCGGCGCCGCCTCGGTGACCGTCCCGGCCGGCGAGGACACGGTCACCGACCCCGTGTCGCTCAAGGTTCCCGACGGCGCCAACCTCCTGATCACCGTGTACACACCGGTCGACTCCGGCCCGGCCACGTATCACCGCTCGGCCCTGCAGACCAATTTCCTCGCGCCGTCCGGCAACCGCGCCGCGGACGAGGACGGTTCCGCCTACACCGGGACCACGAGCTCCTGGTACTACGTGACCGGCGTGGACGTGTTCAGCCCGCGCACCGCCGGCAGCGTCGTCGCCCTCGGCGACTCCATCACCGACGGATCGGGATCGACGTCCAGCGCCAACCGCCGCTGGCCCGACCGGCTCGCCGAACGGCTGCGCGCGCTGCCTCCGCACCGCCGACTCGGCGTCCTGAACGCCGGGATCGCCGGCAACCGCATCCTGCTCGACGGCACCGGTCCGAGCGCCCTGTCCCGGCTCGACGCCGACGTCCTGTCCCGAACCGGCGTCCGCGCGATGATCCTCATGGAGGGCATCAACGACATCAAGGGCAATCCCAACCAGACGGACCCGGCCGCCTTCGAGGACGCCTACCGTCAGATCGTGCGGCGCGCCCACACGCGCGGTATCCGCGTCATCGGCGCCACCATCACCCCGTACGGCGGCAACGGCGGTTACACCGAGGCCCGTGAGGCCGTACGCCAGTCGGTCAACGCCTTCATCCGGACCAGCGGCCTCTTCGACGCCGTCGTGGACTTCGACGCCGTGGTCCGCGACCCCGCAGACCCCCACCGCATCCTGCCCGCGTATGACCCGGGCGACCACCTGCACTTCAACGACGCGGGGCTGAAGGCGATGGCCGACGCGATCGAGCTGAACGACCTCCGTTTCACCGTGCCACGGGGTGCCGACCGCAACGCCGCCTGAACCCCCTTCCAAGGACGGCCGCCCGGGTGCCGCGGGCGGCCGTCATGCGCCGAAACCCGCTGAGGGCTGGCACGATGAACCCTCATGAGTGATCAGGAAACTGTGCGGGCTGAAGCCCTCCGCTTGGTGACGGCTCGCTTCCCCCAGGCCCTGGGCGCCATGCTCGGTGGCTCGGCCGCCCAGGGCCGTGCCACCCCGGCCAGTGATCTGGACGTGGCCGTCCTCTTACCGGACTCGGACAGCAGCCGCCGCGAGGTCATCCGCCATGACGGGCGTCTGGCCGAGTTGTTCTTGAACTCCGTCGCGGACATCCCCGAGTTCTTCGCGGGGGACCGTGCCCGTCGCCGCGGGACCGTTCTGTTCATCTATGCCGAGGGCCTGCCCCTGACCGACCCGCACGGCCATCTGGCCCGTACCCGCGACCGGGCGCGAGCAGTACTCGCGGCCGGCCCGCCCGCCCTGACTCCGGCAGAGCGGGAGCACGGCCGTTACGTACTCACCTGCTACATGGACGACCTGGTTGATACGCCGCCCGCCGACCGGTACGAGCAGCTGTCCATCGCCGACCACACCCTGCGCGAGGCGACGCACCTGCTCACGGCCCACCACGGTGCGTGGACGGGTATCGGTAAATGGCTCCCGCGCAGACTGCTGAGCGCGGACCCGGAACGGGGCAAGTCCCTGTTGGACGGTCATCTGGCGGTGGCCGAACACGCGGACCCCGAACCGTTGGCGACCGCGGTCGAGCAGGTGCTCGACCTGCTCGGCGGACCGCTGAGGGAGGGGTACTCGCAACGCTGGAGCACCTGAGACCAGATCAGTCCAGCTTGCGGAAGAGTCCCTCCTGTACGACCGACACGACCAGCCGCCCCTCGCGGTCGTAGATCCGGCCGCGGGCCAGCCCGCGGCCGCCCACCGCGATCGGTGACTCCTGGTCGTACAGCAGCCAGTCGTCCGCCCGGAACGGCCGGTGGAACCACATCGCGTGGTCCAGTGACGCCATGTCGAAACCGCGTGGGCCCCACAGGGGTTCCACGGGGATGCGGACCGCGTCCAGGAGGGTCATGTCGCTCGCGTACGTCAGCGCGCAGGTGTGCACCAGAGGGTCGTCGCCCAGCGGTCCGACCGCCCGCATCCAGACCGCGCTGCGCGGCTCGGCGTTCTCGACCTCGTCGTGGGTCCAGCGCAGCCGGTCCACATAACGGATGTCGAAGGGCTGACGCCGTGCCATGCGCTCCAACTGCACGGGCAGCTCGCCCAGATGCTGCTTGATCTCCTCGGCGAGCGTCGGCAGCGACTCGGGGTCCGGCACCTCGCGGGCCGGCGGCAGCTGGTGCTCGAAGCTTCCCTCCTCGGGCCTGTGGAAGGAGGCGGTGAGGTTGAAGATCGTGCGGCCCTGCTGCACGGCGGTGACCCGCCGGGTCGTGAACGACCGCCCGTCCCTGACTCGTTCGACCTGGTACACGATCGGCACGCCCGGACGGCCGGGACGCAGGAAGTACGCGTGCAGCGAGTGCACCGGCCGGTCGCCCTCCGTGGTGCGCCCGGCGGCGACCATGGCCTGGCCTGCCACCTGACCGCCGAAGACGCGCTGCAGGGACTCCTGCGGGCTACGGCCACGGAAGATGTTGACCTCGATCTGCTCCAGATCCAGCAGGTCGACGAGGCGCTCGGCGGGGTTGTCCGCAGACTTGTCCGCAGGTGTGTCCGCGGGGTTGTTTCCGGTGTTCGTCGTCATCTGCTGGCTCTCCTGTGGCTCGCAGCCGTCCGGCGTCTGTTCACAACTGGCCGACGTCGGTGACCTTGACGACGGCGCGTCCCTCGGCGTCGGAGGCCGTGAGGTCGACCTCCGCACTGATGCCCCAGTCATGATCGCCGTTCGGGTCGGCGAAGGCCTGGCGGACCCGCCACAGCCCGTTCTGTGGCTCCTCCTCGATCATCAGCAGCCGGGGACCGCGCGCGTCGGGTCCGGTGCCCAGCTCCTCGTACTCGTCCCAGTACCTGTCCATCGCCTCGCCCCACCGCTCGGCGTCCCAGCCGGACTCCGCGTCCATCTCGCCGAGTTCGTCGACCTGGTCGAGGGCGGCGAGCTCCACGCGGCGGAACATGGCATTGCGGACGAGGACGCGGAAGGCGCGCGCGTTGGCGGTGACCGGCTTGACCTGGTCGGCCCTCTCCTGGGCCTCCTCGGCGGTCATCTCCTCCGGATTGGCGAGCTGCTCCCACTCGTCGAGGAGGCTGGAGTCGACCTGGCGCACCATCTCACCGAGCCAGGCGATCAGGTCCTCCAGGTCTTCCGACTTGAGGTCGTCGGGGACGGTGTGGTCGAGGGTCTTGTAGGCGCCGGCCAGGTAGCGCAGCACAATGCCCTCGGTGCGGGCCAGCTCGTAGAAGGACACGAACTCGGTGAAGGACAGCGCCCGTTCGTACATGTCGCGGATGACCGACTTCGGCGACAGCGGGTGGTCGCCGACCCACGGGTGGCTCTTGCGGTACGTGTTGTACGCGTGGAAGAGGAGCTCCTCCAGCGGCTTGGGGTACGACACGTCCTGGAGCCGCTCCATGCGCTCCTCGTACTCGACACCGTCCGCCTTCATCGCGGCCACGGCCTCCCCGCGCGCCTTGTTCTGCTGAGCGGCGAGGATCTGGCGCGGGTCGTCCAGCGTCGACTCGACGACCGACACCATGTCCAGGGCGTAGGAGGGCGACTCGGGGTCCAGGAGCTCGAACGACGCGAGGGCGAACGTCGACAGCGGCTGGTTGAGGGCGAAGTCCTGCTGGAGGTCGACGGTCAGGCGGACGATCCGGCCCGTGGCGTCCGGCTCGTCGAGCTTCTCCACGATGCCGCCGTCGAGGAGGGAGCGGTAGATGGCGATCGCCCGCCGGATGTGCCGCAACTGCTGCTTGCGCGGCTCGTGGTTGTCCTCCAGCAGATGCCGCATCGCCTCGAAGGCGTTGCCGGGGCGGGCGATGACCGACAGCAGCATCGTGTGCGTGACGCGGAAGCGGGACGTGAGCGGCTCGGGGTCGGAGGCGATGAGCTTCTCGAAGGTGTTCTCCGTCCAGCCGACGAAACCCTCGGGCGCCTTCTTGCGGACCACCTTGCGGCGCTTCTTCGGGTCGTCGCCGGCCTTGGCGAGCGCCTTCTCGTTCTCGATGACGTGCTCGGGAGCCTGCGCCACCACGAAGCCCGCCGTGTCGAAGCCCGCGCGACCGGCCCGCCCGGCGATCTGATGGAACTCACGGGCACGCAGGGTCCGCACCCGGTTGCCGTCGTACTTCGTCAGGGCGGTGAACAGCACCGTGCGGATGGGCACGTTGACGCCGACGCCCAGCGTGTCCGTGCCGCAGATGACCTTCAGCAGACCGGCCTGGGCCAGCTTCTCCACCAGGCGCCGGTACTTGGGCAACATGCCCGCGTGGTGCACACCGATGCCGTGCCGTACGTAACGGGACAGATTGCGGCCGAACTTGGTGGTGAAGCGGAAGTTGCCGATCAGCTGGGCGATCTCGTCCTTCTCCTCCCGCGAGCACATGTTGATGCTCATCAGCGCCTGCGCCCGCTCCACGGCCTGCGCCTGGGTGAAGTGCACGATGTAGACGGGGGCCTGCTTGGTGTCCAGCAGTTCCGTCAGCGTCTCGGTGAGCGGGGTGAGCCGGTACTCGTAGGAGAGCGGAACGGGACGGGTCGCCGAGCGCACCACCGATGTCGGGCGGCCGGTGCGGCGGGTGAGGTCCTTCTCGAACATCGAGACGTCGCCGAGCGTCGCCGACATCAGGATGAACTGCGCCTGCGGCAGCTCCAGGATCGGGATCTGCCAGGCCCAGCCGCGGTCGCCCTCCGCGTAGAAGTGGAACTCGTCCATCACGACCTGGCCGACGTCGGCGTCCTTGCCGTCGCGCAGCGCGATCGACGCCAGCACCTCGGCGGTGCAGCAGATGACGGGCGCGTCCGCGTTCACGGAGGCGTCGCCGGTCAGCATGCCGACGTTCTCGGTGCCGAACAGCTTGCACAGCTCGAAGAACTTCTCCGAGACGAGAGCCTTGATCGGCGCCGTGTAGAACGTGACCTCGTCCCGGGCGAGCGCCGCGAAGTGCGCGCCCGCGGCGATCATGCTCTTGCCGGAGCCGGTGGGCGTCGACACGATGACGTTGGCCCCGGAGACCACCTCGATCAGCGCCTCCTCCTGGTGCGGATAGAGGGTGAGACCGCGCTCCTGGGCCCATGACTCGAAGGCGTCGAACAAGGCGTCGGGGTCGGCGGTCTGCGGCAGCTGATCGATGAGGGTCACGCACCCATCTTGCCTGCCGTCCCACCCGATGGGGGAATCGGCTGCGAGTGCGAAGATCACGAACGCTACGCTGTGGCGCCGACAACACGTCAGAGCACTGGCAACTGGACAGTGGCACAACAGGAATGGGGCGGGATACGGCCATGATGGGACCAGCACACTCACTGTCGGGGGCCGCGGCCTGGCTCGGCGTCGGGGCGGCCGCCGCGGCGACGGGGCACACGATGCCCTGGCCGGTCCTGCTGGTCGGCTCACTGATATGCGCCGGCGCCGCGCTGGCCCCGGACCTGGACCACAAGGCCGCCACCATCTCGCGGGCCTTCGGCCCCCTCTCGCGCTGGCTGTGCGAGATCGTCGACAAACTCTCGTACGCCGTCTACAAGGCGACGAGGTCGCAGGGAGACCCGCGTCGCTCCGGTGGGCACCGCACGCTGACGCACACCTGGCTGTGGGCGGTGCTGATCGGCGTGGGCTTCGCCGTCGCCGCGATGACCGGGGGCCGGTGGGCGGTGCTGGCCATCCTCTTCGTGCACCTGGTGCTCGCCATCGAGGGGCTGCTGTGGCGCGCGGCCCGCGGCTCCAGCAGCGACGTCCTGGTGTGGCTGCTGGCCGCGACCAGCGCCTGGATCCTCGCCGGAATACTGGACAAGCCGGGCAACGGGGCGGACTGGCTCTTCACCGCGCCCGGTCAGGAGTACATGTGGCTGGGGCTGCCCGTCCTCCTGGGCGCCGTGGTGCACGACATCGGCGACGCGCTGACGATCTCCGGCTGCCCGATCCTGTGGCCCATCCCCGTGGGCCGAAAGCGCTGGTACCCCGTGGGCCCGCCGAAGTTCATGCGGTTCCGTGCCGGCAGCTGGGTCGAGCTGAAGGTGCTGATGCCGGTGTTCATGCTGCTCGGGGGAGTGGGCTGCGCGGCGGCCCTGAACTTCATCTGAGCGGGTCCGGGCCCGAGCCCCGGGCGTCTCAGGCCGTGCCTCCGCCGCCGTAACGCCGCTCGAACTGGGCGATCCGGCCCTCGGAGTCCACGGTCCGTGCCTTGCCCGTGTAGAAGGGGTGGCTCTCCGAGGAGATCTCGACCTCCACGACCGGGTACGTCTCGCCGTCGTCCCACTCGATGGTCCGATCGCTGGTGGCGGTCGACCGGGTGAGGAAGGCGTATCCGGCGGCCCGGTCGCGGAAGACCACGGGGCGGTAGTCGGGGTGCTTGTCCTGCTGCATGGTGCTCCTTCCGCGGGGGCGGGGTGGAACTCGGCTCTGCTGTCCCTTCGGGCCTCAGCCGAACCGGGCGTCCTCGTCGACGACATGCATCGCGGCCTCCTCGGCCGTGGCCGCCGCACCGTCGATGCCCACGTCGGTGGCGATCAGCCCGCTCTCCTCGTCCTCGTGCGCGCCCTCGTCAGGGGCGACGAGACGGCCGGAGCGGCGGGCACCCACCTCGTCGTCCAGGGGCTCGCCGTCCGTGCCCTGACAGTCGCCGATACCGTCCCCGTCGGGGGTGCGGACCTCCGGCAGTTCCTCGGAGAGCCGCTGCTCCAGGGTCTCGCCGTGCCGGCGCTCGGCAGCGGTCACGTCGGGGCGCTCCACCGCCCACGGCCGCTCCGGCGGTGACCAGCCCCGGTCGAGAGGATCGGTGACCCCGTCGCTCTCCAGGGTGTCCTCGGAGTCCAGCAGTCCGGTGTCTTCCTGGATCTCGGATGCGTCGGGCTGGTAGACGTCGTCCCCCCATCCTTCGGTGCTGTTCACGGCTACCTCCAGTCGGTGGGACGGTGCCCGGTGCCACCCCTCCAGCCTTCCACCCGGCTTCGGCACCGTGCAACGGCAGGGTGCCCCCCGTTTCAGCGGCCAATCACCCGTGCCAGGACCTCCACAGCGCCGCGTACGCCCCGTCCGCCGCGACCAGCTGGTCATGGCTGCCCAGCTCGGTGATGCGGCCGTTCTCGACGACGGCGATGACGTCGGCGTCATGGGCCGTGTGCAGGCGGTGGGCGATGGCGACGACGGTACGGCCGTCGAGGACCCGGGCGAGGGAGCGTTCGAGGTGGCGGGCCGCCCGAGGGTCGAGGAGCGAGGTGGCCTCGTCCAGGACCAGCGTGTGCGGGTCGGCCAGGACCAGCCTGGCCAGCGCGATCTGCTGGGCCTGCGCCGGGGTCAGCGCGAGCCCGCCCGAGCCGACCTCGGTGTCCAGGCCCTCGTCCAGGGCACGCGCCCAGCCGTCCGCGTCCACCGCGCCGAGGGCCGCCCACAGCTCGGCGTCCTGCGCGCCCGTGTGGGCCAGAAGAAGGTTGTCGCGCAGGGAGCCGACGAAGACGTGGTGCTCCTGGTTGACGAGGGCGACGTGGGAGCGGACGTCCTCGGCCGGCATGCGGGACAGCTCGGCGCCACCGAGGGTGATGCGGCCGTCGCGGGGCGCGTAGATCCCGGCGAGCAGTCGGCCCAGCGTGGACTTGCCCGCGCCGGACGGGCCGACGAGGGCGAGCCGGGTGCCAGGGGCGACATCCAGCGAGACCTTGTGGAGGACGTCGACGTCGGCGCGGTAACCGAAGTGGACCCGGTCCGCGCGCACGTGCCGTCCGTCCGGGGTGACGGAGGCGTCACCGTCGTCCGGCTCGATGTCGCGCACGCCCACCAGACGGGCCAGCGACACCTGGGCGACCTGCAGCTCGTCGTACCAGCGCAGGATCAGGCCCACCGGGTCGACGAGCATCTGAGCGAGGAGCGCGCCCGTCGTGAGCTGGCCGATGCCGATCCACCCCTGCAGCACGAACACACCGCCGATCATCAGGACCGAGCCGAGGACCGTGACGTGCGTGATGTTGACGACGGGGAAGAGCACCGAGCGCAGCCAGAGCGTGTAGCGCTCCCAAGCGGTCCACTCCTGGATACGGCGATCCGACAGCGCGATGCGGCGCTCGCCGAGCTGGTGCGCCTCGACGGTGCGCCCGGCGTCCACGGTCTCCGCGAGGACGGCGGCGACGGCGGCGTATCCGGCGGCCTCGGACCGGTAGCCGGAGGGCGCCCGCCTGAAGTACCACCGGCAGCCCACCACCAGCAGCGGCAGAGCTACCAGCACGGCGGGCGCGAGCGGCGGCGCCGTCACGGCGAGTCCGCCGAGCAGCAGTCCCGCCCACACCACGCCGATCGTGAGCTGGGGCACCGCCTCACGCATCGCGTTGCCGAGCCGGTCGATGTCCGTGGTGATCCGGGACAGCAGGTCACCCGTCCCCGCCCGCTCCAGCACGCCCGGCGGCAGCCCCACCGACCGTACGAGGAAGTCCTCGCGCAGATCGGCCAGCATCCGCTCGCCGAGCATGGCGCCGCGCAGCCGCATCTGCCGCACGAACACGGCCTGGACGACGAGCGCGGCGAGGAACAGCCCCGCCGTGAGCTCCAGGTGCAGTTCACGGGCGTCGTCGGAGACGCGCTCGACCAGATCGCCGAGCAGCCAGGGCCCGGCCATCGAGGCCACGACGGCGACCGTGTTCACGGTGACGAGCAGGACGAAGGCACGCCGGTGCCGGCGGAGCAGCTCGTTCACATAGGCGCGTACGGTCGCGGGCGCGCCCACGGGCAGGGTGTTCGCCGTGGTCGGGGCGGCCGGGTCGTACGCCGGTGGCGCCACGCCGATCATGCTGTCTCCTCGATTTCTTCCCGTACGCCCCGTGCGGCCGGGCCGCTCACGGTGGCGGTTTCCCGGGTGTGTTCTGGATGTTCCTGGTGTTCATCGGCCTCGCGCAGCACAGCCTCGTCATCGGTCTCGCGGGTCACGACCGCCCGGTACCGCGGCTCGTTGTGCACCATCTCGCGGTGCTTGCCCACGGCCACGACCTCTCCGTCGTGGACCAGCACGACCCGGTCGGCATGGTCCAGGAGGAGCGGAGAGGAGGTGAACACGACCGTCGTGCGGTCCGCGCGCAGCGATCGGACCCCCGCGGCGATCCGGGCCTCGGTGTGCGAGTCGACGGCGGACGTCGGCTCGTCCAGGACGAGCACCTCGGGGTCCGTGATCAGCGACCGGGCCAGTGCCAGCCGCTGTCGCTGGCCACCGGACAGGGACCGGCCGCGCTCGGTGATCCGCGCGTCGAGTGGGTCCTCGGCGTCCAGCGAGCCCTGAGCGAGCGAGTCCAGTACGTCCCCGCACTGGGCCGCGGCCAGTGCCTCGTCGGCGTTCACCTCGCCCGAGGCCGGCACGTCGAGCAGCTCGCGCAGCGAACCGGACAACAGCACGGGGTCCTTGTCCTGGACCAGGACGGCCGTGCGGGCGCTGGAGAGCGGAAGGTCGTCGAGGGGTACACCGCCCAGCAGCACCGACGTGCCCTGCTCGGCCGGATGCCCGCCCAGCCGCTCGGCCAGCAGCCCCGCCGCGTCCGGGTCGCCGCACACCACCGCGGTGAACCGGCCGGCGGGCGCGAGGAGCCCGGTCGCAGGGTCGTACAGGTCGCCGGACGGGACGACCGCTTCCCGCGACCCCTCGGTGTCCGTGGCGCGCTCCAGCGACAGCACCCGGGCGGCCCGCTTGGCGGACGGCCGCGAGAAGGAGTACGCCATGGCGATCTCCTCGAAGTGCCGCAGGGGGTACGTCAGCAGCATGACCGAGCTGTACACGGTGACCAGTTCGCCTACGGTGATCCGGCCCTCACTGGCCAGGTGCACGCCGTACCAGACGACCGCGATCATCAGCAGACCCGGCATCAGCACCTGGATGGCGGAGATGAGGGACCACATGCGGGCGCTGCGTACGGCCGCGTGCCGCACCTCCTGCGACGCGCGGCGGTAGCGCTCCAGGAACAGCTCCTCGCCGCCGATGCCGCGCAGCACCCGCAGACCGGCGACCGTGTCCGAGGCGAGTTCGGTGGCGCGGCCCGCCTTCTCGCGCTGATGGTCCGCGCGCCGGGTCGCCCTGGGCAGCAGGGGCAGCACGGCGAGCGCGAGGACCGGGACGCCCACGGCGACGACGATGCCGAGCGCGGGCTGGTAGACGGTGAGGCCGACACAGACCAGCACCACGGTGAGCGCGGCGGCCGTGAACCGGGACAGGGCCTCCACGAACCAGCCGATCTTCTCCACGTCGCCCGTAGAGACCGCGACGACCTCACCGGCCGCCACGCGCCGCGTCAGTGCCGAACCCAGCTGGGCCGTCTTGCGGGCCAGCAGCTGCTGTACGCGCGCGGCGGCGGTGATCCAGTTGGTGACGGCGGCCCGGTGCAGGAAGGTCTCGCCCAGTGCGATCCCCGCCGCGCACAGAGCCATCAGCCCGCCGGCCAGCGCCAGCCGGGAACCGGAGCGGTCGACGACGGCCTGCACCGCGAGTCCGACGCAGAACGGCAGCCCGCAGACGGCGGTGAAGTGCAGCAGTCCCCAGGCGAGGGACTTGAGCTGCCCGCCGAGCTGGTTCCGGAAGAGCCACCGCAGGAATCGGGGCCCCGAGCTCGCGTCCGGCACACCCGGGTCGGGGTACGGAAGGTCTTGGATCTGCATGACGTCCCAGTGGCTCGTATCAGGTGGGGGTGAGAAGTGGGGGGAGGAGGCCCGGGCGGACCGGATGGCACCGACGATGACGAGCGGCGACCGCCGGAACGCAGGCCGACAACAAACCGTGAAAGGCTCGCGTCATTCCGTGGTCGAAGGCAAACGATTTTCCGGCACGGGGCAAAGGTCCGTCCCGTACCGCCCGCATATGGCCGGAAAAGCCGGGGGGCGCGGGCAGCGGCCTGTCGGGTGGTGCGACCATGGTCGGCATGGGAACAGGCGGTGCGAACGGCGCGATGCGCACGCGGGTGGCGGCAGCGGTCTGCGGCGTGATGGTGATGTCCCTGGCGGCGTGCGGAGGTTCGGGCGGGGGCAGCGGGGACAAGTCCGACGCGAGCCCCAAGGGCAGGGCCGGGCAGGCAAAGGCGCGCACCACCGACCTCAGGAGCATCCCGGACGTCAGTGACCGCCTGCGCAAGCAGATACCGGCCAACTCCCGGCAGGTGGTGGCCGTCTACGGCGAGGGCAAGGACGACGCGGACGCCACGGTCGTCCTTTACACGAAGAACGGCTCCACCTGGGACAAGACCCGCAGCTGGCAGGGCCACAACGGCAAGAAGGGCTGGACCACGAACCACCACGAGGGCGACAAGCGCAGCCCCGTCGGCGTGTTCTCACTCAGCGACGCGGGCGGTGTCCTGCCCGACCCCGGCGCCAAGCTCCCGTACACGGAGTCGGCGTCCTTCCAGGCACCGCACTACTGGGCCAAGTCGCACTGGCACGACTTCGACTACGTCATCGCCATCGACTACAACCGCGTCAAGGGCACCTCGCCGAACGACCCCACCCGCCCCGAGGGCCAGTCCAAGGGCGGCAGTATCTGGCTGCACATGGACCACGGCAGCGGTACGTCCGCGTGCGTGAGCCTGTCCAAGTCCGGCATGGAGTACCTGCTGCGCACCCTCGACCCTGCCCAGCATCCCGTGATCGTGATGGGGGACAAGGCGGATCTGGAGGCATGAGTGGCCTGAGGGCTCATCGGGTGCGCGGGTGACCTGAGGCGTCCACTGCGTTTGTGACCTGAGGTGTCATTGCGGTGCGGGCCAACTCCCCGTAGAACACCGCCATGAGATGCCGGATCATCATGTCCATGCTCGCCGGAGCGACCCTCCTGGCGAGCACCCTCCTGGGAGCGAGCCCCGCGCAGCCGGCCTCCTCCGCCGACGTGCCCGCCGAGTTCGGCACCGACTGGCACGACCCGGTCACGGCCGCACCGTCGGTCAGGAAGCCCGGCGGCAGGTCCTGCGAGGTCACCGTCGCCGAGGCGCAGTTCAAGGACTTCACGCCGTACAAGGGGGCGTACGAGCCCCCGCGCGGATGCGGCGACCGCTGGAGCAAAGTGGTGCTCCGCCTCGACGGCAAGGTCAAGGGCCGCCAGTACGACCGCCTCGGCTATCTGCACGTCGGCGGTGTCGAGGTCTTCCGCACGTCGACCCCGCAACCGTCGCCCGACGGCATCGAGTGGTCCGTCGAGAAGGACGTCACGCGCTACAGCGACACCCTGCGCACCGCACAGCCCGTGGAGATGCTCATCGGCAACGTCGTCGACGACACGTACACGGGCATCATCGACGTCAAGGCCACGCTGACCTTCTACGCGGGCAGGCCCGACGCGACCAGGACCCCCGACAGGGTCCTCACCCTTCAGGACGGCACCCTCACCACGCCCCGCAACAGCGAACGCGTCGTCGCGGAGGTGTACGCCACCGGCTCCGGCGGCGGCTGCGAGGAGTACTGGTACCTGACGGTGCCCGAGCCGGCGCCGTACTCCTGCAAGGCGGACGACGGACCGTACCGCGAGGTGCAGATCAAGGTGGACGGTCAACCGGCGGGCATCGCCGCGCCGTTCCCGACGGTGTGGACCGGCGGCTGGTCCAACCCCTTCCTCTGGTACGTGATTCCGGGGCCCCGCGCCTTCGACATCAAGCCGGTCGAGTACGACCTCACGCCGTTCGCGGGGCTCCTCAACGACGGCCGTCCGCACCGGGTCGAGGTCTCCGTCGTCGGCGTTCCCGAGGGGCAGACGGGCTGGAGCACTCCGGTCAACGTCCTCGTCTGGCAGGATGCCAAGAGCGAGCACGTCAGCGGTGGGCTCACCAGGGTCAGGGCGGGCGACCTCGCCAACTCCTCCACCTACACCCCCGGTTCCGGGCACCGCCTCGACACCGAGGGCGGCCACCGGCTGACGGTCGCCGGGTACGTGAATACCTCACACGGACGGGTGACGACCACCGTGAGTCGCGAGTTGACGAACACCTCCGTGCACACATGGGCGGATGGCGAGAACCCCGACGCCCTGAAGGCGACCTGGACCGACAACGAGACGGTCACCGTGGACGGGCGCGGACCGGCCCGGACGGCGCGGACGCACCGCACCTACACGATGGACGGCACGACGACGATCGGCGCGGGCGACCGGCTGCGGACGGTCCTGACCCTCAATGACCAGGCCGCGGTGACCGAGAAGCACGGCGGCCGACGCACCGCGTGGTCCCTGCTCGACGACACGTACACGGGCGACGCCACGTATACGGCGAACGTGCCGCGCGACCAGCGCCACGCGGTCGGTACGACCGGCGAGCGCTACCGGCTGTTCGGCTCGGGCGGCTGCTACGACCGCTCCCTCGTCACCGTGCAGGGCGTGCTGACGGAGGACAGCAACGGCTGTTGAGATGAAATGCGCGTGATGTGACGCCTGTTCGATGATTTACACGGCGGAAACACCGAGGTCTTCTCCACGAGCGGCAACTCCTTGATAGTGATCGACGCGGAAGCACTTTTCCGCATGCCAGAAAGTCCCATCGGAGGAGTGCTCGTGCCGCAGTCCGTACCGTCCCTGCCGCGACGCGTCGCACGCATACTGCGTACCTCACTGTTCGCCCAGGTCGCCGTCGCCCTGGTGCTCGGCATCGTCGTCGGGAGGTTGTGGCCGGACACGGCCACGACCTTCCAGCCGCTCGGCGACGGTTTCGTGCGTCTCATCAAGACGGTGATCTCACCGCTCGTGTTCTGCGTGGTCGTCGTCGGTATCGCCAAGGCCGGAAACCTCAAGGCCTTCGGGCGGATCGGCCTCAAGGCCCTGATCTGGTTCGAGGTCGCGTCCACGGCCGCGCTGCTCATCGGCCTGATCGCCGCCAACGTCTTCGCCCCCGGCGCCGGGATGAACGTCGACCCCTCGAAGCTCGACGCCTCGGCGGTCGACGACAAGACCGCCGGCGGTGCCCTGCCGTCCACCACCGAGTTCATCCTGAACGCGCTGCCCCAGAGCGCGATCGGCGCTTTCGCGGAGAACTCACTGCTCCAGGTCCTCGTACTGGCCTGCCTCGTCGGCGCCGCCCTGCTCCACCTCGGCCACACCAAGGTCCCCGCGATCCTGCCGGCCATCGGGCAGGCGCAGGAGATCATCTTCGCGATCGTCGGCTTCGTGATGAAGCTGGCGCCGCTCGCCGTGTTCGGCGCGATGGTCCACCTCGTGGGCGAGTACGGCCTCGGGGTGATGAAGACGTACGGCAAGCTCATCATCCTCTGCTACGCCGTCGCCGTGGTCTTCCTCGTCCTGCTCGGCCTCGCGCTCAAGCTGGTCACGGGGCTCAACCTGTGGAAGTTCGTGCGCTACACGCGGGAGGAGATGCTGCTCGCGCTCGGCACGGCTTCCAGCGAGAGCGTCATGCCGCGCATGATGCAGAAGCTGCGCCAGGCGGGCGCCCGCGACGACGCGGTGGGCCTGGTGCTGCCCACCGGCTACTCCTTCAACCTCGACGGCGCCTCCATCTACCTCTCCATCGGCACGCTCTTCATCGCCCAGGCCGTGGGCGTGGACCTCAGTCTGAGCCAGCAGATCACCGTGATCCTGGTCCTCATGCTGACCAGCAAGGGCATGGCGGGCATCCCCGGGTCCGCCTTCCTCGCCCTCTCGGCCACCGCTTCGGCGCTCGGCGCCATTCCCGCCGGGGCCGTCGCCCTGCTGCTCGGCGTCGACCGGATCATGGACTCGATGCGCGTCGCCACGAACCTGCTCGGCAACTGTGTCGCCGTGTTCGTGGTCTCGAAGTGGGAGGGAGCGCTCGACACGGTGCGGGCCAGGAAGATGCTGGACGGGGAGATCGCGTTCGTGGAGGACGAGGGCGCCGCGGAGAAGGACACCACGAAGTCTCCTGATGATGCCTCGAAGGCTCCCGCGGGCACCTGATCACGCAGCGGTCGCGGGGTCCGGCGCCACCCTCGGCGCCGGGCCCCGCGCCGCGTGGCGGCGATGGCCCAGCCGGAGCAGGGCGAGGGCGAGCAGTAGCCAGGGGCCGAAGGTGTGGAACCAGGTGAGGGCTTGGCCGGCGCCGTTCTGGAGCACCTCCCAGCCGTCCAGGAGGCTCTCCCGGTAACGGCGGGAGAGCTCCCCGGCGGACGCCGCCTGAGTGCTTCCGGAGGGTGATCTCCGGGTCACCGTCAGATCGAGAAGGGCGACGAAGACGGAGAACGTCGCGGCCGTGGCCGCCGTCCCCAGCAGTAGTCGGCGCCGTTTCTCCCCGTCCCGTCGGCGCGGTACCCGGCCGGTGACCAGGTCGTACGCGAGACGACGAGCGCGGGGTGGCCATGTGCCCTTCGTGAGCGTGCTGGGGATCACGGCAGCCTCCTGACCAGCCGTGGGCGGCCCGGTGTGGCCGGACGCGCCCGGTGTCAGCTTCAGGGAAACTATAACTGGACTAGCTTCTCCGGTTATGGGGAATGTGGCGCGGGTCACGTGCTGCAACTCGACGCCGGCCGGTGAAACGCCGCTGGGGCACCACACGTCTGTCGTGGTGCCCCGGCGGAGGGACGGACTGCTTGGGCGGGGTCCGGAGGAGGTTCTGGGCTCAGTCCCTCTCGGCGCAGGGCCCGACGCCCATCACCTGTGCGTTGCCGAGCAGTGCCCGCTCCATCTGAAGGGGAGTCGGTGCGGCCGGCAGGGGGCCGGTCCTGGCGGCGTGGCAGCCCTCCAGGAGGAAGGCGAGCAGGCGGCGCCAGGCGTGCGGAGCGGCCTCCTTGGTCACGTGCATCACCGCCGCGTTGGCGATCAGGAACAGGAGGAAGTCCTCCGGTACGAAGTCGGAGCGCAGTTCACCGGCTTCCTGGGCCCGGCGGACAAGGTCGGCCAGGGCCTGCTCGCCGGCCTCGCGGCACCGTGCCGCCGTCTCCGAGTTGGTGAGCCGGATGCTGAGCAGGTCGCTGAAGCCCCGGTCGGCCGCCATCGTGGTGCAGATCCACTCGATCAGTGAGGTGAAGCCGGCCCAGGGGTCCTCGTGCTCCAGTGCCTTTCCGGTGGCCGTGACCCACAACTGGAGCTTGTCCTCGGCGACGGCTTCGACCAGGCTCTCCTTGGTGGGGAAGCGGCGGTACAGGGTCCCGGCACCCACGCCGGCCCGCTCGGCGATCTCGTCCAGTGGGACGTCGAGCCCGCGCTCCTCGAAGAGCTCGCCGGCGGCTTCCATGATCCGCTGGCGGTTGCGCAGGGCGTCCGCGCGCAGTGCCCGCTTGGGTGTCTCGGCGTTTCCTGGTGTCCCCATGGGGTCACTGTATCAATTGGAGATGTTTCTCCGTTTGTTGTCGAGTTCAGGGTCGGCGGGTGGTGGGATCGGCTCCGTCGGTCAGCCGCGCTCGGCTCCGGCGGGCATGGCCACACCGTCGACGAGCGTGTTCAGCAGGCCGCCCAGCACCTCGCGCTGCTCGTCCGTCAGTGGGGCGAGGATCTCCTCCGCCGCCGCCCGGCGGGCGCCGCGCAGCTCCCCCAGGGCCGCGCGTCCCGCGTCCGTCAGTTCGATGCGTATCACTCGCCGGTTGGTCGGGTCGGGTACGCGGCGCACCCGTCCACTCGTCTCCAGCCCGTCGACCAGCGTCGTCACGGCCCGGGGCACCACCTCCAGGCGCTCGGCCAGGTCGGCCATGCGCGGGGGCGAGCCGTAGTGCGTGAGGGTGCGCAGCAGTCGGGACTGCGCCGGGGTGATGTCCAGTCCGGACCCCTCCAGATGGCGCTTCTGGATGCGGTGCACGCGGCGGGTGAGCCGCAGCAACTGCTCGGCGAGCAGGCCGTCGGCGTCGGCTGTGGTCATGCGGGAACAATATCAGGACGCTGTTCATTGTGAACATAGGTAACAATGAGCTATGCTCCATCAATCCGCTTGATCCCACACATCCCGTAGGAGCCCATGCACCCCGATCAACCCGCCCCCTGGACACCACCGCGCACCGAGCCGGGTCAGCCACGGCAGGTGCGCCGCATCCTGAAACTCTTCCGTCCGTACCGCGGCCGCCTCGCTGTCGTCGGCCTGCTCGTCGGCGCCGCGTCACTGGTCTCGGTCGTCACGCCCTTCCTCCTCAAGGAGATCCTCGACAAGGCGATCCCCGAGGGCCGCACGGGCCTGCTGTCCCTGCTCGCGCTCGGCATGATCCTCAGCGCGGTCCTCACCAGCGTCTTCGGTGTGCTGCAGACCCTCATCTCCACGACGGTCGGCCAGCGCGTCATGCACGATCTGCGCACCGCCGTCTACGGCCGCTTGCAGCGCATGTCGCTCGCGTTCTTCACGCGGACCCGCACCGGCGAGGTCCAGTCGCGCATCGCCAACGACATCGGCGGCATGCAGGCGACGGTCACCTCCACCGCCACCTCGCTGGTCTCCAATCTCACCAGCGTCGTCGCGACCATCATCGCGATGGTCGCCCTGGACTGGCGGCTGACAGCCGTCTCCCTGCTCCTGCTGCCGCTGTTCGTGTGGATCAGCCGCCGCGTCGGCAGGGAGCGCAAGAAGATCACCACCCAGCGCCAGAAGCAGATGGCCGTCATGGCCGCGACCGTCACCGAGTCGCTGTCCGTCAGCGGCATCGTGCTCGGCCGCACGATGGGGCGTGCCGACTCGCTGACGAAGTCCTTCGCCGAGGAGTCGGAAGGCCTCGTCGAGCTCGAAGTGCGGTCGAACATGGCCGGTCGGTGGCGCATGGCCGTCATCTCGATCGTCATGGCCGCGATGCCGGCCGTCATCTACTGGACGGCGGGACTGGCGCTCCAGTTCGGCGGCCCTGCCGTCTCGATAGGGACCCTGGTCGCGTTCGTCTCGCTCCAGCAGGGCCTGTTCCGGCCGACCGTCAGCCTGCTCTCCACCGGGGTCCAGATCCAGACCTCGCTCGCCCTCTTCCAGCGCATCTTCGAGTACCTCGACCTGCCCATCGACATCACCGAGCCGGAAGAGCCGATCCACCTCGACCAGGTCAAGGGCGAGGTCCGGTTCGAGAACGTCGAGTTCCACTACGACGACAAGAGCGGCCCGATACTCGACGGCATCGACATCACGGTCCCCGCGGGCGGCAGCCTCGCCGTCGTCGGCCCGACCGGCGCCGGCAAGTCCACGCTCAGCCACCTCGTGCCACGGCTGTACGACGTCACGGGCGGCCGCGTGACGCTGGACGGAGTAGACGTGCGAGACCTCGACTTCGACACGCTCGCGCGCGCGATCGGTGTCGTCTCCCAGGAGACGTACCTCTTCCACGCCTCCGTCGCGGACAACCTGCGCTTCGCCAAGCCGGACGCCACCGACGAGGAACTCCGCGCGGCGGCGAAGGCGGCTCAGATCCACGAGCACATCGCGGGCCTGCCCGACGGGTACGACACGATCGTCGGCGAGCGCGGCCACCGGTTCTCCGGCGGCGAGAAGCAGCGCCTCGCCATCGCCCGCACCATTCTGCGGGACCCGCCCGTGCTCATCCTCGACGAGGCGACCAGTGCCCTGGACACCCGTACGGAGCACGCCGTGCAGGAGGCCATAGACGCCCTGTCGGCCAACCGGACCACGCTGACCATCGCCCACCGGCTGTCCACCGTCCGCGGCGCGGATCAGATCGTGGTCCTCGACTCCGGACGCGTGGTCGAACGGGGCACGCACGAGGAACTGCTGGAGCAGGGCGGGCGCTACGCGGCCCTCGTGCGTCGGGACGCCCAGCTGGAACCGACGCGATCGTGACCGTGACGCCCGTGACGCCCGTGACGTCGTGACGCCGATTGGAAGCCGACGAGATGACGATATGCCGGGTTTGCGAGCTTGATCGGGTTACCGTGCCCGCATGCAGATCAACACTCCGTCACGGAGCAAGGTTCGACTGACGCGCCGGGGCCGGATCGCCCTCATCGTGACCGGAGCCGTCGCGGCGGCTACCGCCGTGGTGGTGCCGCTGTTGAGCATCGACATCGGCGGTGAGCAGCAGCGCCCCACATCCCTCGTGATCCCCGAGGGCTGGCGGGCGACGCAGGTCTACGCAGCCGTGGACAAGGCCCTTGCCCTGCCGACGGGCACCACCAAGAAGTCCCTGGGCAAGGCCGGGCTGAAGCTTCCGGCCGACGCAGGGGGCAACCCGGAGGGCTACCTCTACCCGGCGGCGTACTCCCTGGACAAGAAGACGACTCCGGAGTCCCTGTTGTCGTCGATGGTCGACGCCGCGAACCAGCGGCTGAACGGAGGCCAGGTCACCGCCGGTGCACAGCGCAACGCCATGAACGTCTACCAGGCGCTCACCATCGCGAGCATCGTCCAGGCCGAGGCCGCCAGCAAGGCCGACATGGGCAAGGTGGCCCGGGTGATCTTCAACCGCCTGGAGCGCGGTATTCCGTTGCAGATGGACTCGACCATCAACTACGCGTTGAACCGCTTCACGCTGGACACCACCGAGGAGGAGACGAGGCTCAACAGCCCCTACAACTCGTACCAGCGCATGGGCCTGCCGCCCACGCCGATCGGGAGCCCCGGCGAAGGGGCGATGCGCGCCGCGATCAACCCGGCTCCCGGCGACTGGCTCTACTTCGTCACGGTCAAACCGGGCGACACCCGCTTCACGGCCAGTTTCGCGGAACACCAGCGCAACGTCGCGGAGTTCAACCGGAACAGGAAGAGCGCGGAGGCGACCAAGTGACCCTGTGTCAGGGCAGCACGCGCCCGGGCGTCACGCGCCGGAGCACCACGTGGGGCACTACATGCCGGGGCACCACGCGCCGAGGCACCACGTGTCGGGGCGTCACGCGGCGAGCGGTTCCTCGGCCAGCAGCCGCCTGACGTCCCGTACCGCCGCGCGTCCCGCCCGGTTCGCGCCGATCGTGCTCGCCGACGGCCCGTACCCCACCAGATGGATCCGCGGATCGGCGACCACGCGGGTGCCGTCGACGCGGATGCCGCCACCCGGTTCACGCAGCCGCAGCGGCGCCAGATGATCGAGCGCTGCACGGAATCCGGTCGCCCACAGGATGACGTCGGCGTCCACGCGCCGCCCGTCGTCCCACTCCACCCCGTCCGGCGTGACGCGGTCGAACATCGGCAGCCGGTCGAGGACCCCGTCCGCGATGCCCTGGCGGATCGCGTCGTTCAACGGCAGCCCCGTCACCGACACCACGCTCCGCGGCGGCAGCCCCTGCCGGACCCGCTCCTCGACGAGCGCGACGGCCCCCCGCCCGGCCTCCTGGTCGAACGATCCCTCCCGGAATACCGGCGGGCGCCTGGTCACCCACGTGGTCGCGGCGGCGTACGGGGCGATCTCCAGCAGATGCTGCGTACCGGACGCGCCCCCACCGACGATCACCACCCGCTGCCCGGCGAACGCCTCGGGGCCCGGGTAGTGCGCCGTGTGCAACTGGCGCCCCCGGAACGTCTCCTGGCCGGGGTAGCGCGGCCAGAACGGCCGGTCCCAGGTGCCGGTCGCATTGATCAGCGCCCGCGTCGACCATGTTCCCGCCGAGGTCTCGACGAGCAGCCGCCCTCCCTCGCCCTCCCGCACCGCCCGCACATCGACCGGTCGGCGCACTCGCAGATCGAAGGTACGTTCGTATGTGTCGAAGTACTCCGCGATGACCTCGGACGACGGGCGCGACGGGTCCGCGCCGGTCAGCTCCATGCCGGGCAGGGCATGCATCCCGTGCACCTTGCCGTACGTGAGCGACTGCCAGCGGAACTGCCAGGCGCCGCCCGCACGCGGCGCGTGGTCGAGCACCACGAAGTCCCGCTCCGGTTCGAAACCGGTGCGCCGCAGGTGATAGGCGCTGGACAGTCCGGCCTGCCCAGCGCCTATGACCACGACATCGACGTCTCGTACCCCGGTGTTGTTCACGCTTCTACTAACCGCACCGGGGTCGTGGATCTTCCCGGGCATGGTTCCCGCGGATTCCGCGAGGCCAGGCCGATGCCGAGCCGATGCCGAGCCCATGATCGGCAGATGCCGAGCCAATGGCAGGCAGTTGCCGCGCCAGCTCAGCGACCGCTCGCGACAAGCAGCGGCGCGCCACCCCCGGCCGGCGTTCTCGTGCCGGAGAGCAGTCCGCGGGCCGCCAGGTCCGGGATCACGCCCTCCCCGAACCAGTACGCCTCCTCCAGGTGCGGATACCCGGAGAGCACGAAGTGCTCGATGCCCAGCGAGTGGTACTCCTCGATCCGGTCGGCGACCTCGGCATGGCTGCCCACGAGTGCCGTGCCCGCGCCGCCGCGGACGAGCCCCACGCCCGCCCACAGGTTCGGAGAGATCTCCAACTCGTCGCGCGAACCGCCGTGCAGGGCCAGCATGCGCCGCTGGCCCACCGACTCGCTGCGCCCGAGCGCGGCCTGCGCCGCGGCGACCGTGTCCGCGTCGAGGTCGTCGAGCAGCCGGTTCGCCGTCGCCCACGCCTCGGCCGACGAGTCGCGGGAGACGGTGTGCAGCCGGATGCCGAACCGGACCGTGCGCCCCTGCTCCTCGGCGAGCGCGCGGATCCAGTCGATCTTCTCCTTGACCTGGGCCGGAGGCTCGCCCCAGGTCAGATAGACGTCCGCGTGCCGGGCCGCGACCGGCCCCGCGGCGGCCGACGAGCCACCGAAGAAGATCTGCGGCACCGGGTCCGGCGGCACCGCGGTCAGCCCGCCCTCGACCCGGTAGTGCGCGCCGTCGAAGTCGAACGGCTGCCCGCGCCACACGCCTCGTACGACGGAGAGGAACTCGTCCGTACGGGCATACCGCTGGTCGTGGTCGAGGTGGTCGCCGAAGCGTCGCTGTTCGGCGGAGTCGCCGCCGGTGACGACGTTGAGCAGCAGCCGGCCGCGTGTGACACGCTGGTACGTCGCCGCCATCTGCGCGGCGAGCGTCGGGGAGATCACTCCCGGCCGGAACGCGACCAGGAACTTCAGCCGCTCGGTCTGCTGGGCGAGAGCGACCGTCGTCAGCCAGGCGTCCTCGCACCAGGTGCCCGTCGGCGTCAGCACCGCCTCGAAACCGAGCTGTTCGGCGGCCTTGGCTATCTGGGCGAGGTACTCGATGTCCGGGGGACGCACCCCGGGGACCCGGAGCGCGGTGCCGGTGTCGTTCGGTGCGTAGGCGTGCCGGTCGACGAGGGTACGGCCGTCACCGCCCGTCGGCAGGAACCAGTGAAGGTGAACGGTCATCAGGATTCCTTGAAGACGCGGGGCTTGGTCGTGGAGGGCGGCAGGTCGCCGTTGTAGCGGGTGTCGACGAACTTCCCGAAGTCCACCTTGCGGGGGATCAGCTTCAGGCTGGTGAAGGCGTCCGCGATCTCCTGCTCGGAGGCGATCAGCGGCTTGTCCACCGCAACCGGGACACGGCTGGACTGGGTGCGCTTCACCGAGGCCAGAGCCGCCTCGTAGGGAAGACCCGTGTCCTTCGACCACACCCTCGCCCAGTCCGCCGGGTGGTCGTACACCCAGGCGTAGGCCCGGCGCAGCCGCTCCAGGTAGTCCTTGATCGCGGCGGACTTCTTCTTGTCATTCAGCGCGTCCGGCGCCGCCACCTGGAAGGTGAGTCCGTTGGTAATGCCCTGGCCGGTCGTCAGGAGGCGCCCCTGCTTGGCCTGGAGCACCTGCGAGGTGTACGGATCCCACACCGCCCACGCGTCGACCTTGCCGGAGGTGAACGCGGCGAGTGCGTCCGCCGGCTGGAGGTACTTGACCTTGACGTCACTGAACGTCAGCCCGGCCGCCTCGAGGTTGGCGACCAGTTGGTAGTGCGCCGACGAGCCCTGGGCCACGGCGATGGACTTCCCCTTGAGCTGCGCGGGCTTCGTCAGCTTCGAGTCGTTCGGCACGAGGATGGCATCGCCCTTGGACGTGCCGTGCCAGGCCGCCACCACCGTGATCTTCGAGTTGGCCCCGGCCGCGAAGACGGGTGGGGTGTTGCCGACACCGCCGATGTCGACGGCCTTGGCGTTGACGGCTTCGAGGAGCGGTGGGCCGGAGGTGAAGGTGGACCACTTGATCTTGTAGTCGAGGTTCTTGAGTTCCCCGGCGGCCCGCAGGATGGCCTCGGAACCGCCCTTCTGGTCACCGACGTCGAGGGTGAGGGAACCCTGGCCGTCGGTCCTTCCACCGGTCGACGTGTCGGCTGCCGAGTTGCCGCCGCAGGCGGAGAGCAGAAGGGCCAGGGGGACGAACAGGGCGGCGGGGACGAGACGTCGTCGCATGGTGTTTCCGTTCGGTGAGTGCACGTGGGGGTGGAAAGCAACGGGCGGGTGCCGTGGAGGGGGAGAGGAGAGGGGAAGGGGACTTCAGGCGGCCTCGGCCGCGGTGTCGACGCCGAGCCGGCTCAGCAACCGGCCGCGCAGTTCGGCGAAACCGGGATCGGCGATGTCGCGGGGACGCTCCAGCTCGACCGGGGTTTCGTAGGCGATGACACCCCCGTCCATCACCAGGACGCGGTCGGCGAGCAGGACGGCCTCCTCGACGTCGTGCGTGACGAGCAGCACCGCGCAGCCGCGCCGCTGCCACAACTCACCCACCAGGCGCTGGGCCTTGATCCGGGTGAGGGCGTCCAGCGCGCCGAACGGCTCGTCGAGCAGCAGGAGATCGGGCTCGCGGACCAGTGCGCGGGCCAGTGAGGCGCGCTGGGCCTCGCCGCCGGAGAGGGTCTTCGGCCAGGCGTTGGAGCGGTGGCTCAGGCCGACCTCCTCCAGGGCCCGGTCGGCGACGGCGCGTTCGGGCTTGCCCGGCAGACCGAGCAGCACGTTGCGCCACACCTTCTTCCACGGCATCAGCCGCGGTGACTGGAAGGCGACTGCCTTGCGGCGCGGTACGAGGACGGTGCCCTCGATATCGCGGTCGAGTCCCGCGAGGATGCGCAGGAGCGTCGACTTGCCGCAGCCGCTGCGTCCGAGGAGGGCCACGAACTCGCCCGGCTGGACGTCGAGTTGGAGCTGGTCGATGACGGCGCGGCCGTCGAAGGACCGGGTCAGGCCCTCGACGTGAACGGCGAGTGCCGCTCGGGGCGCCCCGGTCGCCTGGGGGCTCACCGGCCCGTGAACGTCGGTCGCCATTGCAGCAACAGCCTTTCGAGGGAGCGGACGATGAAGTCGGCGGTCAGGCCGAGGAAGGCGTAGACGATCAGGCAGACCACGATCACGTCGGTGCGCAGGAAGTCGCGCGCCTGCACCATGAGGAAGCCGAGTCCGGCGTCCGCGTTGACCTGCTCGGCGAACACGAGCGCGAGCCAGGCGATGCCGAGGGAATACCGCAGACCGGTCATGGCGCCCGGCAGCGCGCCCGGCAGGACGACATGCCGTACGAGCCCCCGGCGCGACAGCCCGAGGGACTCCCCGGCCTCGATCAGCTGGGCGTCGACGCCGCGGATACCGGCGTACACGTTCAGGTACAGCGGGAACGTCACTCCGAGGGTGATGATCGCCACCTTCGGGGCCTCGCCGATGCCGAACCAGATGATGAGCAGCGGGATGAGACCCACGAACGGCACGGTCCGCAGCATCTGGACGGGAGCGTCGACGAGGTCCTCGCCGATCCGGAAGAGGCCGGAGACAAGGGCGAGCGCGGTACCGACGACGACGCCGAACAACACCCCGAGCGCGACCCGCCGCAGCGAGGTGCCCATGGCAGCCGGAAGCGAACCGTCGGAGATCAGATCACCCGCGACCTGTGCGATCCGCCCGGGCGAGGCGAGCACATCGGCCGTCAGCACGCCTGTGCCGCTGAGGAGTTGCCACAGCGCGAGCAGGAGGACGGGGCCCGCGGTGCGACGCAGCCAGCGGGGGACGCGGGTGCGTCGGGTGGAGCTGGGGACGATGGGTTCAAGGTCGGGGGCACCGCGCTCGGCGGGGTCCGCGGCCCGGGCCTCGGCGGACTCGGGGTTCGCCTTGCGTATACCCGAAATATCGGATTCGGGCGACCCGGGCGGGGCATGGCTGATGCTCATGGATGCTCCACGGGGAGGGGGAACTGGTGGGGGGACCGGTGGTGGGGGGAGCGCACTCCGGCGGCGCCGCGCCGGACGCGGATTAGCGGCAGTCGACCGCTGTCAGGCGTGCGGGTAGGACGACGCGCGGACGCGAAGAAAAGAAGAGAGGGGGGGGAGAAAGGCGTCAGCGGCCGCGACGACACGCGGCGGAGGCCACCCGCAGCAGGTCGATGTGACCGCGCGAAGTGAGCATGACTGGACGCAACATGTACCCGAACGTAACCAGGCGGCCCTGTACGGTCAATGGCGTCTCGCGGAGTGGACCCTGGTTTCACGGGACGGACCGTCGCTCCCTCGTGCGGCCGGGCGGGTGAGTGAGGATGGAGGCATGTCCGATGCCTTCACCACACGAGTCCTGAACATCGCCTCCGGCTCCCGGGAGACGGTCGTCGACCTCACCCACGAGTGCGAACAGTTCCTGCGGGACGTGGCCGCCGGACGGGGTGGCCTCCTCAATGTCTTCGTCCCGCACGCGACTGCCGGAGTGGCCCTGATCGAGACGGGCGCCGGCAGCGACGACGACCTGCTCGCCGCGCTCCACTCCCTCCTCCCCGCGGACGACCGCTGGCAACACCGCCACGGCAGCCCCGGCCACGGCCGCGACCACGTCCTCCCGGCCTTCGTGGCCCCCCACGCCACACTGCCGGTCGTCGACGGACGACTGGAGCTCGGCACGTGGCAGTCGGTGTGCCTCGTCGACACCAACCGCGACAACTCGAACAGGGAGGTCCGCCTGTCGTTCCTGGGGTGAGGCGGCCATTGTGGCGACCAGAGGCCTACTCGGAGGGATTCCGGGCCTCTGTTTCGCGGAGGTGAATCGGGATTGAAAGTTCACCTTCCGCATGTTTTCGAGTTGGCGCCGACCGGGCGGTACTGATCCGGCGCCCTCGATGCCGAGGCCGTAGGCCACCGGTGAGAGTAGTGCCTATGTGCTTACCGTGCTAAACTTGCGGGCAGTTGCAGTTGTGGTTCCCGAAACTTCAAGTGCCTCGGCGGCTGGATGTCGTCGGGCATTTTCGTATCTCCGGTGCTTATCCGGACGGGGTTCATTGTGGCAACGCAGGGGTTCACAAGGTGTGGGCCCCCGGGCACTGGCCCCAAGGGGATGTGACATGGCTACTGGCACCGTCAAGTGGTTCAACGCGGAAAAGGGCTTCGGTTTCATCGAGCAGGACGGCGGCGGCCCGGACGTCTTCGCCCACTACTCGAACATCGCCGCCCAGGGTTTTCGTGAGCTCCAGGAAGGTCAGAAGGTGAACTTCGACGTCACGCAGGGCCAGAAGGGTCCGCAGGCGGAGAACATCACTCCTGCCTGACGTCGCAGCGTATGAGGTAGCTGGGGCCCCGCACCTTGCGGGGCCCCAGCTTACTGTTTCTTTGTGTTTCGCTGGAATTCGTTTGGTCTCGTATTCGGCTCGTTCTTGCAATTCGTCCGGCTCGTTCCTGTCGGGAATTCCTCGATGCGCGCCCGTCGAGGAAGGTTCTCCATGAGCCGTTCGGCTCGCACGAATAACCGTTTCCGCCCGCAGGGTCAGGGGCGCCCCGGCGCCGGTCCAGGCGGCACCGGGCGCCGTCCCTCCACGCCACAGGCGGAGTTCACGCTGCCGGTCAACGTCACCCCGGCCTTGCCCGCGGCCGCCACCTTCGGTGAACTGGACATGCCGGTCGAGTTGCTGAAGATGCTCACCAGTCTCGGCTTGAACGAGCCGTTCCCGATCCAGGCCGCCACGTTGCCGAACTCCCTCGCAGGGCGGGACGTCCTGGGCCGCGCGCGCACCGGATCGGGAAAGACGCTCGCCTTCGGCCTTGCGCTCCTCGTGCGCACGAGCGGGCAGCGCGCCGAGGCGCGGAAGCCGCTGGCCCTGATCCTCGTCCCCACGCGTGAGCTGGCCCAGCAGGTCACCGATGTGCTCGCCCCGTACGCCCGGTTGCTGAAACTGCGGCTGGCCACCGTGGTCGGCGGCATGTCGATCGGCAGGCAGGCCGCTGCGCTCCGGGCCGGGGCCGAGGTGGTCGTCGCGACCCCTGGCCGCCTCGCAGATCTCATCGAGCGCAAAGACTGCCGCCTGGACCGGGTGAACGTCACCGTTCTGGACGAGGCCGACCAGATGGCGGACATGGGGTTCATGCCGCAGGTCACCGAACTGCTGGACCAGGTACGTCCCGACGGCCAGCGCATGCTGTTCTCGGCCACGCTGGACCGCAACATCGACCTCCTGGTCCGTCGTTACCTCCATGACCCGGTAGTCCATTCGGTCGACCCGTCGGCGGGTGCGGTCACCACGATGGAGCATCACGTGCTGCAGGTGCACGGCGCCGACAAGTACGCCACCGCCACCGAAATCGCTGCCCGCGACGGGCGCGTGCTCATGTTCCTGGACACCAAGCACGCTGTCGACCAGTTCACCAAGCACCTGCTGAGCAGCGGCGTGAAGGCAGCGGCGCTGCACGGTGGCAAGTCACAGCCCCAGCGCACTCGCACCCTGGCACAGTTCAAGACCGGCGACGTCACGGCGCTGGTGGCCACCAACGTCGCGGCTCGGGGCATTCACGTCGACGACCTCGATCTCGTCGTCAACGTCGACCCGCCCAACGACCACAAGGACTACCTGCACCGCGGAGGCCGAACTGCCCGCGCCGGCGAGTCCGGCAGTGTCGTCACGCTGGTCCTCCCAGGCCAGCGCCGGGACATGGCCCGTCTCATGTCCGACGCGGGCATCAGGCCGCAGATCACGCAGGTCCGCTCCGGCGAGGCCGAACTGAGCCGCATCACCGGCGCCCAGGCTCCCTCCGGTGTGCCCGTCGGCGGCAGCGGGCCGGTCGCGGAGCGCCCGAAGCGCGGCGGGGCCCCTTTCCGCGGTCTGGGCACCCGCCCGGGGCGGGCCGGCGGCGGTGGCGAGTCCCGCCGGTCTGCTGAGGCCCGCCAGATCGCCGAGGCCCGCAAGGCCGCCCGGGTCCGTCGTGGGGCATAGGTCGCCAACGGTGCCTCGTACGCCGTGTGCGTGACTCAGGCCGGCTTGCGCCACACGGAGATGCGCTTCACGGAGTCCTGGGTGAACGGCGCCCCGTCCCGGTCAGCGGCGCGGACGCTCCAGAGTGAGCAGCAGGCCCTCGACCGCACCGGGCCCTATACGGCCCTTGACGTCGGCGGACGTGATCGCCTTGAGGGTCCAGCCGTCCTCGGCGTGTTTGTTCAGAACCTTCTCCAGCTTGTCGCTGTCCAGGGCGTCTCCGATCAGTGACTCGCGGAAGGTGACGACCTTGTACTCGACTGCGTAGGCGTTGCTCACGGCTGGGGCCTTCCCGTGGGTGGACCGGCTGAACAGAACCGGGGACAGCCAATCACCATTCGGTGTTGCCCCACACGGCGGGGTGGGGTCATGGCATCGAGGGAGGGGGCGAGGAGCGCTGCAACGCGGTGACCACGGCGCGCGCTCGCCGGCCGGGCACGCGTCAGCGCCGCGCCGGCACGTCCCAGCGGACGCGCAGAGCCGGGGGCTTCCGGAAGACCAGGCCTCTGGGCGCGGTGGGCGAGGCCGGGTCGAGCCGCAGGCCGGGGAGACGGTCGAGGAGTGCGAGGAGGCAGGCGCGGGTTTCCAGGCGGGCCAGGTGGGCGCCCAGACAGAAGTGCGGGCCGTGCGCGAAGGCCAGCTGGAGGCGGGAGTTGTCCCGTCGCAGGTCGAAACCGTCGGGGTCCTGGAAGATCTCGGGGTCGCGGTTCGCCCCGGCGAGCGAGACGACCACCAGATCACCGCGCCGCACGTCGGCCTCGCCGATCGTCACGTCGGCGGTTGCGTAGCGGTCCACGACCGCCGCGGCGGGTTCCAGGCGGAGCGATTCCTCGATCGCCGCGTCGACCAGATCCGGATCGGCACGCACGAGGGCGAGTTGACCAGGGTGTGCAAGCAAGTGGTGTACGACGTTGGCGATCATGCCCTCGGTGGTCTCGATACCGCCGAACATCAGCACGGCGGCGTTGGCGACCACCTCCGGCAGCTTCAGGCGCTTGCTCTCGGCCACCGCGACCAGCAGCGACGCGTCGCCTCCTGCCGCGACCGTCGCCTCGACGCTTTCTCGCAGCTCCTCGAACGCCGCCGCTCCGGCGGGGTTCGCCGGCAGCCCGGCGGTGATGTCGGAGACCGCGCTCACGATGGAGTCGTACCAGGACAGAACCGCGCCGGCGTCCGCGCCCACCAAGCCCAGCGACTCGGCAACGACGGCCACGGCCAGAGGCCCGGCCACCTCCCGGCGCAGTTCGGCGCTGCCACGCGGCCGGATGCCTTCCACGAGCCGGGCGGCTTCCTGTTCCACGAACCCGGTGAACCGGTCGTGTACGTCTTGCGTGCGGAACGGGTCGGTGAAGGGGGCGCGGTGCCGCCTGTGCTCGGTGCCCTCCACGGAGAGCATGCTCGGACCGACCACCTGGGCGGTGGAGAAGCGGGGGTCGTCCACGGTGAAGGTCGCCGCGTCGCGCATCACGCGCAGTGCGAGATCACGCCGGGTCACCAGCCAGCCGCCCAGCACGGGGAGCCACGAAACCGGTTCGCGGGCGCGCAGCAGGGCCAGTCGGGGGTGAGGGTTCTCCTCCAGTTCCGCGAGCGTGGTCGCGGAGCCGAGCGGAAACCGGCGCGCTGTCCCCATAGAAGTCACCTCTGTTCCTGGAATTCTGTCCTCCCCGGAGCCCACTAGGTCCTGGGCGGCGAATTCAACGCCTGCCGGCGGGCTGGCGGAGGGTTCGCCGTGCGGGCACGTATATCAGCGCAAGGCCTGTCCACGTCCGGAGAGAGCCCGTCGTGACCGCGCCGATCCGGGTACTGGTCACTGGCCGGGCTCCATCTGCTCCACCTGGTGGCGGATGTCGGACGCCCTCGATCAGCGACGAGCGATCGCGAACTCGGCCCGCCGGCAGGCCATGGCGACCCTCGCGAGCAGGAGCCCGAGCGGTCCCGGTGACGGCGTCCGGCCGACGCCTCGATGCTGTCGGCCGCATCGAGCGTCTGGTCGCCCCGGTGGTGCAGATCGGTTCGCCCATCGGCACCGTGACAGGCGACTGGCCCGGTCACCCTCACGGATGACCGGGCCGGCGGGCGGCGACCCGGTCCATCGGCAGGAGCACCTCGCTCCTCACTCACGCTCGATTCCATCGGCCGGCGGCTCCTCAGCCCCGCGTATACGTGAGCCGCTGGCCGCCTGCCAGCTCACGCACGAGTGCGTCGCCCTCGGGGCGTACCGTGGAGGAGCCTCCGTGGCGGCAGAGGCCGGAGGACTTGGCCCGGTCGACCGCGGGCGGTGCGAACCGTACGGGAGTGTCCGCGTCCCCTGCGGAGACCAGGTTCATGCCGGCCTCGCAGTGCTCGCCGGCGCCGTCCGAGACCAACGCGGCGGCAGGGCTTCCCACTGCCTTCTGCTCTATGGTCATCCGCTGAGTACCACCGTTGGCCAGGGGCCGCTGCCAGGTGCCGAGCAGCTCTTCGGGGAGCTTCTCCGGTCCTTCGATCCTGTGCAGTTCGGCGGCACGCCCCGCCGCTTCCCAGCGGAGGGAGCCACCATCGGTCCGGGAGAGGGCATGCTCGCCGAGGGCCGAGCAGGTGCCCGCCGGGACGCTGCTGACGACCTTGGTGTCGAGCCGCAGTGACGTACCGCCATCGGACGGCTTGGCAGCGAGTTTGCCGTCGCTCTTGCACTCATAGGTCTTGCCGAGGCTGATGCTGGTGGCGACGACCTCGCCCAACTGCCCAGGCGAGACGGTGAACCGGCGGTACTGACCGGTGGGCTTCCCGTCCCGCTCGACCTCACCCGCCCAGACGCCCACGAATTCCTTGGGCACATCGGATGTCAGGCCGTCGTTGTGATCGGAGTCGGATTCCGAGCCCCCGTAGGGCAGCGGCAGACCGGCGGCCGACGCGGCGAACGCGGCTCCTGCCACCAGAGCGGCGGCCACCAGTGCGATCGCGGCCCGCCGGCTCTTGCCCGTTGGGCGAGGGCGCGGCGACGGAGTCGGCTCCGCGGGCCTGAGGTCCGGCTTCGGCACGACCAGGGTCCCCCACTCCGAACGTTGCGACGCAGGAGGTTCCTCCCAGGTCACGGGGAAAGCGGCGGGGGAAGGCGCGGGCGTGGCCGGTGCGGGTGACGATGCGGGGGCGGCAGGTGTCGACGCTGCCGTTGCACTCGTATGAGGCGGCGTATCCGTGTCGAGCAACTGGACGGCGCTCCGGCCCAGTTCGGCGATGATCTGGGCAGGCAGCCACGGCGGCGACGAACTGCCGGTCGCCACCGGTCGCACCCGTGCGACCACCTCCTCCGGAGTCGGCCTGGCCGCCGGATCCTTGGCGAGGCAGTCGGCGATCAGTCCCCGCATCGGCTCCTCGATGCCCGTCAGGTCCGGCTGCTCCTGCGCGATGCGGAACATCACGGCGTGAACACTGCCGGACCCGCCGCCGCCGAACGGCGTCTGCCCGGTCGCCGCGTACGCCAGCACCGCACCCATGCAGAAGACATCGGCGGCCGGGCCCACCGGCCTGTCCCTGAGCTGCTCGGGTGACATGAAGCCGGGCGAGCCGACCAGCATGCCCGAGCTGGTCAGGGTCGACCCGGGCGCCGCGTCCAGCACCCGCGCGATACCGAAGTCGATGACCCGAGGGCCGTCGATGGTGATCAGGACATTGGAGGGCTTGAGGTCCCGGTGGACCAGTCCCGCGCCGTGAATGTCCAGCAGAGCGCAGGCGAGTCCATGGGCGAGGGTACGTACCGACAGGGCGGGCAGCGGGCCGTACCCGTGGGGCGAGACGATGTGTTCGAGCGAGGGCCCTGCTATGTAGCCGGTGGCCACCCACGGCGTTTCGGCTTCGGTGTCAGCGTCGAGGACCGGCGCCGTCCAGCGGTCGCTCACCCTGCGCGCCGCCTCCACCTCCAGCCGGAAGCGCTCGCGGAACTCGGGTTCGGCGGCCCGCTCCGGCTTGATGAACTTGACCGCGACCGTGCGCCCGCCCTCCGAACGCGCCAGACAGACCCGACCCATGCCGCCCGTGCCGAGGGTTCTGAGCAGCCGGTACCGGCCGATTCTGTCACCAACTCCACTGGAGATCGCGTCGAAGTCGCCTGTCGACGGCTTCGTCATCTGGTTGTCTCCCCTCGGTCGGCGCTCTGCCCCACTCTCCGCCACGAAGGTCACGAGTCGGCTGCCTATGAGCTTCCGTTTGACGTGAACAGACGCTACCTGGCTTCGAGTTGCCGGACGCGCACCCTTCGCGGGCCTCCACGGCCTGCGCGCGTGATCCGCACGTCGATGTGGTTGCCCCACGACGATCGCCGGAGGCCGGCTCCTCCTCTCCTGTGCCCAGCCGACCCCTGCGGCTCAGCTTTCTCGGCTGACGCGCATGAGGGAAGCTTGGCGCGCAGGTGTATTCGCGATATGCCCGCCGCCCGAATACTCCTTGTCCCGGGCTCAGTAACGAGCCGACCGGCGCGTCCGATGTCCACCTGTTTCTGATCGCTGACAGGTCGATTGTTTTCCGAATTGCCCATTCCTGCTGTGTCGCGGGTGAATTCGCCGAGCGCAGGTCAAAAGGAACGTGTGTCGCGCTACGGTTGGCGTCCGCCACGGTGCTCTTCGCCGTGGCTCGGGGGCAGGGCACGGGGGGCAAGGACAATGGCGACGATTCTGTTTGTCCACGGAACAGGCGTTCGGTCGAAGCGGGAGCGGGAAGCGTTCGACCGTATCGGGGACGGTTTTCGCGATGCGCTGACGGACGCGGTGGTGGAGACGTGTTCCTGGGGGGACGTGCTCGGCGTCGCATCAACGCGGAAGTCCGAAGAGGAAGACGCGGCAGGGGAGTTGTGGTCCCCGGACGAGTCGGGGGCGACCTGGTCGAACGCGGAACGGGCCGTATGGGCCCGGTTGTACGACGATCCGCTGTTCGAAATTCGTCCGGCCGTTCTGGCGGCGCCCGGTGCCGCGTCCTCCGTCTCGCCGAGAGCCCTGGATCTCCTGAGATCGCGCATGCGGAAACTCCCCGACGAACCGGTGATCCAGCAACTGGCTCCCTCCGGGGAACTCGGCGACCACGTGCGCGAAGCCGTGACGGAGGTGCTGCGGAACGAGGAATTCACGGCCGCGCTCCCTTTTCTCGCGGCCCGGGCATCGCACGACCTCGTCGCCCGTTGCCTGACCGCCGTGCACATCAGGCTTCGGGAGAACGACGGCGGCACGGTGCTCGTGTCCGCGGCGGAACGCGACGCGCTGTGGCGTGCCATCGAGAAGTGCCTGGGATCGGCACCCCTGGGCCTGGGCGACAGGACCCGGGCCGTCGCCTGGTCGACGGCCCAGCACATGGCCCGACCGGTCGTCCGGCGCCACCGCGAGCGAATCCTCACCCGGGCCACGCCCGCCCTCGGTGACATCCTGCTCTACCAGTCCCGCGGCAAGCCCCTGCGGACCTTCCTGGCCGAGCGGGTCAGGGAGCTCCCCGGACCCGTGGTCCTGCTCGGGCACAGCCTCGGGGGAGTGGCGTGCTTCGAGACCCTGGTGGCTCACGACCTGCCCGACGTACGGCTCCTGGTCACCGTCGGCAGCCAGGTGCCGTACCTCTACGGCCTGGACGCGCTGGCCACCCACCGCCTCGGCGCGCCCCTGCCGGAGCACTTCCGGGCCCGCTGGGTGAACGTGGTCGACCAGGAGGACCTCCTGGCCTTCCCCGCCGAGGACCACTTCGCGGGGCGGGTCACGGACGTCGAGGTCGACACCCGGGAGCCCTTCCCTCGGGCCCACGGCTCCTACTGGACCACCCCGCAGGTGTTCGAGGCCGTCCGCGCGGCCGTCGAGGAGGCTTGAGCACATGGCGGTACGCGCTCTGGTGGTGTGCCCGGAGACGTACGAGGGCTCGCCGCTGCGGGAACTGCCCGGCTCGGCGGCCGCCGGCGCCCGCTTCGCCTCCTGGCTGGTGAACCATGTCGGGGAGCCCTGCTCCGTCACCGTCCTGACCAACGCCGACCGGATCCACGAGGAGTTCAGGGCCGGCACGGTGAACCGGGCGCGGGCCGAACTCGCCTCGCTGCTGGACTTCTTCGTCCGCCAGGGCCCCCTGGACGAACTGGGGGAGGACGACGCCTTCGTCCTCTACTGGCTCGGCCATGGCACGATCGGCAGGGAAACCGGCCGGCACCGCCTGTACCTGTCCCAGGGCGCTTTCATGGAACTGGAGGACATGCAGGCCCGCGTGGCCGGCCCGGGCAGACCCAGACGCCTGCTGTTCGTGATCGACGCCTGCCGGGAAGGCGACTCGGCACCCGCGGGTGACACCGGCGCCCAGACGCTCGTCACCGCCGCCGGTGTCGTACAGCACCCGGACTGGGACGGGCTCGTGCTGTACGGCGCCCGCCACGGCGAGCAGGCGCTCTTCGACGAGCAGGGCGGAGTCTTCACCCGTCGGCTGATCGAGGCTCTGAAGCCGCTGCCGCGCCGCGACCGGCTGGAACTCGACACGATCGAGGAGGCCGCCGTCGCCCTGGAAGAGCGCTTCCAGACGGCCTACGAGCAGGCGGATCCCGACTACGGCCAGATACCCACCCACTACTGGATCTCCCACCGCGGCCGGGTCCTCGTGGACAAGGACTTCCTGCCCGGCGCGGCGGTCACCCCGCGCCAGGCCGAACGGCTGCGCGCGCTCCTGAGCGGGGCCGGTCTGACCTCGCAGGAGGAGGGCGAGGTGTGGGACTGGCTGCACGCCTTCGGGCCCCGCGTGCCCGACGACGACCTGACCCTGCCGGACATGGCCGTACGGGTGACACGACTGCCGCACCGCGCGGACGGCAGCCACTGCATCACCGATCTCTGCGCGGTCCTGACCCGGGTCGAACGCCTGCGGGACGAGATCCACGACTGGTACGGCTCCTGGGCCCCCGCCAAGGGTCTGGCCCCGCTGCCGCGGGAAGCGGCACACCACGCACCACCCCGGTCCCGGGCCCACCTGGTCATCGATCTGGAACGGCTGGACGACATCACCCAGGGAGGCGACGCGGCCGAACCCGCCGCGAACCTCCCGGAGCCGACCTACCGCGCCCAGGCGTGGTTCTACACCGGGCACAAACGCCGGCGGATCGAGGTCCCGGAAAGGAGCTGGCACAAGGGCGAGTTCGCCACGCTCGTCGAGCAGATATACGACGGAGCCCACTCCAAGGTCCGCTCCGCACTGCACGGAGCCTGGGTGGAGTTCATCGTCGACCGGGACCTGTTCGGCCACCGCTTCGACACGATGCCGCGCTTCACCGTGCCGAGCGGGAAGGCGCCGCTGCTGGGGGACAACGCCCCGGTGGTGCTGCGCGACCGCTGGCGGCACCGCAGGGGCCCGCAGACACTGAGCTGGGAACGCCGCGGCGCGCTGCTGGACTCCGTCCCCGCGGCGCGACTGCAGTGGGGGGACTGCGCCGTTGTGTGCGCACCCGGAGGAGAGCGGCACGCGGGGCAGGCCCGCGCGGTGGAACACGCCTTCACCGCGAACGCGGCGACCGACGTGTGCGCCGGCATCGTGCTCTCCGGCCCCCTGGACGACGGCGCGTCCTTCGACATGGTCGGCACGGCCCTCAACCACGGCGCGGTACTGGCCGTCTGGCCTGCCCGGTCCACGGCGGGCAGCTGTGTGCGCGGCGGTGACGGCGGTGCGCTCTGCGACGGCGCGCTGATACGGGAGAGCCTGATCCGCCAGCTCGAGGGCCGTCCCCTGGAGGACGTGCCCGAGATCGTCTTCGACCTGCGCTGCAAAGGGGGCGACGAGGCCGAGGTGTTCCGGGACATGGTCGTGCTTTTCGACGACCCGCGTCGTTCTCCTTTGGTCCGGACCGCGGTGGCCATGCCGTGACCCGGGCTCCGGGCCCGGCGAACAGAAGGGAAGAGCACATGACGGAAGGCCCGAGCGCCTCTTCGGAGGCTCCCGACTGGTGGGTCTACCGCGGACATTGGGGAGCGCCCCGGACCACGGCCGACACGACCCCGGACATTCCGGAGCCCCCGCCCTGGCGCTCCTTCCGCCTGTCCACGCTCGTGGCCCCCGACGAGGAGCCCCGGCTGCGCGAGCGGGAGCCGGACCACATCGGCCTTCCGGTGCCACCGCCCCGCACCGAGAGCGAGGATTCCTGGGACGACCGGGTCGCGGTCGCGTACCGCGGCGACCGCGAGGTGCACGACCTGGTGAACGCCGCCATCCAGCTGCGCAGGCCCCTGGTGGTCACCGGCCCGCCCGGCACCGGAAAGACCACCCTGGCCTCTTCCATCGCCCGCGAACTCGGCCTCGGGCCGGTGCTGAGGTGGGGCATCACCAGCCGCTCGACCCTGCGTGAAGGCCTCTACGGCTACGACGTGCTGGGCCGCCTGCACGACATGAACCTGCGCAAGGGCTCGGCCCAGAACCGCAGGGTGGCCAAGGGCAAGGGCGACCACGAGGACATCGGACGGTACATCAGGCTCGGCGCGCTGGGCGACGCGCTGCTGCCCAGGCGCCGACCCCGGGTCCTGCTGATCGACGAGATCGACAAGAGCGACGTCGACCTGCCCAACGACCTGCTGCACGTCTTCGAGACGGGGGGCTACGAGATCCCCGAGCTGCGCCGGATCGCCGACTCGCCGGTCCGCGTGCTCAGCTGGGACGGAAACGACCGGGTGCCCGTGCACCAGGGGCGGGTGCGGTGCGCGCAGTTCCCCGTCGTAGTCCTCACGAGCAACGGCGACCGGGAGTTCCCACCGGCCTTCCGCCGCCGCTGTCTCTTCCTGAGCCTCAAGCGTCCCGAGGGGACCCGACTCCACGAGATCCTCCGGGCCCACGTGCCGGAGATGCGGGACCTGTCCGAGGTCAGGGACGTCCTGAAGCGCTACGACCAGCTGACCGACGACGGTCGTCAGCTCTCGCCCGACCAGCTGATCAACGCCGTACGCCTCAGGCTCACGGCCCAGTTGGGACCGGAGGACATGGAAACCATCGCGAACGCGGTGTTCCACCCGCTCTCCGGAGCGTGACGCGGTGGACCCGGAGGTCGCGAGGGCGCTGCTGGACTGCGATGCCGAGGTCGGCCTGGGAGAGATCCTCGACATCGCCTGGCTGGCCGGGCGGCTGCCCGCGGTGAACTCCTCGCCGACAGGGATGCGTTCGAGCCCGGAGCTGGGCTCCGCCGACCCGGGTGGCGACCGCGGGAGCGATGTGAATGGCGATGGCGAGGGCGCGCGCGAGCCGGCGGTCGGTGAGGCCCCGGCGACCTCTGAGGGCGGTCCGCTCCCGCCGGGTGGCCCGTTCCGGGCGCCCGGCGGCGCCGCGCGCCACGACATGGGGCTGTGGCTGCGGGCCGCCGAACCCGCGATCGCCGAGATGGGCGGGGTCTCCAGCCGTGTCCCGGCGCCGCTGCCGGCCCGGTGGCTGCCCGGCCGGCCCGGGCTGGGCAACGCCCTGCGCCCGCTGCGGCGCACCAGCCCCTCGCCCGTACGGACCGTGGTGGACGAGGAGTTGACCGCGGAGTTCGCCGCCGCGACCGGCATGGTCGTGCCGATGGTCACGGCCGCCGAGGAGCCGCACTACGACCTCGCGCTGGTGTGCGACACCGGTTCCTCCATGAGGCTGTGGACGCCGCTGATGCGCGAGATGGGCAGGGCCGCCGCCCGGTTCGGCGCCTTCCGGTCGGTCACCGTGCGCTGGCTGGACCCGCACACCGCCCAGACCACGCCGACGCCCGCCGGTGGCGGCCGTACCGGTCTGCGCACCCTGCTGGAGCCCGGCGGCAGGCGCCTGACCGCCTTCGTCACCGACGGTGTCGGTCCCGGATGGCACGACGGGCGGCTGGCCGCGCAGGTCCATCTGCTGGCCGCGCACGGGCCGGTGGTCATCGTCCATCTGCTGCCGCGCCATCTGTGGGGGCGCACCGGTGTCGCCCCGCTGCCGGTGTCATTCCACCCGCAGGCGGACGGGGCGCGGTCCGGCCCGGGGGCGCAGCGGTTCACTCCGGCCGGCTGGTCGTTGAGGGACCTGTGGCCCGGTGGCCGCCCGCCGCACGGCGGACGGCCGCACGCCGTCCCCGTCGTGCCGCTGGCGCCGGACTCCCTCAACCGGTGGGCCTCACTGCTCACGGGGGCGCGCTCCCGGGTGGTGTCCGCTCCGGCCTGGGTGGTGGCGGCCGGGCCCGCCGACGAGCGGCCCGCCCCCGCGCCCGTACCGGACACCGCCACCGAACAGCCGGTCGACGAGGAGGAGTTGCTGGACGAGTTCGACGCCACCGCCACCCCGCGGGCCCGGCGGTTGCTGCGCAGCCTCGCCGTGGTGCCGCTGAACCTGTCCACGATGTGGCTCACCCACCTGGTCACCAGCCAGTGGCGCAAGGAGCCCTACGATCCGGCGCCGCTGGCCGAGGTGTTCTTCAGCGGACTGCTGCGGCCCAGGCCCGTACGGGACGCCACCGGAGCCCACGAGGCGGAGCCCGCCTACGAGTTCGTCGGGGACACCCGGCAGACCCTGCTGGAGGGCATGGACCGCGTCGAGGCGGTGAAGACCTTCCAGACGGTCTCCGCGTACGTGTCCACGAAGATGGGCCGCACCGCGCTCGCCTTCCCCGCGTTGCTGGCATCGCCGCGCGACGCCCGGCTGGTCGGACAGATCGACCCGGAGACGCGTCCGTTCGCGGAGATCGCGGCACGCCTCCTGAGGGGACTCGGGCCGGCCTACGGCGACGCGGTGCGCCGTATCGAGGCCGCCGTCGCCGAACTCCCCGACACGACCGGCACGTCCAGCGGCCCCGGCGCCTCCGGTGCCCCCCTCGCCTCCCCGCAGAACGCCCCGACGGCTCCCGCGTCCCCGGAGCCGGTCCCCGCGCCTCCCGTCACCGGCACACCAGCCGCGTTCCCGCCGCCCCTTCCAGGAACCGCTCCCGCCGTCCCGGGGACGGCCCCGGCGCCGACCGACGAGCCGCAGCTCCGGGAGCCGGCGGCTCGGCAGCCGAGGCGTACGATCGCCGTCCTCGGCACGGCGCACAGCGGCAAGACCACGTTCCTGGCGGCGGCCTCGCTCGCCGCCACGGCGGCACGGCCGCGGCTCGGCCGCTGGAACGTCATCGCCGAGAGCGAGCAGGCGGAACACTTCCTCGTCCAGCAGACCAACGCCCTGGCCGTCGTGCGCCGCTTCCCCGAGGCGACCATGGGCCCGACGGCGTTCTCGTACGTGTTCCGCGCCGAGGTGACGGGCCGGCGGCGCCCCGAACGGGTCGACTTCGCGCTGGACTTCTGTGATGTCGGCGGACGCGAGTACCGGCGGGAGAACTACGGCCAGAACCGGGTCCTCGACGCGCATCTGGGGCGAGCCGGGCACCTGGTGATCCTGATCGACCCCGTGGGCACCGGCCCCCAGGCGGAGTTCCTGGTGCCCCATCTGGAGCGGCTGACCCAGGAGTTCCACGAGAGCGGCCGACTCCTGCGGGGGCGCCTGCCCCACCATGTCGCCTTCTGCGTCACGAAGTTCGACGAACCCTTCGTCTTCCAGGACGCGCGGCGCGGCAACTGGGTGGGCCAGACCTCGCAGGGCGACCCGTGCGTGCCGGACGCCGATGCCGAGGGCTACATCGCCTGGCTGGGCGACCGTTCGGTCGACGTGGCCAGGGCGCGGAACCTGGTGACCAGGAACTTCCTGCCGCAACGGGTGTCGTGGTACGCGGTGTCGGCGATCGGGTTCCACCGCACCCCCGACGGGGCCCTGAACCTGGACGACTGCTCGAACCAGACGTACGACGAACGGGGCCTGAGGGTGCTGCGCGGTCCGGCCCGGCCGCTGAACGTGCTGGAGCCGCTGATCGCCCTGGGGCGGGCGTCGGGAGACATCTGACATGGACTCTTCTCTCACCCTGCGCGCGCGGTGGGCCGTGCTGTCGAAACCCCAGGCCGACAGCAGCGACTACCGCGTCCTGGTCTGCAGCGACGGACCCTCGGCCGTGGCCTGGTTCGAACGCGTGGTCCGCGACACGCTGTTCGGCACCCCGCCTCCGTGGTCCGTCGCGGGTCGTCCCGGGGAGACGCTGCCGTGGATCTCGTTCGGGGTGTGCGGAGCCGGAGCGACGGCCGGCCGCGGCCGGTGGGTGACCGTCTCCGTGACGGACTGGAACAGCCTCGCGGAGGCGACCTGGGACTCCTCCGGACGTCGCTCCGCCACCACCCGCTGCTTTCTGGTGCCCTACGAGGACGTGGCCCGGCACGGGATGGGGCTGGTCTCCCTGTGGAACGAGGTACGGCCCGTGCCGCTGCCGATGGACGCGAAGCAGGACACGGCCCCCGTGCTGTTGGCGGCGCGGAACGACCACGTGGAGCGGACCGCCCAGGTGGTGGAGGACCTCGGCTTCCACTGGGTGGCCGCCACCGCGGCGGCCGCGCTGGAGGCGCCGCTGGCCCTGGCGGCCCCGGGCGACCGGTTCGCCCTGAGCCGGATCAGCACCATCGACGCCGTCGCCTCCCTGCTGCCCTTCGGCTACCGGGCGGCCCTGACCGCCTCGACATGGGCGCCGGACGCCACGGCGGCCACTCCGTGGATCTGCTACACGAGGGCGTCCTCACCGCGCCGGCTCCCGGTCGAGGAGGGCGTCCCGCCCGAACCCGCCTCCGACCCGGCACGCGCCCATCTGGCCAGGCTGCGGCTGATGCGCGACGAACTCGGCACCGCCGGCCTGCTGCGGGCGCTGGCCGAACGGACCGCCCCCGCCTCGTTCCCCGGCGACGGCACACGACGCGGGACGAGGCCCTCTGCCGACGCGTACCTGGAGGACTGACCGATGGAAGCACTGCGGGGCGACGACCCCAGATGGCTCGGACGGTTCGGGCTGCTGTCGCGCATCGGCGCGGGCGGGTTCGGCGAGGTGTTCCTCGGACGGGAGGAGTCGGCCGCGCGCCGGCTCGCGGCCATCAAGCTCATCCGCACCGACGTCGCCGAGTCGGAGCGGCTCCGGCCGCGGTTCCGCAGCGAGATCGAGGCCGTCGACCGCGCCGGAGGCGAGGGCATCCCCGAACTGCTGGACGCCGACCCGGCGGCCCGGCGCCCCTGGCTGGCCACGCGCTACATCCCGGGCCCCTCCCTGCAGCGGCTGGTCGACGAGGCAGGCCCGCTGCCCGAGGACACCGTGCTCGCCCTCGGTCACGTCCTGGGCGGCACCCTGGCCGACCTGCACGGTGCCGGGCTCTACCACCGGGACCTCAAGCCCAGCAACGTCCTGGTCACCAGGAGCCGGCCCTGGATCATCGACTTCAGCCTCGTACGGCTCGCCGCCGATCCCAGCCTGACCGTCACCGCGGACGCCATGGGCAGCTTCCAGTACGCCGCGCCCGAACAGGCGAGCGGCCTCGGCCGCGCCCAGGGGCCCGCCGACGTGTTCGCCTTCGCCGCGACCCTGTTGTTCGCCGCCACCGGACACCCGCCCTACAGCGGCCGCAACCAGTTCGACATCCGGCTGCGCGCTCTCACCGAGCCACCGGACATCAGCGGCGTGCGGGAGGGCGGCCTGCGCGAACTCATCACCGCCTGCCTGCGGTTCACGGACACCGACCGCCCCACGATGGACGAGGTGCGCACCACCCTGGCCGAAGCGGCGGACACGGCCCGCATCCCCTATCCGCCCCTCGCGCTACGGGTGTTCGAACGGCACCGGGACGAGCTGCGCTCCGTCATCGGGCCGCGCGCCGACCACCTGGAGCAGGAGGAGGCGAGCGGGCGGGAGCAGCCCACGAGCCGGTCACGGCAGGGCCTGCTGAGGACGGCACCGGCCGTTGCCGCAGGTGAGCAGTGGGTGTGGCACTGCCACGACTGGATCCGTGTCGCGCCCTGGTTGCGCGAGGACGCGGTGCTCACCGTGACCTCGGCAGGGGTCCTTCATGGGGTGGACTACCGCAGTGGGCGGCCTCTGTGGCGCCTGGATCTCGGGGCGCCGGTGAGGGGCGGCATGGTCCCGGCTCAGGACGCGGTGGTCCTGGGCACCGCCGACGGAGCGGTGCACCACGTCCGTCCGGCGGCCGGCGGCCCCACGCACGCGCGCCACCGGTTCGCGGCCGCGGTGCACGCGGTGGGCTGGTCAGGGGGCCTCGACGGCGGCACCGACCGGCTGTTCGTCGCCGAGGGGACGGGCGTGCGGGTGCTGGACCCCGTGACCGGGAACCCCCGTTGGGCCGCCGAGGGCGTCGGCGCGGTGACGGGACGGCCCCTGGTGACCGGCACGACGGTGGTCTGCTGCACCGACCGGGGCACGGTGCTGAGCCGGCGGATGGACGACGGAAGTCCGATGTGGGACGTGGACCTGCGCGCAGTCTGCCCGGGCGGCCCGACGGAGCTCGGTGACGCCGTGGTCGTGGCCACGGCGGACGGGCGGGTCGAGGGCCTGTGCCGCGACACGGGCCGGTCCCTGTGGCGCACGAGGGTGGGCGGCACCGTGCACCTGCCACCCGTCGTCTGCGGAGAGACCGTGGTGGTCGCCACCGCCGAGGGTGCCGTGACAGCCCTGGACGCCGTGAACGAACGCCCGTTGTGGACGGCGGCGGTTCTCGGTGCCCCGGGTCCACGAGCCCTGGACGTCCTCACGGACGGCTCGGCGGTGTGCGTCGCGGACCAGGGCGGGATCCGCCTGCTGAGCATGGCCGACGGCCGCGAGGAACGGTGCTGGGAGCTGACCGCGGTCTCCGGTCTGCGCCCGGTCGAAGGCGGCCTGATCGCGGTCGGACTCGACGGTGCGGTGCGCCGCCTGACGCTGGACGAGGCAGGCCTCCGGGCAGCGAACCGCACTCTCTCCGTGCCCTGAATTTCCTGAGATGTACATGCTTAACAGATAAATTAGTGAAAGATTCCATCTTTTCGTCGGACAACGGGGCAGGTGCCCCAGTACGATCGCTGACGCGCCCTCAGCCGGCAGTACGTCACCGGGAGGTCAACGCCCCGGCACAGCCGTGGGGGCGCCGGTCCGAGGGGGAAACCGTGCACAACGTTTCGAGGGCGAGTGAGCGCCCGACATCCACATCCGGCGACAAGGGCCCTGGGCGTCGCCCGTGACGAGCGTCCGCCGGGACGGATCCGAGCTCTTCGCACCACCGGCCGCCGGCGACGGGGACCCGGCAGTCACCGCACCCGGACTCTGCCCCGTCTGCTGGTCGAGCGGAGCCCCCGGGCCCTGCGACACCTGCGGCTGGGAGCCGGGCGCGGCCGCCGGCCCCGACGCGCGGAACGAGGAGATCGCCGCCTGCTGGTCCTGGGACATCGCCGCCGCCGTCCTCGCCTCGCGGCACATGGCGGCGAGCGGCCGCGCACACGGCAGGCCGTCGAGCGGCAGGCCTCCGGCCGGCACCGTCGACGTCCGGCTCCGGTCCCTGGTCCGGCGCGCCCCCTCCCGGGGACCCGCGCCCGCCGCCCGGGTCCGCGCCCTCGAGGAAAGCCCGGGCGTGTCCCGCGGCAGCCTCGCGGGCGCCGTGTCCGTCCTCACCGCGCTCGCGGCCGGCGAGTGCGACGCCGTCTGCGTCCTCGGCATCTCCGCGACCGGCCTGGCCGTACGGGAACTGGGGCGGGACGAGCACGGGACCGGCTGGACCCGCTCTCCCGCCGACGGCGGAACGAGCTGGCCGGACGCCGTGCCCTGGCTGCCCGCCTCGGTGGCGGAACGTGCCTTCGTCCTCGCGGGAGGCATCGGCACGGCGCCCCCCTACGGCGTGCGCGGCGTGCCGCGCGCCGCCGACCACGCCTGGGAACCGGTCATCGACCGCGCCCTCCACACGGCGCTGGCGCCCCTGCGCGCCGCACGCGCCCAGGGCCGCATGGTGCCGCTGATCCTCGTGAGCCAGGCGGCCGGCTGGCGCTGGCCGGGCCACGCGGGCAGGGCGCTGGCGACCCGGGCGGCCGCGGCGGCGCAGGTGCTGCTCGACGCCTCCGACGCCCGCACGCTGGACGACATCGTGGCGGAGGCCTGCCACCAGGTACCGCTGCGCCACGGCTACGCCCTGCTCACCCGCCCCTCCCAGGCCGGCCCGCCGGACCAGGACAGGACCTCGGCCCGCATCCTCTTCCCCGGCGGCACCACCCTGCCCCGCGACGGCGAACTGCTGACCTCCGTCGAGCTGTTGGCGGAACCCGGGCAGACCTCCGGGGTGTATGCCCTGCCGCTGGTCACGGCCAGGGGCACCCGGACCGAGGACTGGCCGGTGCTGCGGACCGGTCGGACCCGGGTACGGCCCGGACACCGCACCACCGTCACCGTCGCACTCGACCGGCACGGCCAACTGCGCTTCACCGGACCGGAGTTGTTCGCGGAGGGTCGGGGCGGGCACACACTGCCGTACCCGACCACCCCCGCCCTGCCCCGATCCGGGGCCGCCGATCTGCTGCTCCTGTTCGAACTCGGCGGCGGCCGCGAGGAGTTCGAACGCCGCGCCCGTTTCCTCGGCACGCTGCTCCAGCAGGTCGGCGGCGCCTGGCGGCCGGTCCGCGACAACGGCCGCCCGCACACGGGGACGACGCAGGGCCTCAGCGTCGGGCTCATCGGTTACGAGGACCACACGTTCCTGCCCGTGCGCGCCGGGGCCGCCGCCACGGTACTCAGACCCTGGGGGCCGGGCAGCGCGGGCGCCGCCGCCGAGGCCGTTCGCCGCTACTCCGCGCGCCCCGTACGGCACGACTACGCCGCCCCGCTCGAGGACGCCCTGCACGCCGCGGCCCATTGGCGGCACTGGCGCGACGGCGCCCGGCACGTCCTGCTCGTGCTGGCTCGCCGGCCGCCCCACCCGGCACGCCAGCAGGCCGACCTCAGCCTGCCCTGCCCCGACGGAGGCGACTACGAGGAGTCCCTGCGCCGTCTGCGGTCGGTGTCCTGCCCCGGCCTGACCGTCGTCGGCGTACGCGACCTGGACGCCGGCATCCCCGGGCACTGGCGCCCCAAGACCCTCGAACGACTGCAGAAGGCCTGGCGCGACCTCGGCCGCGACCACCTCTTCGCCCTCGGGACCCACACACCGGAAGACGTCGCCCTGTGCGTCAGCAGCGCCCTGGGCCACCCCACCGAGGCACCCGGACTGCTGACCGACCCGGGCGGCCGGCGTCACGCCGTGCCGCACGGCTTCGGCCCTGCGGGAGCACCACCCAGCCGGAAGGACAGTGAGCGCGATGACTGAACACGAGCCGGACGAGACCCGGTTCCCACCGGCACTCATGCCGCCGGACCCCTTTCCGGAGCCCGGCGGAGACGACCCTCTGGAACAGATATGGCCGGTCGAGTCCGCCCCAGCGCCGGCCGAGGACGGCGGCGGGGACCCGGCACCGTCCGCCCCCGAACTCGCCACCGCGGCCCAGCAGGACAGCGCGACCCGGATCGGGGTCTGGGGTTCCCCGGCCTCGGGCAAGACCACGTTCCTGGGCGCGCTGCGGCTCGCGGCGCTCGACCCGGCCGGCCCGTACGGCCGATGGCAGGTCGTGCCGTCGGACGACGCGTCGGAGGCCTTCCTGGTGGAGACCTCCCGGCAGCTGGCCATCGACCGGGTCTTCCCGCCGGCGACCCAGCAGGTCCGCTCCTACGCCTGGCGGTTCCGCGGGGACGTCAGCGGCACCGCCTTCGGCAGACGCAGACTCTGGCGCGCGCGGCCCTCGCCCCGGATGGAGTTCGACCTGAGCGTTCTGGACGTGCCCGGCGGCGCGTACGAAGACCTCAAGGGCGGATCCATCGCCACCCGCAGCATCGAGCACCTGGCCCGGGCCCAGGGGCTCGTCTACCTCTTCGACCCGCTGCGGGAGGCCCAGGACAGCGACTCCTTCGCCTACCTCAACGGCACACTGACCCGGATCACCCGCATCTGCATGGAGGAGAACCGCCTGGACGGTCCCTACCTGCCGCACCACATCGCCGTCTGCCTGACGAAGTTCGACGACCCCGAGGTCTTCGACCGGGCCCGGCGCGGCGGCTGGACCGACCTCGGGCGGGGCGGTGTGCCCGTGGTGTGCGACCCGGCCGGCTTCTTCGACTGGCTGGCCGACGACCTGCACGGCAGCACCATGCGGCTGGTGGGACAGACCCTGCGCGCCAACTTCCATCCGGCGCGCATCCGTTACTTCACCACGTCCTCGATCGGCTTCGGCACCATGCCGGGCGGCTCGATCGACCTCAAGAGGTTCGGCAACGTCAACGTCGTCGACGGCGACTACCGCATCGTGGGTCCGCTCAGCCCGTACAACGTCATGGACCCGCTCGTCGCGCTGCTGCTCGGCCTGCGAGGCGGGGGACGCCCGTGAACGACGTGTTCACCGTGAAGGCGCCGTGGGCCTGGTACAGCAAGGAACCCGGCTCCCTGGGCGAGTACGACGTGCTGCACTGCGCCGGAGGGGCCGAACGCCGCGACTTCTTCGCCCAGTACATCACCGCCGCGGGCCTCGGCAACCCGCCCTCCGCGAGCGCGGCGCACGACCGGCTGCCGTGGGTCTCCATGGTCGGCCTGCCCTTCGACGAGGGCCAGTGGACCGGCATCTCGGTGATGGAGCCCTCACCGCTGCGGGACGGTGCGAACCGGGAGGTCACACCGACGCGCTACTTCCTGCTGAGCTCGCCCGAACTCGTTCGCCACCGGGTGGAGTACGTGACGCTGTGGGACGCCGTGTCCGACGTACCGCTGCCGCCGGAACACGGCGACGGCATCCCGCTGCAGGTGGCCGTGCGGTCGGGCCACGGACTGCTCACCGGGCTGGACACCGTCGCCGGCCACGTGCCGGGCATCCCCGCCGGAGCGGAGACGGACCGGCGGCGCACGGCGGCCGCCCAGTGGGCCGCCGCCGTGGCGGCGCTCCTCCTGCACGGCGAGCCCGTCGTCATCACCGGCGGCGGCCCGCTCGACGCCCGGACCCGGCTGGCCGTGTTCGACGCGGTCGTCGGCTTCCTGCCGTACGGGGTGCGCAGTGGACTGGCCGTGGGCAGTTGCGTCGACGGCGGCGACAACCCGCCCACCCACCTGGCCTTCGGGCCGGGGCACACCCCGACCGCCCTCACCGTGCGGCTGGGCACCCTCCCGCAACTCCCCGAAGGCCGCCCCGAGTACTACCGGAGCCGGCTGGCCCACCTGATCGAGGACCGGGGGTTCGAGACGGTCACCGGCAGTCTGCTGTCCCACGACGCCCCCCTCGCGGTGGCCGACCACGGCGGCATCCTGCGCTGCCTCGACCGGCTGGACCCCTTTCAGGCGGCGGTGAACGCCGTGGAGGCCGGCCACGAGTCGGTTCACTTGGTCGCCGAGGGACTCAACAGCCTGACGGACGGCGCCGATCCGGACTCCGCCGACGTGCAGCGGCTCGTCCAGCGCGGGATCGACTACGTGGTCGAGTACAGCGACCGGGAGATGGACGACGCGCTGCGGCGGCTGTGGGTGGAAGAGGGCAAGGGGCCGCTGGTGTCCGCGTGCGTGGCGCAGAACCTGCTGAGCGTGTCCCTGAGCGGTGTCGCCTCCGGCACGGACAGCTCGTCCTGCCGGGAGCGGCTGAGCCGCCTGTGGCAGATGGTGGAGGAGTGCGGGAAGGAGGCCGAGGTCCTCCGGCTGCTGTCCGGCAGTGAGGGGCCCGACGCGGACCAACGGCTGCCGTTCGTGGTCGACTGCCTGTGCGTCCTGAGACCGTCCAGGGTGATCGGGGACCGTACCGCCCCCGTGTACGTGCTCTGGGAGGAACGCCGGCTCACCCTGGGGGTGCTCGGCAAGGAGTCGGCCGATCCGGTCAGGCTGCGGCACTGGCTCAACCTGCTCGGGGCGGGCAGGCGCGAGGCACCGGCCTGGCTGCGGGCGTGGTCGGTCCTGTTGCCGCGCGGCGAGGCGGACGCGGCCCTCGTCGAGCCGTTCCCGACGCCGGGAGAGGCGTTCTCCGTACTCTCCGCCGCTGTCGGCGCGCAGCGGCCGGACTGGGCGGCCGAGGTCGTCAAAGGCCTGTGGGGCCCGCTGTGCACGCTGGCCGTCGGATCGCGCGGCACCGTGCCCACCGGCGAGAACGGGCGGGACGGAGCGATGTTCTCTCTCCCCTTCCGGAACCGGGGAGCGGCCCGCGCCACGACCCCGCCGGACGAGGCGGCGGAGAACGGCGCGCAGGCTCTGGCGGCCGTGCTCGCCGTCGCGGACGTCTGGCAGGACTGCCGGGCGTGGGCCGACGTCCTGCGCTGCCTCGTCGGACTCCCGGCCATGGGCCCGCAGTGGCGCGCGGAGGCGTGCCTCGCCTACGCGCGGAGCCTGGACTTCCTGCTGCGGGACAGGAGGCTGCATCCCTTTCTGGGTGTGCTGCTGGGCCAACTCGCCGAGCCGGTGCTGGCCGACCCCTTCGGCAAGGAGGGGGAGCCCATCGTGCTGGCCGCCCTCCAAGGCGCCCAGGACCACGCTGCCGTGGCGGACTTGCGCAAGCGTGTCGTGTCCCGGGAGCGGGAGTGGGAGCGGCGGGAGGCCGAGGCGTCCGCCCGGGCCGCGGACGCGCGGCGCAGGGCGGAGCTGCCCGCAGGCCGGACGCACCCGCAGCACCAGGCCGTGCGGCGGCCCGGCCCCGACCAGCGTGCCGGGGGCGCACAGATGGCCGGCGGGGCGATGGTCTGGTCCGGCGAGGACTCCGGACGCGGGCCCGTCCTCGGCCACGGGGGAGCGCCGGCCTCCGGCACCCTCGAAACCCTGCGGCGCGGAGAGCATCCGCAGGACCAGTACACCCCGATGGAACACTTCGCGCTGGCCGTCCGACAGTCCTACCCGGCCCGTGAGATCGCGGCGATGTGGGCCCCCTTCGCCCTTCGGCTGGACAGCCACGACGGCCGCGAGGCCCTCGAACTGGCGGGCCGCTGGTGGGAGAAGGCCATGAACGAGGACCGCAAGGCGCTCTTCGACCACCTGGAGCTCGTGCTCCTGACCGAGCAGCAGCGCAGCGTCCACGCCACCACGGAAGCGCTGCAGGACATCCGGCGACTGATCGTGGCCGGCCGGGCCTCCGGTCACGGCGGCGGCGGATGGCGGGCCGGAACGGTTCTGAAACAGGCGAAGAGGGATCTGAGACAGCAGCGTTCACGGGTGCGTGAACTGCGCCGGGTGCGGCTGTTGTCCTTTCTCGGCCTGTCCTCGGGAAGGCCGCGCAGGCACAAGAAGCGGAACAAAGGAAACAGCCAATGATGAGCAACAACCGGCTCGGGGCGCCCCGCCGTGCCCTGACGGCCCTTCTGACCACGGGTGTCCTCTCGCTGATGCCCGCACTGGGCCCCTGTGCGCCCGCCCGGGCGGCGGGCGCCGGCGACCTGGAGTCCTTCCTGGACACGGTCGTCGGCCACCGGGGAGCGAGCTACGCGGTGCTCGTCGACACCTCGCAGTCCATGGCGGACAACGGCTCGTACGACAAGGTCCGCGCGGTGCTGCCGACGTTCCTGAAGTCGCTCCACCCCGAGGACCGCGTCTGCCTGATCCCGTTCAGCGACGGCGCCCGCGCGTGCGAGATGATGTCCCGGGACGAGGCGCTCGAAGAGCTCGACGAGGCCCTGCCCACGAGACCGGGCGGCACCGCCTCCAACTTCGGCCGGGCCTTCGAGCAGGCGCTGGACGGTCTGCAGCGCACCGGCACCGACGTCTGCGGCGTGCTGCTGCTGTCCGACGCCGAACTGCACGCGCCCGACGATTCCCGCTACCGCGACTTCGAGGCGAGCGGCTGGTCAGCCCTGCGCAAACAGGCCTCCGGTCTGCCGGCGGACCGCACCCTGACCGGTTACGGCATCGGCCTGACGTCCGGCTCCGCCGTCGAGGACGTGCTGGCCAAGGTCTTCCCCGCCTACCAGATGCTCGACAAGTCGGGCAGCAGGATCGGCGCGGCCATGACGGAGGCTCAGGACGACACGCGGCTGCGGCAGGCCGCGCTGTCCGTGGCGGGAGACAAGGGCAAGGGGATCGCCGTCTCGTGGCCCGGTACCGGGAAGGGCCGGCCGGTGTCCGCGGGATCGGACATGCGCCTGCGCCTCACGGCGACCACGAAGGCCCTGCCCGTACGTCTGACCGGTCTCCGGATCGAGGGTCTGCCCCAGGGGGTCGCCCTCGCCGAGGACCTGCCCCGCTCGGTCGACCTCCGGCCCGGCGAGTCCCGGGACCTCGACTTCTCGCTGAGCCCGGCCACGGCCCATCACGAGGACTGGTTCGGCGGCGCCGAGCCCGAGACCTGGCACCTGTCCGTCGCCGGAAAGGTGAGCACCCCCCTGGCGGCGGACGCCGAGCGGTACGCCCACCGGGGCGCCGACCTCGCCGACGGCCCGGCCGGCGCGTCCCTGGCCGTCGCGGGGACGGCGCAGACGTCCGCCGACGCGCTGCGGTGGGCCGCCCTGCTGGTCCTCCTCCTGGCGGCCTCCGTCCCGTCCGGCGTCTGGCTGCTGCGCCGGAACCGCCCGGTCCAGGGACTGGTGTCCGCCGAGGCGGTCGACGCCCGGCAGCCCCTGCAGATCCCTCTGCAGGGGCGCCGTGAGGTCACGGCGGACCTCTCCTCCCTGCTGGAGAGCACCGGCACGGTCAGGATCAAGAGCGTTCCGGGCCCGCTGCGGGAGCAGCCGACGATCCGCCTGCGCTGCCGCACCGCCGACCGGCCGGAACGCGAGATCGTCTGCTCGCCGGGCCAGACCGTCCTGCTGTGCGGCATCGAGTTCCACTACACGCCGTTGCCCGCTCAGCGTCTGTGATCGCTCAGGACGACTGGGCCGTCTGGTAGAGGGCTTGCGCGTCCGAGCCGAAGTACGGACCGTACATGGCTGTGGGCAGGAAGTTGTACTTGAAGCTGTTCACCGAGGACTGCAGTCCTGTTCCGGTGCCCTCGTCGAACTGGGTGAACCAGGGACCGCCGCTGGCGCCGCCGGTCATGTCGCAGGTCAGTCCGTGGTCGTCGGACAGCAGGAAGTCCCGGTAGGTGGTGCCGCTGCAGTAGATGAACTTCTCGCCGTCGTACGGGTCGGCGGCGGGGAACCCGAAGGCGTACATGGCCTTGTTGTAGCCGGTGTTGAAGGCGAGGCCCTGGCCGCCGACGACCTCGGTCAGCCGCTTGCCGTCGAGCGGGGCGACCACGGCCGCGCCGACGTCGTAGTTGATGTCCTCACTGGCCGTCCACTGCGGTGTGGACAGGGTCTTCGACGCCGTCCACGTGCCGTACGGCGCCTGCCCGTCGTGGTAGCCGGGAACGAACACCCAGTTGGTGTGCCAGGCGCCCTCCAGCTTGACGCAGTGTCCGGCGGTGATCACGGTGCTCTTGTTGGCGCTCGTGACGGCGTTGCCGGAGCAGGATGCGGTACGGCCCTGGTAGGTGAAGAACACACGCCCCGCGGTCCGCACCACGGTGCCGCCCCCGGTCCAGGGTCCGCCGCCGTCGGGTATCGCCAATGGCCCGACGGCGGAGGGTGAAGTGGGCGCGACGACGGACTTCTCGCCTCCGCGCGGGGACGACGTCCCCACGGCGGAGCGGTCGACGGACAGCAGGTCGAGCGGAGCCGCCCGACGCATCCGTTCCGGGGTCCAGAAACCACGGGCGTGCTGCTGCGCCGAGAGTGCCACCACCCCTGGTTCCGGGGCGGCGGCGCTCGGCGGCGCGGCGGTGATACCCGTGGTCAGCAGTGCGGCGACGCCGGCCAGAACGCCGAGAAGGGTGCGGCGAGTTCGGGTGCCACCGGATGAGTGAAGCCTGCTGAGGCTGCCGTTCACGCGGTCTCCTTCTGCGAGGGGGCCGGGCGACGGAGGACCAACCGCCCGGTCAGGCAGGGGTGTTACTGCGCGCAGTCAGGAGGCAGCCTGCCACCGGACCCACAAGTCCGACAGGTGCACGTCATCGCCATGACCGAAAAGCCACACACCCTCTCCGCGGAGGACACGAACAGAACACGCCGACAGCTCTCGTCGCGGTGCCTACGGCTTGATCGCGTCTACGGCTTGATGCCCACCCCGGTCCACAGACTGACCTCGGCGTCCGTGGGACCGGTCTCGCCCGCCGGGGTGTCGGGGCGCCAGCGGTGGCCGACGGTGATGCCGGGTTCGAGGAGGTCGAGCCCGTCGAAGAAGCGCGCCACGTCCTGCTGGGAGCGGAACCGCACGGGGGTTCCGGCGTTCGTGTAGATGTCGGTGACCTTCTGCCAGGTGGCCGGGTCGAAGTCGGGCGTGCAGTGGCTCAGCGCCAGGGCGCTGCCCGAGGGCAGGGCGCCCAGCAGACGGCCGACGATCCCGTACGGGTCCTGGGCGTCGGTGATGAAGTGCATGAGCGCGTTCAGGGACAGGGCCACGGGCCGGTCCAGGTCCAGGACCTCGGCCAGCTCGGGGGCGTTCAGGAGCGCCTCCGGGTCGTTGACGTCCGCCTCGAGGTAGGTGGTCCGCCCCTGGGGCGTGCTGCGCATGAGGCGCTCGGCGTACTTGAGGACGAGCGGGTCGTTGTCGGCGTAGACCACCCTGGCGTCGGGCACCACGCCCTGCGCCACCTGGTGCAGGTTCGGCTCGGTGGGGATGCCGGTGCCTATGTCGAGCCACTGCCGGATGCCGTGCTCCTGCGCGAGGACGCGGGTGGCCCGGTGCATGAAGGCGCGGTTCTCCCGGGCGCACACGAAGATGCCCGGATAGGCCGCGGCGACCGTCTCGGCCGCCTGCTTGTCGATGTCGAAGTGGTCCTTGCCACCCAGGTAGTAGTCGTACATGCGGGCGGAATGCGGCCGACTGGTGTCGATGTCCCGCGCGGCGTGGGGGGTGCTCATGCTGTTTCCCTTCAGTGGGGTGCGTCGGCGGGCCGGGCGGGGCGTGGGGGTGCGTCCCGCCGGCTCGTGCTCTGGCTCAGCCGGCCGTCAGGTGATCGGCGAGGCCCTTCTTGACTCCCGCGACGAACGCGGCGATCTCCTCGGGTGTGCAGATCAGCGCGGGGCCGGAGGGGTCGGTCGACTGCCGCAGGGCCACGCGGCCGTCCGCGAGTTGCTTCGTCTCCACGCACTGACCTCCGTTGGGACCGCTCCAGGGACACTCCCAGCCCTGCTCGCCGAGGGCCGACGCGGGCATCCCGTTGTAGACACTGCTGTCGGTGGTGGTCATGAGTACTCCTTGCGCATGCGGTGCAACAGCGCCCTGCTGTCCGCCGAGGAGGTCAGCAGGGACATCCGGTTGTGCGCCTCGAGATGGGCCACGACGTCGGAGCGCTGGTCCAGATACATCGAGCCGGAGAGGATCTCGCTGTAGACGATGTCCGGCAGTTCCCGCTCCTCGAACCGGAAGTAGGTGAAGGGGGCGCACACCCCGACATGGGCGCCGGCGGAGAACGGCACGATGTCGACGCTGACGTGGTCCAGTTCCGAAGCCGCGAGGAGCCGGTCGATCTGCTCCCGCATCACCTCGGGCCCGCCCACCGCGCGATGCAGCACCGCCTCCTCCATCACGACCCAGAGGGTGGGCGGTTCGGATCTCTCCAGCAGGCCCTGGCGGCGCAGCCGCAGATCGACCCGTCGCTCCAGGTCCTCGTCACTGTCCTGGGGGAAACCCGCGCGCAGCAGGGCACGCGCGTATCCGTACGTCTGCAGCAGCCCCGTGACGTAGTGGGGCTCGTACGTGCGCAGGGTCCTGGCGCCGGTCTCCAGACTCACGTACGCGGTGAACCACGTGGGCACCACATCGCGGTACGGGTGCCACCAGCCGGGCTGGTTGGCGCGCTCGGCCAGCGTGACGAACTCGTCGATCTCCTGCCGGCCGGCCCCGTAGGTCTCCAGCAGCTTCTCGACGTAGAGGGGCTTGAGGGCCACTTCCGCCTTCTCCAGGCGGCGGATGGTCAGGGGCTTCACGCGCAGGGCCTTCGCGGCGTCGTCCAGTGACACCCCCGCGTCCTGCCGCATGTCCTGCAGCCGCTTGCCGAGGATCATGCGGAGAACGGTGGGCGCGCTGGCGCCGGCGCCGGGACGAGCCTCGCTCACGCTCTTACCTCCTGGGGACTGTCATGAGCACGAGTCCGACAGTGACTTGCTGATGCTGCCAGACGGAAACCAACGGCCGGATATCGCCTTCCTGAAATTATCAGGCAGGCAGTTGCAGCCTGAACTCGGCTGTGAGCATAGTTACTTGTGTGAGTGATCTCGCCGGGCAACGAGCACATCCTCGTCAACTCCCTCCGTCCCCCGCAGGGTTGGCGCGCTCCGACGTTCGGGTCATCGGCCGTCCCCTCCCGGCGGACCCCTTGCTCACCCTTCCCCCCTCCGCACCGCGCCCGCCCCACGATGGAAGGCGACACCGTGTCCCCCCACACGACTTCCTCCCCCCGGCTCATGGACGTCGCGAGCCCCGATCGGTCCCACTGGCTCGACCTCCCGGCGCGGCGCTCCAGCGTCAGGGCCGCCCGCCACTCCACGAGCGCGCGGCTCACCGCGTGGCGCCTGCCCATTGAGCTGTGCGCGGACGCGGAACTGCTCGTGTCGGAACTGGCCACCAACGCCGTGCGTCACACGGTCGGTGCGCGGTTCCTGTGCGGCATCGGGCTCATCACGGACGGGTGCCTCCGCCTCGAGGTGCACGACCAGGACAGCACGGGCCGCGGTCTGCCCACGTGCGAACCGGGACCGGACGACGAGAGCGGCCGCGGACTGCTCCTGGTCGAGGCGATCGCGGCCACCTGGGGAGTCGACCGGTCGCTGCTCACCGGCGGGAACGCCGTGTGGGCAACCCTGACCGCGCCTCTGTGACCCTGTGGTTTCCTCACCGCGTTCACAGCAACAACTTGCACCCCCGTGTCCTCCACCGACCCTACTTTGGGGTAGGGTCCCCACCGTTTCGTAGCTACCGACCGACAGTGCGCCGGTACGGGGAGTGTCGGAGGGGGAAAGGTGACGGAATCCCACCTGGGCGACGGCAGGTTGGCGGATCTGGGCGGCGAGCGGGACGACGCTCGGCTGGAGGCGTTGTCGCCGCAGCCGCTGCTGACCCGGGACTACGAGACACGCCCCTCACTGGTGTACGAACGGCTGCGCCAGCAGCACGGCCCCGTCGCGCCGGTCGACCTGCTCGGTGTACCCGCCTGGATGGTGCTGGGCTACCGCGAGGCGCTCCAGGTGCTCCAGGACGACGACGGGTGGCCCAAGGGGCTGGAGAACTGGCGGGCCCGCTCGGAGGGCCGGGTGCCGGCCGACTGGCCGCTCGGGCCGTCCCTGGAGGTCAACCACATCCTGATCCAGGGCGGTCCGGGGTACCGGCCGCTGCGGACGGCCTGGGACGCGGCCCTCAAACCGTTCCAGGACCCGCGCCGTGCCCAGGCGGGCCGGCTGAAGGCGGCCGTCACCGCCTACGCCGACGAGCTGATCACCTTGATAGGCCAGGGCGGCGGCACGGGAGTTGCGGACCTGTCAGCCCAGTTCTCCCGGCCGCTGCCGCTGATGGTGGCCAGTCATCTGCTCGGCTTCCCCGGCTCGCAGGGCGACGACGCGCTGATGGACATGTGGCGCGTCCTGGACGCGGGTCCGGACGCGGAACCCGCCCTGGAGCGGCTCCTGGCGACACTGGCGGAACTGGCGGCGGTGAAGTTGAGGGAACCCGGGGACGACTTCCCCTCGTACCTGCTGGCCGCACACCCCGACCTCTCCCTCGACGAGCTGGCCCGGGAACTGTTCATGCTGCTCGGCATGACGTCCGACCACGTCGGCATCCTCATCTCCAACACCGTGGTCGAGGTGATCTCGGGCTCGGGCGACGTGCGGGCCAGCCTGTCCGCCGGGATGGTCAGGGAGACCATGAACCGGGTGGTCATGCGCAAGCCGCCGCTGGTGAACTTCGTGCCGCGCTTCGCGGCCAGGGACACCCCGCTCGGGCGGTACACCATCCGGGCGGGCGACCCGGTGTGGGTCTCCTCCGCCGCCGCGCACGCCGACCCGCTGTTCGCCTGCCACGTGGCGCAGGGCAGCACGATCAGCACCCGGGCGCATCTTTCCTGGGGCGCGGGCCCCCGCCAGTGCCCGGCGCGCGAGCTCGCCTCGACGGTCGCGGCGGTGGGCGTGGGCCGGCTGTTCGAGCGGTTCTCCAACCTGGACCTCGCCCTGCCCGCCGACCAACTGCCGTGGCGCTCCTCCCCGTTCATGCGCGGACTGCGCTCGCTGCCCGTCCGGTACGAACTCGCCTCCGCGGTGCTCTCGCAGCCGCCGGTGGCCGGTCCCGCGTCCGGGGCGGCCGAGGTGCCCGCAACGGTCGTGCCCGACCCGGCCGTCCGGCAGCGCTCGTCGCTGTGGCGCTATCTGACGGGGCTCATCCGCTCAGGCCGCTGAGCGAGTCCGTCGGCGGCGGGCGCGGAGGGTCACTTCCACCCGTACGCGTACGCGGCGACCCAGGTGATGTCGAGCTGGGCGCTGCTGCCCGGGGCCGCGCCCGGCCCCTGCAGGGCGCTCTCGTTCTGGAGCACCCAGGACAGGGGGCGGGCCGGCACGTCGCGGGTGTCCTGTCCGACCTGTCGGCCGTCCACGAAGAACCGCACGTGACCGGGCGTCCACTCGGTGGAGACGGTGTGCCACTCGGTCCAGTCGTCGCTCCCCGGGAAGTAGCCCTGCTCGCCGCCGCCGCACGGATGGTGGAAGGCGGTCAGATCGCCGGTCCACTCGCCTTCGGGATGGTCCATCTCGCAGCCCCCGCCGTAGTGGAGCCAGGCCGACTTGTAGCCCGGCGCGAGCTTGGTCACCTTGATACGGGCGCTGTACTTGCCGTACTTCATCTGCATGACCGCGCGCGGCACAACTGCGGCGGCGTGCACGGGACCTCCGTCGTCGGGTCGCCACATCCTGATGAACATGCGCCCGTCGCCGTTGTCCGCAGGCCCCACGCTCACGGTGTCCTCCGGGTGGTAGACACCCACCACGTCCCGGCCCCGGTCGTTCGCCGTGTCGCGCCAACCGGTCGGATACGCCCACCAATTGTCGCGGTAGCTGCCGCTGAGGCCCCCGCAGTACGCGGCGGAGGTGTCGACACGGTGGTCACAGTCACTGAAGCCGCCCACCGGCACCCGGTCACCGTTGAAGTCCTCCGCGAGGACCTGCCAGAAGGGCCCGCAGTCGCCGCGGGGCAGTTCGACGCCGGTGGTACCGCAGGCGTCGGCCGGCCCCGGTGCTCCGTCCGCACGGGGGACGCCCAGGACAGCGGCCAGAAGCAGGAGACCCAACGGTAAGAGCAAGGTGCGTTGACGGCGGTGGGACGCCGCGTGTGAACCCATGGGATGCCCCCCTCGATCCTCGGAGGGAGGCATCCTCGCCGTAGTGCCGGTGCGACGCCATCCCCCACAGAGGGGTGCGTACCGGACTGTCGTACTCCGCCGGGCTCAGATCTCGAGTTGGGACTCGATCCTCTTCAACTGGTGGCGGGCCATCGCGAGGTTGGCGCGTCCGGAGTCCAGCACGAGGTAGAGGAAGAGGCCGTTGCCCGCCTGTCCCTTGAGCAGCCGGATCAGGTGGTACTGGGTGCCCAGGGTGATGAGTATGTCCTCGATCTCGTCCTGGAGGCCGAGGTGTTCCATGGTGCGCAGCTTGGCACGGACGACGTCGGTGTTACCGGCGGCCGCCACGTTCAGGTCGAAGCCGTTGTTGCCTCCGATGGTCCCGAGTGCCATCCCGCTGGTGTAGTCGACGAGTGCGGCGCCGGTGGCGCCCTCGATCGTGGAGAGGGCTTCCTTGAGCGCTGTTTCGGTGTTCGCCATGACGGGTGTTGTTCCCTTCGGACTTGCTGTCGGCCCGCTCGTGGTGCCGGGCCGGTTCTGAACTGTGGTGCGGTGAGAGGGGGACGGCCTACGTGTTCGGGGCCTCCCCGGTGGCTGGGCGCGGGGTGCGGCGGGCCCGTGCGGAGGGCGTCCGTACAGGCAGGGCGCCCCCGGTGGTGGTGGCGGGCCGCTGTTCGGGGGCGCGGTCGGGCTGCTGAACGACGGCCCCCAGCAGTTCGTGGATACGCTGACCGGAGCGGCGTCCTTCCAGGTGCAGCCGGCCGACATTCACCCGTTCCTCGGCGAGCAGGGTCAGCACGGCCGACGGACCGGCGGTGTAGGTGGCCACATAGCCGTGCGCGCTGCGGACGAGCAGTTCGCGGAAGGCGCCCTGACCGGTGACGTCGGCGAACCTCAGGGCGATTCCCTGGGCGGACGCGGTGAGGGCGGCCAGTCCCTCCGGCTCCACTCCCCGGGTGTCCTGCGCCAGCACGAGGCCGTCGACACTGGCTGCCAGGGCTCCGGTCAACTGGGGCAGGCGGGCCAGGAGCCGGTGGAGTTCGTCGAGGACTTCGGCCTGGGCGGCCATGAGTTGTCTCCTCTCGGCGCGCTGTCGGATAGCGCGAATCACAGAGCCTCCAATGCGTTCTTGATCCGGCGCAGCAGGGCGGTGTCGGGGCCGGCCGAGGTTTCCGGGAGCCGGGTGGGCACGCCGACGGGCCGTGGTGGTCGCCCGGCCGTCGTGACGAGGCCGCCGGCGGCGAGACGGCGGATGTCGACGAGGGTGTGGAAGGCGGGCCGGCCCAGGGCCCGGGAGATGTCCGCGGCCGTGCGCACGCCGTCGACCAGGTCGAGGACCGCGCGCTGACGCCGTGGCAGGACGGTGTCCGGGACGAGACGGGTCCGCACGAGCGGTTGGGTGTCCGTCGTGTCCTCGGGCCAGATCTCGTGCAGCAACTCCCGTCGGCGCGACGACTCGCGCTGCACGGCTTCGACGGGCACGGGACGTATCGCCCCCATCCAGTGCGCCACCCCGTAACGGAAGCGGGCCGGGCCACCGCTCCGCCCGAGCGCGAAGAACGCCGCGTCGTACAGCGCTCCGAGGTGGCACAGCTCCAGCGCGCCCTCGGGGAAGTGGCCCCGTTCCACCAGGAACCGCCCCACCCGCTGGTTGGGCCCGGCCTCGGTGAGGGCCTCGCTCCACTGCTCCGGTGACAGGGCACCTCCCGCGGTGAGCAGCACGTCAAGACCGGGCGTGTCCGGGCTCTCCGCGTGGATCACCTGTCCGCCGGACAGATAGAGAGTGCCCCGCTCCCTCATGAGGGAGCCGGTGGCCTTCTCGGCGGCGAGTCGGTGCAGCATCGGCGAGCCGGCCGGAGGGGCCTCGGTGTCGGGACTCCTCTGGGGCATGCCGGGGGAGAGCGTCGGCAACGTGGTCACCCCAGCACCAGCTGCCGGGCCATCTCGCGCAGCCGGATGCGTGCCAGGGCGAGGTTTCCCTCGGTGCGGCCGAGCCACAGATACAGGAAGACGCTGCTGTCGAACGTGGTGCGGACGAAGTGCACTACGTGGTAGCTGTCGCGGTTGCTGACGATCATGTCCTCGACGGGAGTGTCGTCGTCGGACCAGTCGGAGCCGTCGGCGGGGGCGAAGGACTGGTACTCCGCCGCGATCCGGGCGAGTTCCGCCGTCTCGGCCGCCGTGGCCTCGTGGTCACCGCTCGCCGACTCCCCGGCCGTGCCCAGAGCCAGACCGCTGGTCCAGTCGACCACGGCGGCACCTCGGGCGCCGGGCAGTCTCATGGCCTCCAGCAGGCATTCGTCAATTCCGGGCACCGCTGATGTCCCTCCCGGTGTGCGTACGTCGTAGGAATCATGGAGAACCTAGACTCCGTATGTGTGACATGTGTGATGACTCAGTCAACTTCCCGTGGAACGTATGACTGATGGGTAGCTTTCCTTGACCATGTGAGCCTTCGTCAGGTGAATCCCCGGCACTTTCACATCTTCCGGCGCATGCGCGTCTACGCGTCGCGAGTCGCCCGGCGGGTGTTGAGGCTCGTGGGGCGGGTTCGGAGCACCACCTCGACCGAGGACAGCGCGAAGCGCACCGCGCCGGTGAGGACGGCGTCGTCGCCCAGCGCGGACAGGTGCCAGCGCGGTGGGTCGACGAGGAGGTCGTCGGCGTGGTGCTGGGCGGCGCTCCGAAGGATCTCCGCCGCGAGCAGCGCGGCCGGGTCCGGGAAGAGCCCGGTGCCGAGGACGACCAGGGCCGGGTCGAGGGCGAGGAGGACCGGGGCGAGACCGCCGGCCAGCCGCCGCCCGTAGGCCTCCACCGCGGCGACCGCGTCCGGGTCGGCCGCGGCCGCGTCGCGGATGGTCTCGTCGGGCAGCGGGTCCAGGCCCGGGCGATCGGGCCCGGCACCACCGGAGAAGTGGATGAAGCCGATCTCGCCGGCCGCGCCGTGGTGGCCGCGCAACAGGCGGCCACCGGTGATCACACCGGAGCCGAGGCGTTCGCCGAGCAGGACGAAGACCATCTCACCGGTCGCCGGGTCGGGCGCCGTGCCGCCGACCCCGCGCCACTGTTCGCCGAGCGCGGCCAGGTTGGCGTCGTTCTCGACGGCGACCGGGCAGCCGAGGAACTCGTGGAGGACGCCGACGATGTCCACCTCGGTCCAGGTGCGGAGGTTGTCGGCCTGCCGGACACGGGTGTTGTCCCGGTCGACCAGGCCGGGGGTGCCGAGCGTGGCGGCCCACACCTGGGAGGCGTCCACTCCCGCCCGGTCCAGGGCGGCCTGGATCGCCGAGGTCACGGCGCGCGCGCGGGCCGGGCCCGCGAGGTCGGCGCGAACGGGGCGGCGCTCCACGGCGACGGGTTCGCCGTCGAGGTCGGCCAGGCGGGCCGTGACGGAACGGGGGCGTACGTCGACGCCGACCACGAAACCCGCGTGGGGGCGGAAGCGGAAACGGCGGGCCGGGCGGCCGGGGGAGCGCTGGCCCCGGGCGGACGGCGCGGGGGCCACTTCGATCAGGCCGCTGTCGGCGAGTTCCTCCGCGATCGCCTCCACGGTCGGACGGGACAGGCTGGTCGCCCTGGCCAGCTCCGACAGCCGGGGGTGCGGGTCGGCGGAGCGGACGACGGCGAGAACGGCCGCCGCGTTGGTGGCGCGCAGATCGGCCACGCCCACGACCGAGGGGACCGCCGCCGGGGGGCCCGGCTCCGTGGCGCCGCTGAGCGGCCAGACGGCATCCGGCTCCGGTGAGGCGTAGGCCCCGGAGCCCGTGGATGTGGTCAAGGGTCAACCTCCTGTACCGGGGACCTGTCTGCCGGGAACGGCCTGTTGCCGGGAACAGCATGCACTCCACTCTTGACGCGCCATGGCCGGATCCCGATTATGAAACGCAACTGCTTTATTAAACCACTCGGTGCCCACGCAGACCGCGTCCGCGCACCTCCCTGGCACTCGCCCTCGCAAGCCCCCAAGACCAGCGGTTCTTCGCCGCAGGCCCCTCAGCTCTCCGCCTCGCCCTCCCTCCGTCTCCGTTCCAGGAGTCCGCCATGAGTCACATCCCCACCCCGCTGTCCAGACGCGCGTTCCTCGCCGCCACCGGCCTGGCCGTCGCCGGCGGCTCCTCACTGCTCGTCGGGTGCAGCGACACCCTCACCCCCGGCGCCAAGTCCTCCGACGCGGGCAGCGCCTCGCCCGCGTCCACCGCCGTACCGACCGACAAGAAGATCACCCTGGTGGTCGCCGACGCGGACGACACCACCATGACCCCCGGCCTGCTCGCGGCGTTCCGCGAGAAGTACCCGAACATCACCTTCAAGCGCCAGTACACCGGCTGGGACGATTACCTCAAGAGCATCAACACCACGATGTCGGCAGACTCCGCCCCCGACATAGCCCAGTTCGTCTCCGGCATGAACAACCTGGTCAAGGGCAGTCTGCTGCTCGACGTCGGCGCCTACGGCAAGGCGTACGGCTGGTCGGGCAAGTTCCCGGGCCTGGACCAGATCACCTTCAGCGCCGACGGCAAGACCGCCGGTACCGGAGCCCTGTACGGCGTGCCCGGCGGGCTGTCGTTCGAGGGCGTCTACTACAACAAGGCCAAGCTGAAGAAGCTGGGCCTGACCGTGCCTCCGGCCACCGTGGCCGAGTTGGAGGCCATGTTCGCCAAGGCCAAGGCGGCCGGGGAGACCGCGCTCGTCGAGGGCAACCTCGACGGAGGCCTCAACCACCCGTTCAACGTGCTGCTGTCGGTCTACCTCAAGCCGGAGGACCGCGAGGCGTGGGCGTTCGGCCACAAGGGCGCCAAGATCACCGGGCCGGAGGCCGTGAAGGCCGCGACGACCCTCAAGCGCTGGGTCGACAAGGGCTATGTGACCCCCAAGGTCAACGGCACCAGCGACAACGACGCCACCGCCGCGTTCGCCGAGGGCAAGGGCGTCTTCCGGATCAGCGGCAACTGGGCCGCCGCGGCCGTCGCCAAGGGCCTCGGCGACAACGCCGGACTGTTCAACATGCCGCCGGCCGCCCAGGGCGGCGCCGTGCGCACCACCGGCGCGGGCGTCTACTACTGTGTCTCCAGCAAGTCGAAGAACCCCGCGGCCGCGGCCGCCTTCCTCGACTTCTGCGCGACGCAGCAGGCTTCCGCCGTCACCGCGAAGGCGGGCTTCATGGCCCCCGACGCCTCCTCGATGCCCCAGCAGACCGGTCTGCTCGGCGACGTACTGACCAGCTGGCAGGGGATCGTCAAGGACTCCGGGCTCCAGCCCTTCGTCCAGAACGCCTCCACCCCGACGATGCCCGACACCGTCACCACGCAGCTTCAGTTGCTCGCCGGCGGAAAGGTCACCCCCGAGAAGTTTCTCGCCGCTCTCCAGGCCGACTACGACCAGTTCCACTCCTGACCCCTGCGCCGCCCCACCCGTACGGCTCGCCGACCTCGCCCGACCTGCCAAAACCCCTCCCGACCCGCCTGGGACGACATGACGACCACCACCACCCCACGGGCCACACCTCCCGTCCGCAAACGCACCGGACCACCGTCCGGCGCACGGACCGCGACGCGCAGGCGCCGCCGGGCCGTGGCGCTGCTGTACGTCCTGCCGGCGCTGCTGCCGTACACGCTGTTCGCCGTCCTCCCGGCCCTGCACACCGCCTACCTGTCGCTGTTCGACTGGGACGGAGTGACCCTGCCGTCCTTCGTCGGCCTCGACAACTACCGCCGGGTGGCCACCGATCCGCAGCTGCGGGCCGCCGCCTGGCACGCGGGCGCGCTCATCCTCTTCTTCTCCGTCCTGCCCATCGGTATCGGCCTGGTGTCGGCGGCGCTCGTCGCCCGCCGCTCGGGCCGGCGGGGCACCTCCCTGATCCGTACGCTGCTGTTCCTGCCGCAGGTCGTCCCGCTGGTCGCGGTGGCCATCATCTGGCGCTGGGTGTACGCCGAGGACGGCACCCTCAACCAGGCACTGCGGGCGATCGGCCTCGGCCACCTCACCGACTCGTGGCTCGGCAGCTTCACCTGGTCGCTGCCGGCCGTCGGCCTGGTCGGGACCTGGGTGGTCGCCGGGCTGTGCATGGTGCTGTTCCTGTCCGGGACACAGCGCATCGACCAGGAGGTCTACGAGGCCGCGCGGATGGACGGCGCCGGTCCGGTGCGCGAGTTCTGGTCCGTCACCGTCCCGCTGCTGCGGCCGGAGATCGCCGTCGCCCTGTCGATCACCGTGATCGCCGCCCTGTCCAGCTTCGACCTGATCTACATCACCACCGGCGGCGGCCCCGGCAACAGCACCGTCGTGCCCGGCATCCTCATCTACCGGCTGGCCTTCGGCGGCGGCGCCGTGGGCCTGGCCAGCGCACTGGCCGTGGTGCTGACGGCGGTCATCGCCCTGGCCGTCGTCGTCATCAACCGGCTGTCCCGGGAGGCACCATGACGACACGTCAGGCACGTCAGCGGCGCGATGTGGCCGCACCCGCGGTGCTCGCGGTCTTCGTCGCCGTCGTCCTCGTCCCGTTCCTGTCCCTGCTCCTCGCGTCCCTCCAGCCCGCGGGCACGCCGCTGACCGGGCTCGCCTGGCCGGACGGCATCCACCTGGAGAACTTCGTCCACGCCTGGTCCGCGGCTGGATTCGGCCCCTTGCTGCGCTCCAGCGCCGTGATCGCCCTCGCCGTCGTCCCCGCGGCGGTCCTGTGCGCCACCCTGGCCGGATACGCCCTGGCCACCATGGACGTCCCCGGCGGCGGCAAGTTCTATGGGTACGTGCTGCTCGGGCTGTCCATCCCCACCGAAGTCACCGTCATCCCGCTCTACTACGACCTGCGCGCCCTCGGCCTCACCAACACCGTGCCGGGGCTGGCCCTCGCCGAGATCGCCGCCTTCATGCCGTTCGGCGTCTTCTGGATGCGGGCCCACTTCGCCACCGTGCCACGCAGTCTCATCGAGGCGGCACGGCTGGACGGCGCCTCCTCCTGGACGACGCTGTGGCGCGTCCTGATGCCCAGCTCCCGGCCCGCCGTGACCACGCTCGGCGTCCTGTACTTCGTCTGGAGCTGGAATCAGTTCCTGCTCCCGCTGATCCTCATCCAGGACCCGGCCAAACGCACCGCACCCGCGGGACTGGGCTTCTTCACCGGCCAGTTCGACGTCGACGTCCCGCTGCTGGCAGCGGCCACCCTGATCGTGATCGCCCCCGTCGTCCTCGTCTACCTGTTCTTCCAGCGGCACTTCATCAACGGCGTGCTCAGCGGCGCCCTCAAGGGCTAGGAGACCCCCACCAGATGGCACAACTCGACGTCGCGATGATCGGCGCGGGCGGTATCGCACGCACCCACCTGCCCGCATGGACCGCGCTCGGAGCCCGCGTCCGCGTCTACGCCCCCGACGGCCAGGCCCCCGCCCTGGCAAGGGAGTTCGGCCAGAGCCCGGCCGGCTCGCGTCACGAGGCGATCGACGGGGCGGACGTGGTCGACGTCTGCACCCCCACCGACACCCACCACGAGATCACCCTGGCCGCCATCGCGGCCGGCGCCCACGTCCTGTGCGAGAAACCCCTGGCACTGCGCGCGGCCGACGCCGAGGAGATGGCCGCCGCCGCGGACGCCGCCGGCGTACGGCTCTACCCGGGCCACGTGGTCCGCTGGTTCCCCGCCTACGCCCGGCTGCACGCTCTGGTCACCGGCGGAGGACTCGGCCGGGTCGCGGTGGCCCGCTTCACCCGGACCGGGTGCTACCCCACGTGGAGCGGCTGGTTCGCCGACCCGGCGCGCTCCGGCGGCATCCTGGTCGACCAGATGATCCACGACATGGACATCGCCCGGTGGCTGTTCGGCGAGGTCGTCCGCGTGTACGCGCAGCAGTCCGGCCATCTGACCGCCCCGGCGCCGGACGGCGCGGTCGCCACGGGGACCGCGGTCCTCACCCACACCACGGGCGTCATCACCCAGATCGTGGGCGTCTGGGCGCCGCCCGCCACCCCGTTCCGTACGACGTTCCACATCGCCGGAACCGGCGGAACCATACGGCACGACTCGCTCGCCTCACCCGGACTGCGGATCGTCGGCACGGCCGGAGCCGGGCCCGCCGAGGGCATACCGGCCGGTGACTTCGGCGAGTCCCCGTACGTCACCCAGATACGGGAACTCGCCGACGCCTTCGCGTCAGGGGCCGAGCCCCGGGTGAGCGCGGCCGACGGAGTGGCCGCCGTCCGTATCGCCGAAGCCGCCGTCGCGTCGACCCGCACCGGACGGGCCGTCGATCTCGTCCCGTCGCCGGAGGGAACGTCCGCATGAGGATCGCCGTCCTGTCCTTCGCCCATGTCCACGCCCCCACCTACATCGAGCTGCTGCGCGACCGCGACGACGTGGAACTGCTCACCGCCGACCCCGACGGCCCACCGGACGACCCGGACCGCGGAGCGGCACTGGCCGCGCGGCTCGGCGTGCCCTACAGCGCCGACTGGGACGAGGTGTTCGCGCGGCGCCCCGACGCGGTCGTGGTGACCAGCGAGAACTCCCGCCACCGGCACCTCGTCGAACGGGCCGCGGCCGTCGGCGCGCACGTCCTGTGCGAGAAGCCCCTCGCCACGACGGAGGAGGACGCCCGGGCGATGATCGACGCGTGCGCCCGCGCCGGGGTCGCCCTGATGACCGCCTACCCGGTCCGCTTCGGCTCTGCCTTCACCGCGCTGCACCAAGCCGTCGAGAACGGCTCGCTCGGCTCGCTGGTCAGCGTCCACGGCTCCAACAACGGCTGGAACCCCAGCGGTTCACGGTCGTGGTTCGGTGACCGGGAGCTGGCGGGCGGCGGCGCGGTGATGGACCACACCGTGCACATCGCCGATCTGATGGACGTGCTGCTCGGCGGCGAGCAGGCGGTGGAGGTCTACGCCCAGGCCAACGACCTCCTGGGCAGCGGTCACCCCCTGGGCAGCGCCGAGTCCGGGGTCGAAACGGCCGGGCTGGTCACCGTCCGGTACCCGGGCGGCGTCGTCGCGGCCGTCGACTGCAGCTGGAGCCACCCGAAGGACCACCCGACCTGGGGCGGCCTGGCCCTGACCTGCGTGGCCGAGCGGGGAATCGTCGAGTTCGACGCCTTCCCCCGGCTGCTCTCCGGCTTCGACTCCACCACCGCCCGCTCCCGCTGGGAACCCGGCGGGGACGACCTCGACGCGGCCATGCTGGAGGAGTTCCTCGACGCCGTGCGCACCGGTCGCCGCCCCCGGCCGGACGGCGAGGCGGGGTTGCGGAGCCTCAGGATCGTTCTGGCGGCCTACGAGTCGCTGAGGACCGGGCAGCCCGTACCGCTGCCCGAACCGGTGGGGGAGTGACCGGCCCGTGCCCGCCGGTGGACTCGGCACTCGGCCGGACTGCGCCTGACACAGGACACTGGTGGTGTCGCCCGTCTCGACGAGTGCTCGACGAGTGAAGGAGAGCCGGTCATGACCACCCCGTTTCCCACCGCCCGTGCTGTCAGGGCCACCCCGGAAGGACTCCTGTGGGAGCCCAGCGCACGCTGGGTGCGCGGCCGCAAGGGTGATGTCACCGTCGTGGACAGCAGGCACCCCGTCCTGGTGTGGGAGCCCGACGTGCCGGTGCCGCTTTACGCCTTCCCGCGCGCGGAGGTCCGCGAGGACCTGCTGCGCCCGGCGAAGAACCCCCCGACGGGCGCGCACACCGGCTCAACGGTCTTCTACGACCTCGAGGCCGGCGGCGAGCTGCTGGAGAACGCGGCCTGGACGTTCCCCGCCGACGACCTGGCCGGTCACATCGCCTTCGAGTGGTTCCGGCGCAGCGGCAAGGGCCTCGACCACTGGTACGAGGAGGAGGAAGAGATCTTCATCCACCCCCGTGACCCGCACAAACGGGTGGACGCCGTGCCCAGCAGCCGCCATGTCCAGGTCGAGATCGGCGGCACGGTCGTCGCGGACACCCACCGCCCGGTCCTGCTCTTCGAGACCGGGCTGCCGACGCGGTACTACATCCCGCGCGAGGACATCCGCCTCGACCTGTTCGAGCCCACCGACCACAGCACCGGCTGCCCTTACAAGGGAACGGCCGAGTACTGGTCGCCGGCGGACGACACCGGCGCACCGCCGAACGTCCTGTGGAGCTACGCCGCCCCGCTGCCCGCGGTGGGCGCGGTCCAAGGGCTCCTCGCCTTCTACAACGAGGCGGTCGACATCACCGTGGACGGCGAACGCCTTGAGCGGCCCGTCACCCCGTTCACCAGGACGCTCTCGTCGCGGCCTGATGACGAGGACTGAGGACCGTCCCGTGCCCCGGGTCAGTCCTTCCCCGTGAGCAGCCGCCGCGGATTGGCTATGCGGAACGCGTACGCCGCGGCTCCGCCCAGGCCGAAGCCCGGGTGCCGCGGCGGCTCCGCGTAGGGCCGGTCCGAGCCCTGGACGACGGCCTCGACCCCCAGCGCGCGGACCACCGCCTCGACGGCACGCGGACCGTACGAGGACGTCTCGGCGAACACTCCCGGGTCGGCCTCGGTGCCGCCGTCGCCCCGGGCGGCGAAGCGCTCACCGTGCAGCGGGGCGAGCCCGGCCAGGAGCGCGAAGCACACCCTGAGGCGCGGACGGCGCGGCCGTCCGAAGGCCCGGAAGGCGAACCAGGCGGCGTGCATCTGCTGGACGTAGGGGACCATCGCGGGCCACCAGCCGGGCCCCCGCGGCTCACCTGCCGCGGGGCCCGGGTGGACGAACAGCGGGAGGCCGCGCTCTTCGAGGAGGTCGAGCAACGGGGCGCAGCGCTCGTACCCGGTCGCGTCGGCCAGGGCGTTCGCCGGGAGCTGGAGGCCGGCGAAGCCCCGGTCGAGGACCTTGGCCGTCGTGTCCGCGTCGACGTCCCGGACACAGGCGGCGGCCCAGGCGCCGAACGGCTCGGGCAGCTCGGCCGCACCCTCGTGGTAGGCGTCGAGCAGGGGCCGCGCCTCGGCCGCGGGCAGCCACTCCACGCCGATCGGGGAGGACAGCGAGACGAGCGCGCGCCCCAGGCCGTCGGCGGCGGCGAGGTCCGTGCGCCGGGCGACGTCGTGGTCCGCGGGAGGGACCTCGTAGGGCGGCTCACCGTCCAGGAACAGGGTCCAGCCGTCCAGGAAGGGCGGTTCGCGGCGGGACCGCAGGGCCGCCACCAGCGAAGGGCTCCACAGATGCTGATGCACGTCGACGTTGGTCATGACGCTCCTCCCGGCAGGGCGCGCAGGGTGCTCCGGACGTCGTCGGACTCCAGGATGTCGCGGCTGACCACCTCCACGTCCACCCCGCACGGCCGGTCGTCGTCCAGGCACGGCACGAGTTCCCTGATCGCGCGGTGCGGGAACTCGGGGCCCCGCCCCAGCGCGGACGGTGCGGCCAGGTCCACCGTCTGGTCCGCTGACGGCAGCGTCGAGCAGCCGGCGCACGCGCTCGACGGAGAGCGACGCGGTCCGCGTCAGGGCCGGCGCGAGGGTGTCGAGGGCGAGCGCCGGGGGCGGGGTGTGGAAGTTGCCGGAGGAGAGGATCCCGCTCGTGGTGCCCAGCGCCGAGCCGTCCGGCACGGAGTCGGCGAGCACCACCGGATTGTCCCCGCAGCCGTTGAGCTCCGCTCCGCCCCGAGCGCCTCGTCGGCGAAGTCCAGCGCGGCGTGCAGCGCCCCCGTGCACCTGGGCCGCGCACCGCAGCGCCCGTACACAGGGGTGGGTGGGCCTGAAGAAGATCCACGCCGATACGTCCGGCCCGGCCCACACGTCCGACCCCGCACTCCTGCCCGGCAGACCGCACGTGCGCGGTTTCGCCGGGCAGGAGGAGGGCCGGGCTTCGAGGGTCAGGCGGTGTGCAGCCTCAGACCGTAGCGGTTGAGGATCTCGTTGACGGGCTGGTACCAGGTCTCGCCGCCGGAGCTGCAGTTGCCCCAGCCGCCGGAGGTGACGCCCTGCGCCTGGTCTCCGCTGATGAAGGAGCCGCCGGAGTCACCGCCCTCGGCGCAGACGCTCGTCTTCGTCATCTGGTGGACGGCGCCCTGGCTGTAGTTCACCGTCTCGTTCTTGGCCAGGACGGCGCCGCAGCGCCAGTGCGTGGTGGAGCCCGAGCGGCAGATGGAAGAACCGACGGGGGCTTCGGCGGAACCGCGGACGAGCTGGTCGGGGATCGTGCCCCAGCCCAGGACCACCGGTACGGTCCACCAGCCGCTGCCGACGTTCACCCAGGCGTAGTCGTTGTCGGGGAACGACGATCCCTGGAAGTTGCCGATGTACGAGCGGTCCCAGCCGTACACCGCGGCACCGGCCCCGCCGCAGTGCCCGGCGGTGACGAATCCGCCCTGCACCGAGAAGCCGATGGAGCAGCGGACGTTGCCGGTGTAGTAGGGGTCGCCGCCCACGGTCCCGGCGGCGAAGGTCTGCGGTGCCTCGGCGGTCTGCTTCACCGTCACGGGACCGGTCTCACGGGCTCGTGCCAGGAAGCCCTGGACATCGTTGTCATCCTGTCGTGCCGCGACGACGCTCACGACGACCTCGTTGGCCTTGGGGTCGACGTACCAGCTGCTGACGCCGGCGGGTGCGGACAGCGCGTCGATGCGCGCCTTCGCCGCGTCGAGCCGCGCCGCGCTGTGCTTCACGAGGCGTATGGTCGCGCCGGTCGCGCGTACGGCCTCGGTGTCCGCGCCCGGGGTGACGGCGACGGTCAGTTTCCCGCTCGCGGCGTCGAACCAGGAGCCGCCGTACGACGACCCGGCGGCGCGCTTCGCCTCCCGCTCCACGGCCGTCGCGGTCTTCTCCGCGGCAAGGCGTGCCTCGGCCCGGCTCTTCGACAGGCCCAGATCGCGCTGCATGGCGGAGAGGAGTTCGGGAGAGGCCGGCGCCGCTGCCGGGCGTGCGGGGGGTTCCGCGGCGGAGGCGGGCAGCGCGCTCGCCGCGGCCCAGGTGCCCAGCAGGAGGAGCGCGGAGAGGCCGGTGCGCATGGCTGACGTGCGTCTCAAGGGGGTGCCCTTCGTTGTTCCAGCAGGTGGGGGTGGAACAGCAGAACTCTGAGAGCGCTCTCGCAACGTGCGCGGCAGAGCCTAGCCAGGGAAACCGGACTAGGTCCATACCAATTTCGGGCAGGCCGGATCTCGGCGGTCCGGTGAACGGCTAGCGCTGTGTGGGCTCCCCGCCCGCGGCAGGCCGGCGCAGCACGATGTTCATGGCCTTCATCGTCAGGACCGCCTCGCCGTGCTGGTTGAGGACCTCGATCCCGGTGTGGACGAGTCCGCGGTCCGGCCTGGAGCGCGAGACGCGCGCCTCCCGGACGGTCGTGCGGATGGACAGGCTGTCACCGGGGCGCACCGGCCGGACCCAGCGCAGTTCGTCGACGCCGGGGGAGGCCAGGGAGGCGACCTCGCTGAGGTAGTGGTCGGCGTACATGCGCATCATGACGGCACACGTGTGCCAGCCGCTGGCGATCAGGCCCTCGAAGGGACCCTGACGCGCGGCCTGAGGATCGGCGTGGATGAACTGCGGGTCGAACTCCCTGGCGTAGCGGAGGATGTCCTCCTCGGTCATGGTGACGCTGCCGTAGACGTACTCCGAGCCGGGCACGTAGTCCTCGAAGTAGCGGTCCTCGACCGGGGCGGCGAAGTCGGTGTCACTCAGCGTGGTGGTGGCGGGTGCTGTCATTCGCGACAGACTGACAGATCAGTCGTCACCGCTCCACCAGTCAGTGGCCCTCAGCGCTGGTACAGGCCCACGAGGGTGCCGCTGGCGAGTTGCTGCTTCTCGACGACCTGATGCACCTGGTCCGCGCTGGGTGCGTCGGGGAGCACACACGGTTCGGAAAGAGCGTAGAGCCGGAAGAAGTACCGGTGTGCCTCGTCTCCCGGCGGAGGATGCGGGCCGCCCCAGCCGTGTTCTCCGAAGCTGTTGACGAGTTCGGTGCCGCCGGCCGGGACCTGCCCCGCGTCCACGCCGTCGCTGTGGGGGTCGATGCCCACCACGATCCAGTGCGCGAAGGTGCCCGACGGCGCGTCCGGGTCCTCGCACATCAGCACCAGCTCGGACGCGTCGTCCGGCGCGCCGCTCCACGTCAGTGGCGGGGACACGTTCTCGCCCTCGTACGCGTAGCGCCGCGTGATGAAGGCGTGATCACTGAATGCGTTGCTCTTGAGGTCGATGTCAGCCATGTGGCCCGGGGTACCCACGTCAGCGCGGCGTACCCGAGCCGGACGGCGGCTGGGCCTCCAGCGCGGTCACCGCCACGTGCAGCTGCGTGCGCTGGGCGCCGGACTCCAGGTCGGTGCCCAGGAGACGTTCGATGGTGTGCAGGCGCTGGTAGAAGGCCTGCCGGGACAGGCCGGCGTGACGGGCGGCGATCGACTTGTTGCCGGCGGCGTCGAGGTAGGCCCGCAGGATGGCGAGCAGGTCGCTCCCGTGCCGTGCGTCGTGCTGGACGAGGCGCCCGAGCTGTCGCTCCACGTACTTCTGGACGCGGACGTCGTCGCGCAGGGAGTAGAGGAGCTCCGGAAGGCCCACGTCCGAGGAGAGGTGGAAGGGACGGCTCCGTGACGTGGGGCCGATGGCGTCGGCGACCTGTTCCGCCTCGCGGAACGACCGGGTGACCTGGCTGAGTTCGGTGACGCCCGGGCCGACCGCGACCACGACGTTCTCACCGAAGGCCGCCCGTACGTCGCGGGCGACGCGCTCCACGACGGGCTGCCAGGCACTGGCCCGGGCGAGTGCCAACAGCAGTCCGGACCGCTGCTCGGAGAGGTCCCCCATCAGGGCCTTCACGCCCGACGTCTGCAGGTGCGCCGCCAGATGTCCGGTCACCGTGGTGTCACCGGGCGGTGGCGCGTCCGCGTGGTCGATGACCACGGGGACCAGACGGTGGCCGGTCGTGGGCAGCCCGAGTGCCTCCGCCCGCAGTCGCGCCTCGGTGCGGCTGCGGTAGCGCCAGTGCAGCAGGTCGAGCAGGACGGAGCTGTGGGCCCGCCGGTCCCACTCGGGACGGCCGGTGAGCCGGGCCAGCGTGAGGGCGGTGGCGGCCTGCTCGAGGATCATCGTGTGCTCCGGCCCGAAGGACGGCCCACCCGCGAGCGGCAGCATCAGCAGACGCCCCCAGCGGCTGCCCCTCTCCTCGACGGGTGCCACGAGCCAGCCCTCGGGGCCGCTGACCGCCGCCCGGTCCGGTGTCCCGGCGGTGCGCGAGCGGCGCGGCCATGCCTCCAGCACCAGCCCGTCCGTGCGGCCGGCCGGCGCGCAGACCACCGCGTGGTGGATCAGGTTCTCCAGCACCACGGGACAGCCGGCCAGGTCCGCGGCGGTCCGCACGAACTCCTCCGGTTCGGCACCGCGCAGCGTGAGCGACGTGAACAGCTCGTGCACGTGCTGGGCGCGGCGCAGCAACTCGCCCTGCGCGTCGAGGATCAGGGCGTGCACGGTCTGGGTGACCTCGATGAACCGCACCCCGCGCGCCAGCACGATCAGCGGCAGGTCCCGCTCCCGGCACGCGGTGACGAGCTCCGGGGACGCCTGCTGGAACCGGCGGCCCAGCTCCAGGACGAGCCCCGACACACCGACGTCGGCCAACTGGTCCACATACCCGCGCAGTTGGGCCGGATCCGAGGGATGCGGCATACCGGTGGTGAGCACGAGCTCCCCGCCCTCCAGGAACGAGGCGGGGTCGAGGAGCTCGGTGACATGGACCCAGCGGACGGCACGGCCGAGCTGTCCCTCGCCGGCCGCCACGCGGGGCACACCGGCGGCGATGACGGGCAGCCGCAGTACGTCCGCGACTGTGAGGAACGGCATGGACGCCACTCTGTAGCGTGGGGCACGGTCATTGCAAGGGGCACTTGCCCTGCTCAGAGGCGGCTCGCGGGTTCGCCGTGAGGCGCCGGGCGCGTTGGCGGCTGCGGGTTCGATGTGGTTGCTCGCGCCCACGCGGCGGAGCCGCACATGTCGCAGCCCCGCGCCCCTTTGGGGGCGCGTCATGGTCGGCGGGCGATCAGATCCGCCACTGTCGCGATCGGTGACGTCCGCGCCCGCCCACCCGCCTCGTGCCGGTCCGCGAACCGGTACGCGACGTACAGCCCGCGCACCCCGAGCCACCGCAGCGGCTCCGGCTCCCAGGTGCCCGGCCGGTGCCCGGTCCACGGCAGCCGCGTCAGCCGGGACTCGCGGCCCAGCACCAGATCGGTCAGTGTCCGCGCGGCGAGGTTCGTCGAGGTCACCCCGTGCCCGACGTAACCACCGGCCCAGCCGAGCCCGGTCGCCCGGTGCAGCCCCACCGTCGCCGACCAGTCGCGGGGCACCGCGAGCACCCCGCACCAGGCGTGGTCGACACGGACGCCGATGGTCTGCGGCAGCACCGTGTGCAGGGTCTCGGTGAGCTCGCCGATCGTGCGGTCGGCCACCCGCCCCGCGACGTCGGTGCGTGAGCCGAAGCGGTACGGGACCCCGCGCCCGCCGATCGCGATCCGGTCGTCGGACGTGCGCTGCGCGTACAGATGCCCGTGGGCGGTGTCACCGAGGGTCTCCCGGCCCGCCCAGCCGATCTCCTCCCACACCTCCTTCGGCAGCGGCTCGGTGACGATCATCGAGCTGTTCATCGGGAGCCAGGCGCGGCGCAACCCCTTGAGCGAGGCCGTGAAGCCCTCCGTGGCGCGCAGGACGACGGGCGCGGTCACGGTGCCGTGCGCGGTGACCGCCCGGCCCGGCTCGACGGCCGTGACCGGGGACTTCTCATAGAGGGTCACGCCGAGCCGCTCGACCGTGTCGGCGAGTCCACGGACCAGGGCGGCGGGCTGGAGCCGGGCGCAGTGCGGAGTCCAGGCCGCCGCCGTCATCCCGTCGACGCGGATACGGTCGGCGGCCTCCTGGGACGTGAGCATCACGGCCTCCGTGACGCCCCATGCGTGGTCGGCCTCGGTCTTGTGGCGCAGCCGCGTGGCCTGCGCGGGGGTGCGAGCGAAGCGCAGGGTGCCGCCCTTGACGATGCCCGCGTCGATCCCCTCGCGCTCCGCGACGGCGATGATCTCGTCGACGGCCTCGTTCATCGCGCGCTGATGGTCGAGTACGGCGTCCCGGCCGTACTGCTTGGCGAGCCGGTCACGGGCGCCGGGGACCAGCCCCGATGCCCAGCCGCCGTTGCGGCCCGAGGCGCCGAAACCGGCGAACTCGGCCTCCAGGACGGTGATCCGCAGCGAGGGGTCGGCCAGCTTCAGGTAGTACGCGGTCCACAAACCGGTGAGCCCGGCACCCACGACGCACACGTCGGCGTCGCGATCGCCGGGCAACGCCGGGCGGGGTGTGGGCAGTTCGGCGAACCAGTGGGAGATCCGGCCGTTGACCGGGCCGGGGTGGCCGAGCGTGGAGGCGCTCACGGAGGGGGTCCTTTCACGGCGGGTGGGGCGGGGTACCGACGGGGAATGTGACGGAATCCGGGACTCCGTCACATCTCCGGTCGTAGGTGGTCAGACGCCGAGCAGGCCGGGCAGCTCGGAGAGGTCCTTGATCTCCTCGTACGGCTGGAAGGCGGCCGAGCCCGGGAAGCCGTACCGGTTCACCCAGATCCGCCGCATGCCCTCGTACCGCTTGGTCGGCATGATGTCGTACTCCCAGCCCTGGGCGGTGTGGATGATGTCCTCCGGGCCCCGGCCGGTCGCCTTCATCAGGTACTCGAAGGCCTGCGGCAGCGGCTTGTACGCCCCAGCCTGCTCGGCGGTGAGTACGTGGTCCCACTCGACACCGAGAGCGTCCACCGCGTACCGGATGAGGTCGTCCTCGCTGTTGGAGAGGATGGCGATGTCGTACTCGCTCTTCAGACGGCGCAGCGCGTCCGGCACCTCGCGGAACGGCTCGAACCTCTTGATGGCCTCGATCAGCGCCTCGCCGTCCTCGTCCCGGTACTCCAGGCCGTGCAGCAGCATCACGTTGCGCAGGGTGCGTCGGACGACCTCGCGGTAGGGGCGGTACGCGTCGACGACGCCCTGGAAGCGCATGACGTACGCGTCGTGGTGGAACCGGTCGGGGTCGACGCCGACTTCGGCGAGGCGGTCCTTGACGATCTCGTGGGTGGCGGTGCGGGTGTCGAAGTTGATGAGCGTGCGGTAGCAGTCGAAGCTGACGACCTTGCGCATGAAGGGAACTCCTTGAGGGTCCTTGAGGGGAAGGGGGTTCAGGAACGGCTGCTGGCCTCGGCCAGGCCCATGTCCTTGGTCTCCGGGGCGAGGAAGTACGACACGACGAGTCCCACCAGGGTGATCGCGACCGCGACACCCAGCGTGCCGCGCACGCCCAGGTCCGCGGTGGCGACCGGGAGCAGGAACGTGGAAGTGGCCGAGCCCACGCGGCTCATGGCGGTGGCGATGCCGACGCCCGTGGCCCGCAGGTCGGTCGGGAACAGCTCGCTCGGGTAGACGAACTGCAGCCCGCTGCCGGCCGCCTCGAAGAACTGGAAGGCGGCGAACAGCGCCACCACCGCGAACGCCCAGTGCAGCGGCAGCACCGCCAGCGCGATCAGCGACACGTTGATGCCCACGAAGGTGCTGATGAGCAGCGAGCGGCGGCCGATCCGGTTGACGACCACCAGCCCCACCGCGATGCCCGCCACCGCGATGGTGGTGATCAGGGCGCTGGCACCGTACGTGCCGCCCACACCGAACGCGGACAGCATCTGCGGCTGGAAGGAGCGGACCGCGAAGGCGGGCGCGACCTGGCAGATCCAGAAGACGGAACAGAAGACGACCGGGACCGTGTAGCCGCGCCGGAAGACCTCGACGAGATTGCCGAGTCCCGAGCCGCCGCGCTGGTCCCGCCGGGTCTCCGCGAACAGGTCGTCGGTGTCGACGTCCCGGCCCAGGTGCTTGCGGACGACGGCCCTCGCCTCGTCGATCCGGCCGCGGGAGGCCAGCCAGCGCGGTGACTCGGGGATACCGGCCCGGAAGACCAGGAAGACCAGCGCCGGCACCACACCCGAGGCCAGCATCCAGCGCCAGGAGTCCGGGCCGAGCCCGGTAAGCGCCCATCCCGCCCAGTAGCTCACGCCGTACCCGACCCACCAGGCCAGGACCAGTCCGGACAGGGCCGGGCCGCGCATCCGCCGGGGCACCAGCTCCGTGGTGAGGGCCGAGGCGATGGGGTAGTCGGCGCCGATCGCGATGCCGATCAGCAACCGCAGCACCATGAGCTGCCAGGCCTCGGTGACGAAGAACTGCAGCGCGGAGAAGACCACGAAGGCGGCCAGGTTGAGGACGTACATCAGATGGCGGCCCACCCGGTCGGTGATCGGGCCGAAGACGGCGCCGCCGACGAACACGCCGACCAGGACGGAAGCGGCGATGAGGCCGGTCCACAGCGTGTCGAGCGCGAGCGCGGGGGTGATGAGGCCGAGGGCGACACCCATCACGCCGAGCAGATAGCCGTCACAGAACGGGCCGCCCATGGCCACGGCCATGATCCGGCGGTGGAAGGGACTGACGGGCGTGTCGTCGAGGGACGAGGTCCCACCGGTGGTGGACGAGGTCACGGACATGCTTGAGGCTCCTGGGGGACGCGGGCTGCGGGGGGACGCGCGCCGGCAGGGGGACCGGAGCGGAGGAGGCCGTGCGTCAAGCATTGGCAGGCGTACGGCGCTGTACGCGGACGGACCGAGAGGTCACCCGGGGTGTCCGGAGCGACCGGGTGAGGAGGTGGTCCGGGGTTGGCCATCACCCTGGTTCAGCGCACGGCCACCGTCAATGAACACCGTGTTCGCTTCGCGGGCGGCGGATGGACAGTCTGTTCCGCGGCCGCCGTCCGGTGGACAGACCGTCCACACTCCCCGCCCGGGGCGGACACCCTGGTCGTTGACCCTCCTGACCCGCCCACCACAGGGTGAGAGACGTCCCCGCCCCTCGCACGCCGTGGGAGAGCTGCCGCATGAGCCATCCGTCCGAGGCCGACCGGCTCGTCGTCCTGCACCGCGGCATCCTGCCGCCGAACGCCGAGCGCATCGAAGCCCTCGCCGACACCGTGTACGCCACCGAGGAGGAACTGCCGCTCCTCCTGCCCGGCGCGGACGCCGTCTTCTGCTGGCACTCCATCACGTCAGCGGTCGCCACGGCCTGGCCCGAGGACCCGGCCCTGGCGCCCCGCTGGGTCCACGTGGCCGCAGCGGGAGTGGACCCGCTGCTCTTCCCCGCCCTGGTCGACAACCCCGACGTGGTGCTGACCAACTCGCGCGGCGTCTACGACCAGGCCATCGCCGAGTACGTCCTCGGCCTGATCCTCGCCCTCGCCAAGGACTTCCCCGGCACCTGGGAGCACCAACGGCGCCGCGAGTGGCGGCCGCGCGACAGCGAGCGCGTCGGCGGCCGCACCGCGCTGGTGTGGGGCACCGGCCCGATCGGCCGTGCCATCGCCCGCATGCTGCGCGCCGTCGGCATGCGCGTGGCGGGCGCCGGGCGCACCGCGCGCGACGGCGATCCCGACTTCGGCACCGTGCACCAGGGCGCGGGCGTGCGCACGGCCCTGGCCGAGGCGGACTATGTCGTCCTTGCCGCGCCGCTCACCCCGGCGACCCACCACATGGTCGACGCCTCCGTCCTCGCCGCCATGAAGCCCGGTGCCCGGCTGGTCAACGTCGGGCGGGGCGGCCTCGTCGACGAGGAGGCGCTGGCCCGGCACCTCGCCGAGGGGCGCCTGGCCGGAGCGGCCCTGGACGTCTTCGCCCAGGAACCCCTGCTCCCGGCCTCACCGCTGTGGGACATGCCCGGCGTGATCGTCTCCCCGCACACGGCGGGCGAGGTGACCGGCTGGCGCGGTGACCTGGCCGACCTGTTCCTCGACAACCTCGGGCGCTGGGGAGAGGGACGGCCGCTTCGGAACGTCGTCGACAAGGAGAAGGGCTATGTCGTGGAGAGGACTGCCGTGACCCTCCGGTAGGTCGCGCTCATCCAGGGACCGCCGAGGCCGACGCCACCGGAGCCGAGCAGCCGGCCGTCGTGGGCGGGCTGCTCGGCTCCGGTGGTGATGCGGGAAGGGCCCTATCGGCCCAGTGCCTTGAGCACGGTCCCCAGTTGCCGGACCGGCTCGGCGCCGGCCATCCGCAACACGACCGTGCTCGCACCGGCCTCCGCCAGCTCGCGGACCCGTCCGGCGGCCTGTGCCGCTCCGCCGGACACGGTGAAGACCTGCTCGGGCGGGCGGCCGAGCCAGGCGCCCTGCCCCTCGACCTGAGGCCGCAGAGCTTGCGCCACCTGCTCGGCGTCGTCCCCCACACAACAGAAGGCGAACACCGTCAGGGTGTGGTCGGCGGCCGCTCCGCCCTTGTCGATCAGTGCCCGAGCGCTCCGAAGGTCGCGCGGCCCGTGCCCCTCGGCGATGAGCGTGCCGTCGGCGACCCGCCCGGACAGCTCCAGCGAGCGGGGCCGCACCACTCCCGCGACCAGGGGCGGCACCTGAGCGGGTGGATGCACCAACGTCACGCCGTCCAGGCGCACTTCGCGCCCGTCCAGCTCGACGCGCTGCCCACGCAGCAACGTGCGCACGGAGCTGATCGTCTCCTCCAGCAGCGCGAGCGGCGACCGCGCGGCGACGCCGACGGACGCCATCCACTCCGGCACCCCGTGCCCGATCCCGGCCACGAACCGGCCCGGGAACACCCGTGCCAGCGTCGCCACCTCCATCGCCAGCAACGCGGGACTCCGCAACGGCGCGGGCATGATCCCGACGCCCACCCGCAGCCGCTCCGTCGCCCCCAGCGCGACGGACGCGGCCGACACGCCTCCGTTCCACCCGAGGTCCTCGACCACCCAGAGGTCGTCCGCTCCGAGCGCCTCGACCTCCCGCGCGAACCCGGGCAACTCCTCGGGGGCCCAGTCGCGGTCGTACATCACACCGATCCGAAACTCCGTCATGCAGGGAAACGTATGCCCCCGCGGGTGTGTGATCAACGGTGTCGCGTGGCGATGGCCGAGGTTCGGGTGCGGTCAGGTCAGGTCACCGCGCAGGACGAGCCGTTGAGGGTGAAGGCGGTGGGGCTGGGGTTCGTGGTCGAGCGGGTGGCCGTGAAACCGAGGGTGACCGAGCCCGCCGCGGGGATCGTCGCGGTGTACGAAGCTGAGGCGACGCCGACCTCGGCGCCGCTCTGCGTGGCGGTGCCGCCCCACAGGTTGGTGATGCGCTGGCTGTCGGGGAACGTCCAGCGCAGGGTCCAGCCGTTGATCGCCGCGCCGCCGGTGTTACGGATGACGATCTCGCCCTGGAACCCGCTGGACCAGTCGTTCGTCACCCGGTAGCCGACACCGCAGACCGCCGCCGACCCGCCGGACGAGGTGGTGACCGTCACGGTGCCCGAGCGCGGTGAGCGGTTGCCGGCGGCGTCACGGGCGTAGACGGCGAAGGTGTACGAGGTGGACGGGGTGAGGCCGGTGACGGTGGCGGAGGTGGTGGCCGTGCTGGTGGCGGCGGTCTCGCCCGCTCCGCTGACGCGGACGACGTCGTAGCCCGTGACGCCGGTTCCGTCGGTGGCGGCGGCCCACGACAGCCTGACGGACGAGGAGGTCACCGCGGACGCGGTCGGTGTCCCTGGGGCGGTCGGGGGAGTGCTGTCGCCTCCGCCGGAGGAGTAGATGGTGGCTTCCTTCGAGGTGGCGGCGATGCCGTTGGCGCCGTTGAAGACGCGCTGGCCCCACGAGCTGAGGCGTGTGGGGTCGAAGTCGATCGCCAGGTCGAGGATCGGGTCGGTGTTGCCGCTCCAGGACCAGGCCAGGTAGCCGAGTTTCAGTTGCTGGGCGACGGCCATCATGGTGTCCTCGTCCGGGTCGCCGTACTGGTCGGGCGGGCCTCCGAACTCGCCGATGAGGATGGGCAGTTTGGCGTTGACGAAGGCGTTCAGGTAGTCGGTGATCTCCTGGGCGGTGTCGTAGACGCTGTACATGTGGATCGAGAAGATCAGGTTGCCCGTGGGATCGGCGTTGTACACGGACTGGGCGTTGGCGCGCATGACGCCCTGCCAGTCCTGGCCCCAGTTGGGCGCGTCCACCATGATCGTGTGCGAGAACCCGGCACCCCGAAGCTTCTTGACGGCCGCGATCGTGGGCTCGGTCCAGCCGGCGGGATTGGTGTTGCCCCAGGGCTCGTTGCCGATGTTGATGATGACGTGGTTCTCCTGGCCGGTGAGCACGTCCTTCAGGCCGATCCAGTAGTCGGCCGCGTGGTCGAGGGTCCCGGCCGCGGCGTCCTCGCCGTAGCCGGTGGTGTCGTGCACCTCCAGTACGCAGATGAGCCGGTTGGCCTTGCACTGGGCGATGACAGCGGCCACGTCCTGGGCGCTGTTCTTCGTCCAGCGGTGGCCGTCCGAGAGGACGACGCGGACGGTGTTGGCACCCAGCGCCTTGACGTCGGCCAGCGACTGCGTCTCGCCCGGGTACCAGGTGTGGGCGTGGTTGACTCCGCGCATCACGAAGTCGTTCCCGTTCGCCTCCAGCAGTCGGCCGTTCTGGATGCGGAATCCGGTGGCCGCCGCCTGGGCAGGCGCGGCGAGGGACAGTAAGGGGACCAGGAGGCCCAGGAGGGCGGCCACGACGGCGGCCACTCGGGGGGCGTTGCGGGTGCGGGATCTCATGGCGGCTCCGAAGGGTGCGATGGGGTGACGATGCGTCAGGAGGATGTGGTGCGCGCCGTGCAACTGACAGTCGCCGACGGGGTGCCGGCCGTTGCCGGGGTACTGGCGATGAAGCCGATGGTGGTGCTCGCACCGGGGGCGAGGCCGCCGTTCCAGGTCTCGTTGGTGATGGTGGCCGTGCCGTCAGTGGCCGTGGTGAGAGTGCCGCCCCAGATCTGGGTGAGACGGGCGCCGTCGGCCGGTACGACGGTCACGGTCCAGCCCGCGACGGACGACGCGGACGTGTTGGCCACTGTCACCTCGCCCTGGTAGCCGCCCTGCCAGACGGAGGGTGCCCGGAAGGACGCGGAGCAGGAGGGCCGGTCTCCACCCGGGTCGCCGGGATCGCCTGGGTCACCGGGTCCGCTCCCGTCGAGGAGCGAGGCCAGGGCCGGGTACCACCGGGCGGCGATCTTGTCGTCGCCGGAGGCGTTGGGGTGGACGCCGTCGTAGGTGTCCGTGGCGGTGCTGAAGCCCGTCCACTGGTCGACCACGGCCACGGGGGAGCGGTCGGTGCTCGTGGCCCTGGCCCAGGCGGGGATCCGCGCGTTGAAGTCGACGACACGCTGGGCACAGGCCGCGCAACTGCTCGGGTTCATGGGGATGAGCTGCGCGACCAGGATCTTCATGTCCGGGTTCGAGGCACGCATCTGCTGCACGAGTGTGGAGTAGGCGGCGAGGACGCGGTCGGGCGCGATGTCGCTCCAGACGTCGTTCGTGCCGAAGTGCATGACAACGATGTCCGGCAGTGTGGCCGCCAGTCGCCCCGGCAGGAGGTTCTGGTCCGCCACATCGGTGACCCGTTCACCGCCGTGACCCTCGTTGTCGCCGTCGTACGGCTGTCCGCACCCCTGAGGGCCGAGGGTGCCGACGAAGTCGATGTTCGTGTGGCCGGTGCTCTGCAGCCGGTTCCACAGCACCGCCCGCCAGCAGCCCGGCGACCCGGTGATCGAGTCGCCCAGCGGCATGATGCGCACGGCCCTCGCGGTGTCGTCCGCGGCTGTGGCGCGGCCGGCGAGCGGCCCTGTGACGGACAGGAGCAGGGCGGCCAGGAGGCCGAGAACCGGAACGAGGCGCGATGAGAGGTTCCGGAGGGGCAAGTAGTGGGTGCTGCGCATGGTGGTCCCTTCCCTTGTGAGGTGGGAGCGCTCCCATGAAACATCAAGCCACCATTGTCATTGACACGTCAACCCCTCGGTGGCGGGCCGTGCCCGGCGCGCGGGATCAGCCCCCGCGCTTCGCCGACGTCCGGCGGGGGCGGAGCGTGATCGCGCGGTGGAGGGCGTCCCGGCACGCCAGAACGGCGGGGTGCCGGCCGCGGCCGCGGCGCACGACGGTGAAGATGCGGCGTGAGCGCCGGTCGCGGGGGAGCTGCCGCAGGGTGACGGTGGGGGGTTGTCCGTTCCAGACGAGGTCGGGGAGGAAGGCGGCGGCGTGTTCCTGCTCGACGAGGCGCTGGTGGAGCAGGAGGTCGGTGGTCTCGAACCGTACGTCGGGTTCGAAGCCGGCGTCACGGCACAGGGTCATGGCCCAGTGCCGGGCGGGGGTTCCTTCGGGTTCCATCACCCAGGGGTGGTTCGCGAGTGAGCGCAGCGCCGCCATGGGGCCGCCGGCGTCCGGACCGTCGGTGTCCGGACCGTCGGTGTCCGGACCGTCGGTGTCCGGACCGTCGGTGTCCGGGCTGTCGGCCGGCCTCGGCACGGCGAGGTGGAGGGGGTCGTCGAGCAGATCCTCATGTTCGAGTTCGGCGGGTCGCGGATTGGGGTTGCCCGGGTACTCCTCGGCGAGGACCAGGTCGAAGTCGCGGGCCTGGAGGGCGGGCAGGGCCTGTTCCGGCTCCATGTGCGTGACGTGGAGGCGCAGGTTCGGGTGCTGGTCGCGCAGCAGGCCGAGCATGGTCGGGACCAGGGTCAGGGCGGCCGTCTGGAACGAGGCGATGCGCAGGGTGCCGGTCAGCTCCGTCAGGGAGGCGGCGATGTCCGCCTCCGCGCGCTCCAGGCGTTCCAGGACCGCTTCTGTGTGGGCGACGAGGATCTCGGCCTGCTCGGTCAGCCGAACCCGCCGCCCGACGGGTTCCAGCAGGGGGACGCCGACCTCGGCCTCCAACTGGGACAGCTGCTGGGAGACCGAGGACGGGGCGTAGGACAGCGCGGCGGCGACGGCCGCGAGCGTGCCGCGGTGCTTGAGCTCGCGCAGCAGGCGCAGCCGGTGCAGATCGAACACGGGCGGCCCGCTCTCTCCCCCGGCGCCTCGCGGAACCGAGGGCTGGCTGGACTGGTCGGTTTATCCGATGAGTATAGGTCGAAAAGATTCGCTGGACCGACCGTACGAGGGCGTCGGACCCTGATCCTGTGTCCGAGAATTCTTCCGGGAATGCTTCCCTCCTCCCCGAGCCGCCGTGGCTTGTACGGCCCGGTGCCCGCACCTGGCGGTGTGATCCCGCACCCGCCGAGGTGCGCGGCTTCCACACCGCACTGCCCGGCTACGCGCTCAGCCCGCTCACCGAACTCCCCCCACTTGCCGCCGAGTTGGGGGTAGGCCGGGTTTTCGTCAAGGACGAGTCGTGCCGTTTGGGGCTGCCCGCGTTCAAGGTGCTGGGTGCCTCCTGGGCGATCCACCGCACGCTTGCCGATCGGGCCGCGAACGGCACGGAACCGGGCCCGGTCACCCTGGTCACCGCCACCGACGGCAACCACGGCCGAGCCGTGGCCCGTACGGCACGACTGCTCGGACAGCGCGCCCACGTCTTCGTCCCGCGGGGCGTGCACCCGCGGGCCGTGGCCGCCATCGTCGCCGAGGAGGCGAAGGTCACCGAGGTGGCGGGACCGTACGACGAGGCCGTACGGGTGGCGTCCGAAGCCGCTGCCACGCCGGGCACGGTCCTGGTCCAGGACACCGCCTGGCCGGGCTACGAGCGGATCCCGGGGTGGATCGTCGAGGGTTACTCCACCCTCTGTGCCGAGATCGACGAGCAGTTGACGGACGAAGGAGCCGTCGAAGGACCTGATCTCGTCGCTGTGCCCGTCGGTGTGGGCTCATTGGCCCAGGCCGTCGTCACCCACTACCGCAGCCGCCCCTCCGGGCGGGCGTCGGCGCTGCTGTCGGTGGAGCCGGAGACAGCGGCCTGCGTCCTCGAAAGCCTCACGCTCGGCGAACCCGTCAGTGTCACCACCGGCGAGACCGCCATGGCCGGGCTGAACTGCGGCACTCCCTCCAGCATCGCCTGGCCACGCCTGCATGCCGGACTGGACGCCGCGGTCGCCGTCCTCGACGCGGAGAGCGTCCGCGCGGCCGGTGATCTCGCCGCTCTCGGGGTCTCCTCGGGCCCCTGCGGAGCCGCCTCGCTGGCCGGCCTCCGCGCGGTGCTCACCGGCGTGGGTGCCGGAGAGCGCCGTACCGCACTGGGACTCGACACGACATCGGTGGTCGTGCTTCTGAGTACCGAGGGCGCGGCCGCCAACCCGCACTCCGCCGTCGATGACTGAACACGCGACACCTGAAAGGCCCTCTGTCGTGCTGACCCACTTCTCGGCCGCGCTGGGCGTCCTCGCCCTGTTGACGGTCGTGCCCGGCCCGGACATGGCGGTGGTCACCCGGCGTGCCCTCGTGGCCGGCCCCGGGGACGCGCTGCGGACCGTGGGCGGGATCGTGACCGGGCTGCTGGTCTGGGGCGCGCTGACCGTGGCCGGCCTCGCCGCCGTGCTGGCCGCCTCCCCGGCGGCCTACCTGATCGTCAGGCTCCTCGGCGCCGGTTACCTGATTTTCCTGGGCGCGCAGGCGCTGTGGCAGCACCGTCGCGCCGCATCGGAAGCCGCAGCCGAAGCCGCATCGGCAGCCGGAGCTGCCGCCCCGACGGACTCCGGTCAGCCCGCCGTCGGGAGCCCGTGGCGCGTCGGCCTGGTCAGCAACGTACTCAACCCGAAGATCGCCGTCTTCTACACGGGCCTGCTCCCCACGCTGGCTCCTCCGAATCTGCCCGCCGCCTGGGCCATGACGCTCCTCGTCCTTCTCCATGCCGTCCTCACCCTCGCCTGGCTGGGCGGCTACGTGCTCCTGCTGTCCAAGGCCGGCCCGGTTCTGTACAAGCCTCGTGTCCGCCGTGCCCTCGGACGGACCACGGGCGTCGTGCTCATCGGCTTCGGGCTCGTGGTCGCCACCACCTCCGGCTGATGAACTTCGGAAGGTCCCCCATGCTCCGCGAGACCCCTTCAACCCCTTCAACCTCGGCAGCCGTCGATCCTCCGGACTCGGACCCCGGCCGTCTGCTGGCCAGGCTGATCTTCATCGACTCGGTCAACCCCGATCTCGTTCCCGGCGGAGCAGGCGAGGCCGTCATCGCCGACTTCTGCGGCGCGTGGCTGGCCGCCCGTGGCTTCGAGGTCCACAGGCTGGAGAAGCGGCCCGGTCGGCCGTCGCTCGTCGCGATCGCCCGCGGGAGCGGCGGTGGCCGTACCCTCATGCTCAACGGACACCTCGACACGGTCGGACTCGCCGACCACGACGGCGACCCGCTCGACCCGCGGATCCACGACGGCAGGATGTACGGACGCGGCTCCTTCGACATGAAGGGCGGCGTCGCGGCCATGATGGTCGCCGCCGCCCGCGCCACCGCCCACGGCCCGCTGCGCGGAGATGTCGTCCTCGCCTGCGTCGCCGACGAGGAGTACGGCAGCTCGGGCACCGAGGACGTGCTGGAATCCTTCACCGCCGACGCGGCGATCGTCACCGAGCCGAGCCACCTCGAAGTCACCCTCGCCCACAAGGGGTTCGCCTGGTTCGACGTGGAGATCGAGGGCCGCGCGGCCCACGGCTCGCGGCCCGAACTCGGCATCGACGCCATCGCCAGGGCCGGTCACTTCCTGGTCGCCCTGGAGGAACTGGGACAGCGCCTCGCAACGGGCCCGGCACACCCCCTCCTGGGCACCGGCACCGTGCACGCCTCCCTCATCCGCGGCGGCGAGGAAGCCTCCACCTACCCCGCGCACTGCCGCATCACCCTGGAGCGCCGCACCGTACCCGGCGAGAACGCCGACACCGTCGAGCAGGAGCTGACCGACGTCCTCGACCACCTCGCCGCCACGGTCCCCGACTTCCGCTGCCGCCTCACCCGAGGCCTGCACCGCGACCCCTTCGAGGCCGACCCCGAGGCCCCGATCGTGCGCACCCTCGCTCGTCACGCCGAGGAGACCCTCGGCCACCCGCCCGTGGTGCGCGCCGAGCCCTACTGGACCGACTGCGCCCTCCTGGACCGGGCCGGCATCCCCTGCCTGCTCTTCGGCGCCGACGGCGAGGGCGCCCACGCGGCCACCGAGTACGTCGACCTCGCCTCGCTGGACCGCCTCACCGGCATCCTCGCCGCCACCATCACCGACTTCTGTTCCTGAGTGGGTCCGACAAACCTGTCACGAACAGGCCCGGTCGTCACGACCGGGCCGGTTTCGTCCGTGTAGCACCCCCCCCCGTAACAAACAAAACAACCGTTCTTCTTGTAAGGTCTGCAAGCAGAACAGCCGTTCCTTTTACGGGAGGACCGCGATGCCCCGGCTCACCGACGCGCGCAAGGAACTCCGGCGCGCCCAGATCACCGAGGCCGCCGTACGCTGCTTCGGCCGCAACGGCCTGGATCGGACCTCGATCGCCGACATCACCGCCGAGTCCGGACTCTCGGCCGGCTCGATCTACTCCCACTACCGCAACAAGGCCGAACTGGTCCAAGCCTCCGCCCGTGAGGTGCTCGCCCAGCGCGCCAAGGTCCTCGGCGAGTACGCCGCGAGCGACACCCCGCCCGACCCCGACGAACTGCTCGCCCGCCTGATCGCCGCGATCGACCCCGCGGCCGGGCGGGTCGGCGTGCAGACCTGGGGCGAGGCGACCACCGACCCGGCCATCCGCGACATCGTCGTCGACATGACGGACCGGATGCGCGCGCTGCTGCACGACTGCGTCACGGCGTGGCTCGTCAAGGTCGAGCACCACGAGCCCGCCGAGGCCCGCGAGCACGCCACCCCGATCGCCCACCGGGTGGCAGCGCTCTACCAGGCCGAACTGCTGTACACCGCCCTGCAGTCACCGACCGAGGAGACAGCGTCATGACCACCCCGACCACCGAGTTCGCCGGCCGCACCGTTTCCCGGATCGGCTACGGCGCGTTGCAGCTCGAGCGCCTGCGCGACCGCCGGGGCGAGGCCGTCGCGCTGCTGCGCCGCGCGGTCGAGCTGGGCGTCGACCATGTGGACACCGCCGAGTTCTACGGCTTCGGTTTCGCCAACGACGTGATCCGCGAGGTGCTGCGCCCCGAGGACGACGTCCTGGTCGTCACGAAGGTCGGCGCCGACCCCGACCCAGGAGGGCCCCTGCCGTTACGTCTGGCGCAGCGGCCCGAGCAACTGCGCGCGAGCGTCGAGGACAACCTGCGCGGCCTCGGTGTCGACCGGCTCCCGGTGGTCAACCTCCGGCGCCTCGACTCCGGCCCCGGGCTGCGTCCCGAGGGCGACCAAGTCGTCGGCCTCGACGACCAGCTCGCGGTGATGACCGCCCTGCGCGACGAGGGCAAGATCGGTGCGATCGGCCTGAGCAGCGTCACCTTCGACGGTCTTCGCCGCGCCCTGCCGGCCGGCATCGCCTGCGTGCAGAACGCCTACAGTCTCGTCTCCCGCGACGACGAGGACCTGCTGCGGTTGTGCGCGGCCGAGGGCATCGCCTGGGTGCCGTTCTTCCCGCTCGGCGGCGCCTTTCCAGGTCTGCCCAAGGCGACCGAGGAGCCGGCGGTGCGCGCCGCGGCCGAGTCCCTGGGCGTCACGCCCTCCCAGGTCGGCCTCGCCTGGCTGCTGCACCACGCCCCGAACGTGCTGCTCATCCCCGGCACCGCCGACGCCGCCCATCTCGAGGCCAACATGGCGGTCGGCGAGATCACCCTCGACACCGCGACCCTGGCCATCCTCGATGCCGTCGAGTCCCGCTCCAACGAGGTCCCCATCGGCTGACCAGAAGCACCGCTTCCTCACCAGGCACCAATTTTCCAAGGACGGACAAGAACGGATCATGAAGGCGATCATTTACCGCGACAACGGCGGCCCCGAGGTTCTGCGGCTCGTCGACCGTGAACTGCCCGCGCCCGGCCCCGGCGAGGTGCGCGTCCGGATTGCCGTGTCCGGAGTCAACCCGACCGACTGGCAGGCCCGTTCCGGCGCCGGCCACCCCAAGCACTTCCCGGAGGTCACCCCGCACCTCGACGGCGCCGGCACGATCGACGCCGTCGGTGAGGGGGTCGACCGGAGCCGGGTCGGGCAGCGGGTCTGGGTGTTCATGGCCGCCGCCGGTCGGCCCACCGGTACCGCCGCCGAGTTCACCGTCGTGCCCGCCGAACAGGCTGTGCCGCTGCCCGACGAGGCCGGGTTCGACGTCGGCGCCTCACTCGGCGTCCCCGCGCTCACCGCGCACCGCACGCTCACCGTCGCCGAGGACGGGCCGCGCCGTCTGCGGCCCGGGGCGCTCGACGGCAGGGTGGTGCTCGCGGCGGGCGGGGCCGGGGCGGTCGGGCACGCGGTGATCCAGCTCGCCCGATGGGCCGGCGCCACCGTGATCGGCACGATCAGCGGCCCGGAGAAGGCCCGGCTGGCCACCGCCGCCGGGGCCCACCACGTGATCAACTATCGCGAGGGCGACCCGGCCGCCGAGATCCGCGAGATCGCCCCGGACGGCGTCGACATCGTCGCCGAGGTGGCGCTGGGCGCGAACCTCGCACTGGACCTCGCCGTGCTGCGGACACGCGGCACGATCTCGACGTACGCCAACGACGGTGGCAAGCCGGTAGAACTGAACGTCCTGCAGAACATGGTGCTGAACACACGCCTGCAGTTCCTGGTGCTCTACACGGCCGGACCGGATGCGCGCGCCGCGGCCGCCGAGGACATCGCCGCCGCGGTCCGCGATGGCGCCGTGCCGGTCGGCGAGGAACACGGCCTGCCGCTGGTCCGCTTTCCGCTCGACCGCACCGCCGAAGCCCACCGGGCGGTGGAGAGCGGCGCCGTCGGCAAGGTCCTGGTGGACGTCACGACGTGATCCCCGGTCGGCTGCGGTGCGAACAAGGCGCCGGTGGCTGCTCAGATGGCCGGACTGCCGAACCAGTGGCCGGCGGCCCGCTCGAACGCCTCACGATCAAAGGTGCTGTCGCCAGCCCAGGCGACCACGCCGTCGGGTCGGACGAGCACGGCACCGAGTCCGAGGTCGTCGCGCGCGGGCCCGGCTGCGTACCGGATCCGCTTGTCCCAGCCCTTCGCCGCATCGTGCAGACGGCGGTCGGTGGTGAAATCGAGGGCGACGCCTCGTCCTTCCCGCGTCAGGTCGCCGACGCGGGTGCCGTCCTCAAGACGAAAGTCCGGGGCGTTGCGGCCGATCAGCGGATGCTCGCCGCCGAGGTCGTGGCGGACCGACGTTCCGGACATCTTCTCGAACACGTAGGTCGTTCCGTCGCGGGTTCCGATCAGGTCGCGGATCAGTGCTCGGACCGCTTGGCCGTGCTGGTCCGGCTTCATGGCCGCCACCTGGGCGCGCGTCCAGTCGAGCACCCACGCGCCGACCGGATGGCGCTCGCGGGTGTAGGTGTCGAGAAGCCCCGCCGGCGCGTCCCCGCGCACGGTCGCCGCGAGCTTCCACCCCAGGTTCATGGCGTCGCCGATGCCGACGTTGAGCCCCTGCCCTCCCAAGGGAGAGTGAATGTGGGCGGCGTCGCCCGCGAGCAGGACGCGTCCTTGCCGGTACGTCGTCGTCTGCATCGCCCGATCGGTATAGCTGGAGGCCAGGTGGACCTCGCTCAGCGTCACATCGGTACCCGACACACGGCGCAGAACCGCCTGGAGGTGCTCCCGGCTCGGCGACTGCGAGCGATCGAACGCGCCTCCGTCGAACTCCATCACGGCCATATGTCCTTGCACGGGCATGCGCAGGTACATGCCCGCCGGTGTCGAATTGATCCCGGGGCGCAGCTTCTCGGGATCGGCGACGGTGGCGAGCATGGTGTAGCCGGTGAACTGCGGCTCGGTGCCGACGAATTCGAAGCCCGAGAGCTTGCGCACCGTGCTGCGTCCGCCGTCGCAGCCGACGAGCCAGCGCGCCGCGTACTCGTGCTCGCCTGCGTGCGCGACCACGTTCTCCTCGCCCTGCGTGACGGCCGAGACCCTGACGCCGCGTCTGATCTCCACGCCCAGCTCGGCCGCCCGCTCGGACAGCAGCGTCTCGACCGCGTCGAGGTTTGTCATCACGGCTTCCATCGCCGGGCCGGGAAGCCGGAACGGCAGGGCCGTGACGTCGACATCGGCCGGATCGAGCACCATCCCGGCGAAGTGGCCCACCTGACGAGGGGGCGTCGGCTCGTCCGGCGCGTCGGGGTAGTCGTCGACTCCCGATGCCGCCAGTAACTGCCGCAGCAATCCGCGGCGGTAGAACGTCTCGACCGACGCGGCGGACAGGCCCCGCAGCCCGAGCGGGACAGCCCTCCACGGGGAGTGGAGCTCCGGCTCCTGTTCGAGCACCAGGACGGAGCAGTCCGCGAGGCCGAGCTCGCAGGCGAGGAACAGGCCAACCGGGCCCGCTCCCACGATCACCACGTCATGCACGAAGATCACCTTCCCAAGGAGGGACAGAGCGGCCGAGTGGGTACCCGGCTCGTTCTCCGGAAAGGTGTCAGACCCCGCCGACAAGCCGCCGACAGCGGACCGACAGCCCACCGATACGCGCGCCCAGAGCTCCAAAGGGAGGTTCGGACACGGGGGTTGAGCCCGCGGCCGGAACTCGGTCGGGAGTCCCTGATCGAGATCGGGGTAGGGGTCACCCGATGCGCGGCACACGGACAACCCGCCTCGGCCGACCTCGTGGAGAGCTGACGTCGTGACACTTCCGCTGAAACTGTCACATTGGCCCGCCGACACCTCCCGTCCGGTGCTGGACCTGACCGTCGGCGACGTGCTGCGCCGGGCCGCCGCGGCCGTACCGGAACGGGTGGCGCTCGCCGAAGTCGCCCCGCCCGGCAGCTCGTTGTCCGGAGCGGACCGCACCGACCGCACCTGGACCTACGCCGAGTTGCTCAACGACGCCGAACATGCCGCGTCCTGGCTGGCGGCGCGCTTCGAGCCGGGCGAGCACATCGCCGTGTGGGCGCCGAACCTCCCCGAATGGGTCGTGCTCCAGTACGGCGCGGCGCTGGCCGGGCTGGTCCTGGTGACCGTCAACCCGGCTCTGCGCGAGGCCGAGTTGGAGCACGTGCTGTCGCAGTCGCGCGCCGCCGGACTCCTGCTGGCCGACTCCTTCCGGGGCACGGACATGGCCGCGACGGCGGACCGCCTGCGTCCGCGCCTGTCGCTGCTGCGCGAGCAGATCTCCTTCACCGGCTGGCTCGACGAGACCCGACGCACCCCGACCGGACCGCGGCCGCCGGTGGACCCCGCGGCCGCGGCGCAGATCCAGTACACCTCCGGCACCACCGGAGTGCCCAAGGGCGCGCTCCTGCACCATCGCGGGCTCGTCACCAACGCCGCCTTCGTCGCCGCCCGCGCCCAGTTCCCCGAGGGCGCCGTATGGGCGAGCGCGCTGCCGCTGTTCCACACCGCGGGCTGTGGGCTGACCGTGCTGGGCACCGCGCTGAACACGGGCACCCTGGTGCTGCAACAGCTCTTCGACCCCCAACTCGCGCTGGACGCCCTGCAGAAGTGGCGAGCCACCCTGTTCGCCGGCGTCCCGGTGATGCACGCCGCGCTCCTCGCCCACACCGGCTTCGACTCCTTCGACCTCCAGGCCCTCGACATCCTGGTGTCCGGGGGCGACATCGTCCCCCCGGCCCTCATCGAGGAGGCCGAGCACCGGTTCGGAGCCCGGTTCTCCACCGTCTACGGGCAGACGGAGCTCAGCCCCGTCATCGCCCAGACCAGCCCCGACGACAGCGCGCACGACAAGCGGTACACGACGGGCCGGCCGCTTTGGCAGGTCGAGGTCAAGATCGTCTCGCCGGGAGGCGCGGACACCGTGCCGCCCGGTGAGACCGGCGAGATCCGAGCCCGCGGATACCAGGTCATGCTCGGCTACCACGACCTCCCCGACTCCACCGCCCGGACCGTCGACGCGGACGGCTGGCTGCACACCGGCGACCTGGGCACCATGGACGAGCGCGGCTTCGTGACCATCACCGGCAGGCTCAAGGACCTGATCATCCGCGGTGGCGAGAACATCTACCCGGCGGAGATCGAGACCGCGCTCGCCGCCCATCCGCTGGTCCGGCAGGCCGTCGTGCTCGGCGTCCCCGACCGGGAGTGGGGCGAACAGATCGCCGCCGTGATCAGCCCCGCCGATCCCGGCCGCCCTCCCGCCGCCGCCGAACTCCACGACCACCTGCGCAGCGCCCTGGCACCCCACAAGACACCACGCCACTGGTACGTGGCCGATGACATCCCGGCCAACGCCATGGGCAAGATCCAGAAATTCGTCCTGCTCCACCGCATCACCGACGGCGAACTGACCGAACTCGCCTGAGCCGGGGCGAAGAGACACACAGGATCCAGGATCACTCTCGCGGGCGAGGAAACGTCTCCAGGGCCTTGGCGAGGCCCGCGGAGTCGGTGCCGATCTTGCGGTAGACGGAGGAGAGCAGCCGCCGCACGCCCCGCTCCGTGAGGCGCAGTTCCTTCGCGACCACAGCCGCCGGGTGCCCCTTGGCCGTCATTTCGGCGGCTCCGCGTTCAGGGGCGGTGAGCGTGTCCGTCTGCGGGTACCGCAGGGGCAGCGGCCGCAGCCCCGCCGCCGAGAGCTCTTCCCTGGCCCGGGAGGCCAGGGCCTCGGCACCGCAGTGGACGGCCCCTTCCTGCCCCTGGTAGAGACAGTCCGCGGCCTCCTGCACGCGGCCGTTGCGGGCCAGTGCGGCGCCGTAGCCGACCAGTGCACGGGCCAGTTCGTACGAGGCGGGGGAGCGCTCGAGATGGTCGACGGCCTCGGCGTACAGGTCGAGCGCCGCCGGCCCGCCGGTCACCTCGGCCTCGGTGTGGAGCGCCTGGCCGATCGCGGAGGCGGCACCGAAGTCACGGGCGGCCTTGGCGGCGTCCCGGGCGAGGCGGATCGCCTGGTCGGGAGCGGTGGGGGCGAGAGCCGAGGCCAGGTCCAGCTGCCAGGGGCACCAGCTCGGGTTGTGCCAGTCGCGGGACTCGTGCCGGTCCCCGACGACGGACAGCAGGTCCGCCGCCTCGTCGTGTCGTCCCTCGGCCAGGAGCAGCTCGGCGTAGGCCGTGCGGGGGGTCGGGGTAGATGACGGCGTTCGGAACCACCTCGCCGTAATGGTAGAAGTCGGCGAGCCGACGCGCGTCGCCGGTCCGTCCCCGGGCCAGGAGGGTCTGGATGAGGATGCCGATGGCGAACCACTGGGCCGGCACCGCTCCTTCCACCCGGTCCGCGGTGCGCAGGCCCTCCCGTACCAGGTCCTCCGCCTCGGCCAGGCAGCCGCGGCGGTAGCGGATGTAACCGAGGAGGGTTTGGCCGACGGCCAGGTGTGAGCCGTGCCAGCCTTTGGTCGCGCACTCGGCCATGCCCTTGTTGAACAGTTCCTCGGCTCGTCGTGGCTGGTCGCAGTACATGAAGGTCAGGGCGACCGAAACGGGCACCTCGAAGCCACGGTTCTCGGCGGTCCAGCTGAGCCCGCCGCGCAGAGCCTCTTCGGCGTACTGGAGGGCGGTCTGCCGCGGCTCGCCCCGCATCACGGCGTCCCAGGCCCGCAGACCGAGGATGTACCGCTCCTCCAGACCGGGGCGACCGCTCAGACGCTCGGCGAGCCTCGCCAGCCTGCGCGAGCGGGCGGAGGAGTCGGGTTCGTCGGCGCTGCACGCGCTCCAAACGAAATGGTCGGCCTGCATGCGTAGCCGGACGCGCGGATTGGTGGCGTGCTGCGCCTCGTCGGCGGCCACGGCCGCGGCCTCGGCCACCTGGTCGGTGTGGGCCAGCGCCTGGGTCAGCCGGTAGACGACGGAGGCACGCAGGTCGGAGTCGACTCCGGGCTCCGCCAGGGCCGCCCGGAGATGACTGACGGTCGCCGCGGGTTCGATCAGGAAGGTCGAGCAGGCGAGTTCGTGCAGGAGTGCCGCACGGTCCTCGGGGCGGGGCGGCTCCTGCAGCGCCCGGGTCAGGACGCGCCGGGCGGCCTCGGGAGCACCGGCACTGAGGTATTCACGGGCGGCCTCCCGCAGGCACTCGACCGCTTCCGGCTTACCGTCGCAGGGAACCTCCAGCAGATGGCGGGCAGCGGCAGCCGGCCCGGACCCCGCCGCCCGGACGGTCACCGCCGCCGAGTTGTGCAGGCCGACGCGCAGGCCCGAGGGAATGGCCCGGTAGACCGTCGTGGCGATCAGCGGATGGACGAACTCCAGGTCGCCCCCCGGCCCCGACGGCTCGGCCAGGATCCGGGCGGCACGCAGCCTCTCTGTGGCCAGGGAGGCCTCCTCACGGCCGATCACCGCGATGGTGGCGGCGAGTTCCGGAGAGATGGAGGTGCCCAGGACGGCGGCGGCGAACGCGAAGCGCACGGTGGTCGTGCCGAGCCGGTGCAGTTGGTCGAGCAAGCCGGGGCCCTTGACAGCCGAGGCCAGATCCCGCATCACGGGCAACTCGTCCTGACTGCCCCTCATCCGCCGTTCGCCGAGCCGGATGGCGAGTTCGACTGTCTCGAAAGGGTTTCCCCCTGTGACCGTCCAGCACTCGTCGCAGAACGCGTCCTCGGCTTCCTCGCCGACCTCGGCCCTGACCATTCGTGCCACGCCGGCGGCGGTGAGCGGCGCCAGGGTGTGAGGACGGTGGCCGTGGCCTGTGACGAGCGCGCGGAAGGCGGCCGCCTCGGCAGGCAGTTCGTCGGGCCGGTAGGCCGCGACGACAAGCAGTGGGAGATCATCGGCCCGTGGCGCGAAGGAGGCGAGCCAGTTCAGTGATTCCGTGTCGGCCCAGTGCATGTCGTCCAGGAGCAGGACGACGGGTCCTCTCGTCATCGCGAGGCGTGTCATGACCCAGTCGAGGCCGTCGCGCACGCCGATGGGATCCGGTACGCGGGAGGAGTCCGCCGCCTCGAGCCCGAGCACGGCCGCGACGATGTCGTACCAGCCTCCCAGGAACTCCCGGCGCTCCGTCTCGGCCATCGCCGCCAGAGGAGGCTGCACCAGTTGGCGCACCACACGGAAGGCCACTTCCTGTTCGTTCTCACCGCCCTTGCCCGAGATCACTCTGAAGCCGCGGGCCGCGGCCCGGGTGCGTGCTTCGGCCATGAGCGCGGTCTTCCCCAGCCCGGCCGGGCCGGTGAACGTGACCAGCCCGGCGTGCCCTGCCCGTGGTACACCGTCGACGGCGTGGCCAAGGTTCGCCAACGCGACGTCGAGCGCATGGAGTTCCCTCTGGCGTTCGAGCAACAGACGGTACTCGGTGATCGATTGCCGCAGGTCATGCGCCATGTGCCCTACCGCTTCCTGTTGTTGAGCCTCGGAGGACAGCGCTGAGAGTACGCCCTTATGGACAGCGGGTGGTCGTATTGAGAAATGAGAACACAGGGAAGGGCGAATCGTGCGGTGCGGTGGTTTAGGCGTATTTCCCTCGGGTAATCTGACTCGAATGTGCCCGCGTCTGGCGGCCGAGCTGTGGGCGGTGACCGGTTGCCGACCTCAGGGGAGCGCCGGCACCGCCGCCGCGTCCGCGTAGCGGGGCACGCTACGGGACCAGTAGTAGCACCCGCGGATCCAGCCGGACATGCCGTCCAGATAGCCGACGCCGGCCGGACCCAGTTCCGGCTCCATCTCCCCGTAGAGCTTCTCGAATTCGTGGATCGCACTGTTTATGCGTCGGATCGCCAGCATGACGGCCTCGGGCAGGGAGCAGTGGTTCGCGCGTTGGTAGCCGAGGGCGAGATTGATCATTCCGCCCACCCGTTGCTCCTTGACCGCGGAGAAGAGGTCGGCCGTCCACACCGCCGCGTCGACCGACAGGCGCCGCAGCCGCCGCATCCTCGCGTCGCAGAGGTCTTCCGGGGGTAGCTCGCGGGACTGCGCGGCCTCGTACAGCGGGAAGAAGGGCTCGATGCCCGCGGTCAGAGACCGGATCGAGCCGCACAGCCCGATACCCAACGGGGCCGGATCCGTCTGGGCCACCGCTTCGTACAGCAAGCCGTGCACGTACTCCCGGCTGTTCCCCGCCCATCGAGCGGCTTGAGCGGGCGTACACCGCTCCTGCACCTGCCGGTGGAGATCGGCGAGTGCGGCCCCGAGGCGGGTGGTGGGCCGCTGTCCGTCCCGCAGGATTCCGACGCTCTCGCTCAGCATCGGCAGGAGCCGGCCCGGCTGCCTCCGGCCCACCTCTTCCGCCTGGTCGTCGAAGATGAACTGGTAGGCGATCTGATTGGCCACGATCTGGAGAATGCCGGCGTCGACGGTCGGGCTGTTGTAGGAGGCGAGTTGGGCGGGGCGAGTGCAGGCGATCATCGCGGCCACGGCCGGAGCGTCGGTCAGCCCCCATGCGCGCAGCCATTTCCCGACCCCCGCTGTTGCTTCGGATTCATGGCGATTGCGCAGGAACGGGAACGGCATGTAGAGGTTGGTGTCGATCAGGTCCTTCAGGCTGGCGGTCGGAAATCCCCCCTGCGGGTGGACCGCGATTTCCTCATGCGTCGTCGACATTGCTGTCACCTGCCGTTCGGGAGTCCTGCCCTCGGGGTGTCCCCGTTGCCCGGGGCGCGAGAGAACGCGCACGAGGCCGTGCGCCGAGCGGCTCGTGCGAGCGCGGTTCGCAAGTCATCACCAGTGACCTCGGCCCCAGCGTCGCCGCGGGGCGCGGCTGTTCGACAGGCCCGGGCAGATGGCGCAGACGCCAGCGAGCGGCGATGGTCGCGACGGCCACCGTGGCCTCCGTCATGGCGAACGCGTCGCCGATGCACTTTCGGCTGCCTGTGGCAAACGGCAGCATCGCGTGGTGCGGTGCTGTGGTGGTCCGCCCCTCCAGCCAGCGATCGGGCAGGAACCGGTCGGGGTCGGGGAACGACGCGGGGTCGTGATGCAGGAGGTAGGGGCTGTACATGATGGTGGCTCCCTGGGGAAGCCGGTGTCCGCCGAGTGCCGTCTCCGTCGTCGTGACGCGGGTGAAGAGCCAGCCGGGCGGGGAGTGACGCAGCGTCTCGGTGATGACGCACCGGGTGTGAACGAGGCGTGGCATGTCGTCGGGGCCGGGCCGTCGCCCCCCGGCGAGCACCGCGTCGGCTTCGGCTTGCAGCCGGCGCTCCGCCTCGGGGTGCCGCGCCAGGAGACTGAAGGCGGAGGTCATGCACAGAGCGGTGGTTTCCACTCCGGTGAGCAGGAGCGTGATGAGCTGATCGTGGACCATCTGTTCGGTGACCGTGGTTCCCGCGTGGCCGTCACCTGTGGCTTCCAGGAGGGTGCCCAGCAGGTCGTCGCGGGGAGCGCCTCGGCGGCGCTCCGCGACGACCGAGTCGATGATCCCGTGAAGGCGGTCGATCGCGCGCCGATAGCGACGGTTCGCGGGTGTCGGGATACGGAACGGGGCGTCGACCGGTACGACGGTGCGAATGAACAGGCCCCGGACGATGGCACCGAGGCAGTCGCGCACCTCGGCGGCTGCCGGGTCGCTGAGCGAGTCGGAGAAGAGCACGCGACTGGTGACGCGCGTCGTCAGTGCCATCATCGCCGCGCTGACGTCGATCCTCTGCCCCGGCAGCCACTCGCGGCACAGCGACTCGGCTTCCCTGCCCATCAGGTCCGTGTGATCGGCGACCCGGGAGGGGCGGAAGCCGGGTTGCAGCAGCTTGCGCTGCTGTCGATGCGCGTCGTGGCGGCAGGTGACGAGACTGTCACCCATCAGGATTTTGAGCCTGTCGTACTGCGGACCGCCCTTGTCGAAGGTGCGTGTGTCCATGAGCATCCTGTGGACCAGTTCCGGGTGACACACCACCCAGGCGCGCAGCGTTCCCAGGCGTATCTCGACGAGATCGCCCTGTGTGGGTAGGGAATTCAAAAATGCCAACGGTCTGCGGAACAAAGCGATACCGTGGCTGATGGGTGGGAATATGCCGGGCGCAGTACCCACTGTCCACTTGCGTTCTGGTTCGGGGATTGTGCCGCTCATCGCGATACCACCTGCCTCAGTCGACTCACGAAAGTCGGTGACTGTTCCTTCGGCTTGGTGCCCGAATCATGTCCTGCCCAGTCCATCCGCAGTCGGCCCCCCGGATCTCTTTTCCTTGGGGGCGCACGGGAGCACAAAGGGGCATGGACCCAACAGTCGTTATGTGTGTTACGTCGACAGGTAATTGCGAATGCCGGGCTGCGTGAGCGATACGTGGTGAAGGCTCGCGAGGGAGCCTGCCTCCGAGTCGGCGGCGGACGCACTGCCGGAGTTGGGCAGACCGCCCGCCGGACACGACGGGGTGGGCACCTGTTCTCAGGGAGCGGAGACCTTCAGACCACGCAGCCGACCGGTGTTGTCGAACGACCCGAAGCCCACTCTGCCGGAGGCGAGCGTGGTGTCGACGGCGGTCATCAGCGGGCGCTTCGAGCCGTCCAGGTAGACCGCGACCTCACCGCTGCTCGCACAGCGCACGACCCGCACCCGGTGCCAGGCGGTGTCCGTGATGGCCGGTGGTGCGCCCGTCCTGCCGTTCCACTGGTCCTCGATCCGCACCCGGTCCGCGTCGTTGACGACGAAGATGCCGTTGTGCGGGTAGATGGTGTTGTCCGAGGACAGATGGACGTAGGAGAACCTCGTGTCCGACTGATGGTCGAAGACGAGGATCACGTCCCGGTTGGTGACCTCGACCGGAGTGTCGATCCGCACCTCGGCGTCGATCCGCACGTCACCGTACTCCCGGCCCGCGGTCAGCACGGCGTACTCGAACGGACGGCGCGGACCCGGCCGTTGGACCCCGGCCTCGGCGAGGACGGCTTCACGGCCCGGAAAGCGCCACTTGGACGGGGTCACGGGAGCCCAGTTCCTCGCGTCCATGACGTGGGTGAGTCGGGAGCCGCCGGTGTCGCAGGAGGCGAACGTCCGGGTGCCGGTGACCTTCCAGATCTTGCCGTTGGCCTTGGACAGCAGGTACAGCTCACCGTCGGCGTCCTGCCCGAACCGCAGGTCCACCCGCGCATCCCCGGCCAGATCCCGCATGGTGACGCGCTTGCCGCTCTCGTCGTACAGCATGAGGTCGTACAGCTGGGCGAGTTCCTTGCTGCCGCGCCGCATGTCCTTGGTGTCGGCGAAGAGCAGACGTCCGTCGACGAGGTCCCCGAAGATGTACGTGCCGCGCAGTGCGGGCAGGTCACGGCCGCGATAGACGAAGCCTCCGACGACGGCCCGGCCCACGTCGGAGCGGCAGTTCCAGTCGGCGGGCGGGTCGTGGTCGTAGGCGGCGACGGGGTAGGTGTAGCCGTACTTCTCGTCGTCCTCGGGGAGCGGGAGGATCTGGGCGCAGGGGTCGGTGGCCTTCTTGTCGAAGACGAAGGCGGCCTCGCGCTCGCTCCAGCCGAAGTTGTCGCCCGCCCGGACCTCGTACACGGACTCCACGGCGTGCTGCCCGATGTGCCCCAGGTACATGCGATGGCTGCCGCCCGGGTCCCAGCTGAAGCGGTGCGGGTCGCGCATGCCGTACGCGTAGATCTCTCCCAGCGCGCCGGGAGTGCCGGTGAACGGATTCCCGGCCGGGATGCCGTACTTGCCGTTGGCGCTGTTGGTGCCGCGCGGGTCGATGCGCAGGATCTTGCCGTGCGGCAGGGAGAGGTCCTGCGGCTCACTGTTCCTGAAGCCCTCGCTGCCGTCGCCGACGGCGACGTAGAGCAGGCCGCGGTCGGGGCTGTGAGGCCGGGCCGTGGGGTTGAAGTCGATCTGCTGGATGCCGTGGACCGTGCCCGCGAAACCGATGCGCAGGATCTCCCGGCGGGTGCCCGAGAAGGTGTCGGCGGAGGGGTCGTCGGCGGTCCACTCGGTGATGACGCCGTGGTAGTTCGTCGTGGCGGCCTGCCGGAAGTCGGGCACGGCCGTGGTGGTCGAGGCCAGTTCGGTGTGGACGGTGTAGAAGCGGCCGTTGCGCCGGAAGCCGGGGTCGAAGGTGACGAACCCGAAGCCCTGTCCGAGGCCCCGGCTGGCGAAGAACCGCGGGGCGAAGGCGGCTGCGATGTCGAGGTAGAGGCGCGGGGTGCCGTCCTTCACCAGGTACAGCTTGCCGTTGAGGTCGGGGACGGCCATCCGGCCGGACCGGTCGGGCAGTTCGCTCAGGTAGTTGATACGGGCCTGCCGCATCAGCCGTGGATCGGTGACCGGGCCGGGCGGTGGCTCCGTCTTCGGGAAGGCGGCGTACTCCTCGACGGTCAGCCCGATGCCGGAGGCCGCGGGCCGCTCGGGGATGGGATCGGTGATCGGGTCGGCGGCGTGCGCTGTGCCGGGGAGGCCGACGAGGGCCGACAGCAACAGCGCGAGGATGGCGAGTGCGGTGGGGAAGAGGGTTCTCGGTCTGGCGCCGGGAGATGGGGCCATGTGTCACTCCTTCGTCGACATGCGTCCTCAGTGGCTGGTCATGAGCCGGTACTGGGCTCGTATGTGTGCGCCGTCCACCGCGCTGTCCAGGAACATCAGGCTGTCCATGCGGCAGTCGCAGGGATTGCGCTCCACAGTGTTCTGCGGGAAGCTGCCGCCGATCTTGATGCCGCGCGGGTCGGTGGGCGAGGACCGGTGCGGACCGGGACCCGAGAGGTCCCAGGGGTCACCGGGAACCGTGTAGAAGCCGTCCAGCCGCTGTCCGTTGCGGTACAGCGCCATGGCTCCGGTGTCGAAGTCGAAGGTGGCGGCGAGGAACACCCACTCGCCGTCCGGCAGCAGGGTCCGCCAGTCCTGGGAGGCGGCGAAGGTCTGCGAGGCCGCCCCGTCGACGCGCCGGCCGAGGGCCACCAGACGCAGCTCGCCGTTCACCTCGATGATCTCCAGCAGGGCGCGCACCGCGTGGCCGTCGGAGTTCCCGGACAGCACCCCCGCCAGGCCGACGGCGCCGTAACGGTCGTCCGGGGCGGCCGTGTTGGTGTTGAGGGCAGGGTTCGGGCCGGTCGTCTTGAACCAGCCCATGACGGTCATCCCCTTGACGGCGTTGAAGGCCCTGAGCGTCGGAACGCCGGAGGCCGAGTACACGCCCGCCTTCCAGTCGTCGTTGCCCGCGCTCTGCGGGTTCACCTGCCGCACCTGGAGCGAGGCCCGGCTGCCCCGGTGCGCGCCGTCCTTCGTCCGGGCCTGGGCCCCGCCGTTCACGAGGTCGATGTCGGTGCCGGAGAAGCCGAGGTCGCGCTCCTTGGCGGGGTTGCCGGGCACGGGGTGCTCGAAGTCGTAGTACGCGGTGAGGTGCTTTCGCAGGGAGGGGTGTACGGGAGCTGGGCGGGCCCTGGCTTCTGCGGGGGCCGCGGTCAGGGTGGTCAGGAGGGCTGCCGCCCCCGCGAGAGCTGTGATCGTGTGCCTTCGTCGTATCAACATGCCACTTGCTCCTTTGCGACGTGGTGCACTCGGGGCGTGGCCGGATCGATCTCGTCTGCCGGGTTGCTGTCGGTGGTCGGCTGCGGGTTCGTTGTGGCTGGTCGCGTCCACGCGGCGGAGCCGCATGTTCAACACAGCCCCGCGCCCCTTACAGGGGCAGGTCACCCTTGCGCGGGGCGGCCCCCGAGGTACAGCTCTCCGAGCTGCGGGTCCGCCAGCAACTCGCCTGCCGGGCCCGAGACATGGACGCGGCCGAGGTCGAGGACGCAGCCGGTGTCGGCGGTCTCCAGGGCGCGGCGTGCGTTCTGCTCGACCAGCAGCACGGCGGTTCCCGCGTCCCGCATCCGCACGATCTGCTCGAAGACCACACCGGTCGCCTTGGGGTCGAGGCCCATGGACGGCTCGTCCAGCAGCACCACCCGGGGCCTGACCATCAACGACCGCGCGAACTCCACCTGTTTCTGCTGACCGCCGGAGAGCAGCCCGGCGAGGTCCGTCCACCGCTCGGCCACGACCGGGAAGAGGTCTCTTACGAACGCGACCCGCTCGGCGACGGTCGCCTTGTCCCGCACGGTGTAGCCGCCGAGCAGGACGTTCTCGGCGACCGTCATCTCGCGGAACACACTGTGGCCCTGGAGGACATGGGCCACCCCGGCGGCCAGCATCCGCTGTGGTCCGCGGCCGGTGACGTCCTCGCCGTCGACGAGGACCCGTCCGGAGCGTGGGGTGACGAGTCCGCTGGCGACCTTCAGGACCGTGGACTTGCCCGCGCCGTTGGGCCCGACCAGGCAGACGATGGCCCCGGCGGGTACCCGCACCGTCAGCCCGCGCAGGACCAGGGCCGCACGGCCGTACCCGGCACGTACGTCGTCGAGTTCGAGAAGGAATTCAGTGGAGGAGTGAGTGGGGGAGTGGATGGGGGAGTGGATGGGGGAGTCAGACACCAAGGTATGCCCCGAGGACTCGTTCGTCGGACTGGATCACCGAGGGCGGGCCCTGCGCGATCGGCCGACCGCGGTCGAACACGACGACGTGGTCGCTGAGGCTCATGACCATGTCCATGTTGTGCTCGACGATCAGGAACGTCCTTCCCTCGGCGTTGAGTTCGCGGACCAGGTCGCAGATGCGGTCGATCAGCGCCGGGTTGACGCCGCCCGCCGGCTCGTCCAGCAGGATCAGCTCCGGCTCGCTCATCAGCACACCCGCGAGCTCCAGCAACTTCTGCTGCCCCCAGGACAGTTGGCGGGCCTCCGCCCGCTCCAGGTGTTCGATGCCCATGCGGGTCAGCCAGCCGCGGGCCCGCTCGGTCTCCGCCCGGCCGCCCGCGCGTGCGAGCTGTCCGGCGAGGGAGCCGGGACGCACGGCGGCGAGCAGGTTCTCCAGCACGGTCATCCGGGGGAAGACCCGGCAGAGCTGGAAGGAGCGGCCGATGCCGGCGCGGGCGATCCGGTGCGGGGGCCTGCCGGTGAGGTCGCGGCCGCGGTAGGTGACACGGCCCGCGTCCGGGCGGATCATCCCGGTGACGCAGTTGAAGAAGGTCGTCTTGCCCGAACCGTTGGGGCCGATCAGGGCGTTGACCTTGCCGTGGTGGAAGGCGACGGCGGCGGAGTCGAGAGCGGTGACACCGCCGAAGGCCTTGGTGAGCCCCTCGGTCGCCAGACTCGGTTCGGGCCGCGGCACGCCTTCAGGCGCCCCTTCCGGTTCGCTCACTGTCCCTCACCTCCGTTCCCTCGCCCTCTTCGCGCCGCCCCCGCAGTTCGGCGGCGGTCACCTCCCTGATGGACGTCTCGCCGGTCCTGCGGAGCCGGCCGAGCAGAGCGCCGGCGGCCGGGATGACCCCGTCCGGCATGAACATCACGACGACGAACAGGAGCAGCCCCGCCACGACCAGGTGCAGCGGAGTGTCGCCGTACTCGACCTTGGCGTACTCGAGCGCGTACCCGACGGCCACGGCCCCGAGCAGCGGCCCGTACAGATGGCGTACGCCTCCGAGCAGGGCCATCAGCACCATGTAGGCGCCGCTGAGGATGGAGAACTGGAAGACGGGGTCGAGGTCGCCGAACCAGAGCGCGTACAGGCCGCCGGCCAGCGCGGTGAAGGCGGCCGAGACGACGAAGACCACCAGCTTGTACGTGTACGTGGGCGTGCCGAGGGACTGGGCCTTGTCCTCGTCCTCGCGGATCGCCTTCAGGCCCATGCCGAACCGTGAGCGGTCGATGGCCCACCAGGCCAGCAGGGCCGTCGCGAGCAGCGCCAGGAAGAGGAAGTAGAAGGTCCGGTGGTGCTCGGCCCGCAGCATGCCGGGGAAGGGCCGTGGGACGACCAGCCCCCGGGAGCCGCCGGTGAGGGAGGCCCAGCTCTGGAAGACCAGCAGCAGGATGAGGACGAGGGCGATGGAGACGATGACGAAGGAGGCGCCCCGCACCCGCAGGGCGGCGTAGCCGACGGGGACGGCGATCACGGACACGAGGGCGGCGGCCACGAACAGCGCGGCGAACGGCGGGAGTTCGGCCTTGGCGGTCAGCAGCCCCGTTCCGTAGGCACCGAGTCCGGAGAACGCCCCGTGCCCGAGGGAGATGTAGCCGGTGAAGCCGCCGACGAAGTTCCAGGAGGTGGACAGCACCGCATAGTTGAGGACGGCGATGCCCACGGTGATCTCGTACGGGCTCGGGGCCATGGACGGGAAGGAGAGGGCCACGGCGACGGCGGCCAGCATGGCGCCGAGGTGCAGTAATTGACCTGTCCGGGACGGGAGTTCAGAACCTCTGCGCAAGCCGCCCCCCGAAGAATCCCTGCGGCCGGACCGCCAGGGTGGCGAAGAGCGCGACGTAGAACACGGTCTGCGCCCAGGTCGTCGAGAGTTCCAGTTGCAGCAGACTCTGCAGCATGCCCAGCGTCATGGCGGCGATCGCGGCCCCCGGCACGCTGCCGAGGCCGCCGACGACGATGATGGCCATCAGCGGGCCGATCCAGTGCCAGTGCAGCGACGGGTAGATGGTGGTGTCCAGGGACAGTGCCGTGCCGCCGACGGCCGCCGTGGCGAGGCCGAGCCCGAAGCCGTACCCGGCGATCCGGTCGGTGTCGATGCCGAGCAACTGGGCGGCCTCGCGGTGCTGGATGGTGGCCCGCAGCGCCTGTCCGAACCGGCTGTGCTTCATCAGGACGTAGAGCCCGAGCAGGGCGAGCGCCGCCATACCGAAGGCGATCAGCTTGACCACCGCGACGCGCGCCCCGAAGAACTCGATGCTCGCCGAGCTGTAGCCGAGCCGGACACGGCGCTGGGTGCCGCTGAACGCGTACCCGAGCAGTCCCTCGATGACCAGCGCCACCGAGAAGGTGAGCAGCACGGACATCATGGTGAGCGTCGCCGGGCGGAGGCGGGTCAGGAGCAGCCGCTGCATGGCGACCCCGGCGGCGAAGAACAGCGGGACGGTGACGAACAGGGTGAGCAGCGGGTCGATGCCGGTCTCCCGGTGGGCGTACCAGGCGAGGTAGGCGGCGAGGATCAGGAAGGCGGAGTGGGCGATCATCACGACGCGCATGACGCCGAAGTAGAGGGTGAGGCCCGCGGCCAGCAGGGCGTAGAGCCCACCCAGCAGCACACCGAGGACGACGCTCTGGAAGACGAGGCTCGCGGAGGGCACGCCCGCATCACCACTTCGGCTTCGGATGGACGAGGTCGGCTTCCTTCTGTGCCTCGGGGAGCACGATCTGGATCTCGCCGTCGATCCACTGCTGGATCATGTGAGCGCTCTGGGGGCGGCCCTTGTCGTCCCACTTCAGGGGACCGACCACGGTCTGCACCGTGTTGCCGCGCAGCCACGTCACCAACTCGCCCTGGCAGTCGGGGTCCTGGGAGGCGCAGTCGGCCGCCTCGACGGCGGCGGCGACCACCTGGCCCGTGGTGTAGGCGTTGGCCTCGTCCTCCTCGGGCGCCTTGCCGTACTGCTTGGTGTACTTCTCGACGAACTCCTTGTTGCTGGGGTAGTCCGCCTTCTGGGTGTAGCCGGTGGGCGCGAGGATCCCCTCGGTCTTGTTGCCGATGGCCTTGGCGAACTCGGGTTCGGTCGGCGCGGTGGAGAAGGCGGCCATCTTCGGCTGGTAGTCCAGCTGTTGGAGAGCGACGATCAGGTTGACGCCGTCCTGGTACTGGGTGCCGCCCACCACCATGTCCGCCTTTGAGTCGGCGATCTTGGCGGCGATGTTGCCGAAGTCGGTGGTGTTCGGCGGGTAGACCTCGTCGGCGACGGTCCTGATGCCGGCCTTCTGAAGTCTGTCCTTCAGCCCGTAGGCCGTTCCCTGGGCGAAGGGGTCGTCCATGGCGGCGTACGCGACCGTCCTGGGCCGCTCGTTCTCCGGCATGGCGAGGATGTACTCGGCCAGGTGCTTGTAGTGGTCGTTCGCGACGGCCGGAGCCGCGTAGAAGAGGTTCTTGAAGCCCTGGGTGAAGACCTCCGGTGCGGCTCCCGCGGGCTCCACGAAGAGCATTCCGTACTCCTCGGCCACGCGGGCGGACGGGACGACGAGCCGGGTGGAGAAGGGACCGAAGACGAGGTCGACCTCGTCCCTGCCGATCAGTTGCTCGTAGTCGGAGACGACGCGGTCGGCGTTGGACTGGTCGTCGAGGATCTTCAGCTCGACCTTGCGGCCCAGGAGCCCGCCCTTGTCGTTGACGATCTTCGCCCAGGCCTTGTAGCCCCGTTCGACGCCCTTGCCGGGTTCGGAGAAGTCGCCGGTCAGTGGTAGGGAGACGCCGATCGTGATGGGGTCATCGGACGATTCCTGGGAACCTGAGCCTGAGCCGCAGGCGCTGGCGGTGAGGATCAGGGATAACGTGGCGAGGGCGATTCTTCCTTGTGGACGGTGCGTTCTGGACATCGCTGGACACCCCTCGTCGGCTGGACACCCGTCATGGGTCGGCCGGCATTTCGTGGTGCGTAAACGCGTGCGGGAAAGCGCATACCTCGGATGCTTTCCCCATATGTAAGCCGCACTGTGCCGAGCCGGACAACCGTTGTGCACGCACCAGTTGTCCTTGATGTGGCGTGTGAGCCGACGGAGCCCGGTGTGGGTGCCGCCCGCGGGGGCGCGGACCGGCGGCGCGGACCGGTGTCGCTCAGCGCCCGGGTGCTCCCGCGCGCAGGCCGTCCATGACCAGGTCCAGCAGCCGGGTGGTGCGGGTCCGCCAGTCCTGGCGGGGGTCGATCTGCCACAGTCCGGCGATGGCGAGGAGGAAGTCGTCCCCCGTCACTCCGGGGCGGATGGTGCCGGCCTCCTCCGCCGCGCGGAGCAGGAGCTCGGCCGCGGAGGTCACCGGTGTGTGTCCCGGTTTTCCCGGGCTTCCCGGTGTGCTGGTGGCCTGGCGGATCGCGTCGGCCAGACCGGCCTTGGTCATGGCGAATCCGGCGAGGTGGTCCATCCACTCGCGCAGCGCCTGGTCGGGCTCCCGGGTCGCGAGCAGCTGGGCCGCGCTGTCGGCGACCTGCTGCATCTCGTGACGGTAGATCTCGAGGACGAGCGCCTCCCGATGCGGGAAGTTGCGGTAGAACGTGCCCTGCCCTACGCCCGCCTTCTTGGCGATCGCGCTCAGTGGGGCGTCGGCACAGAGCGTCAGCTCGGCCAGTGCGACCTCCAGGATGCGCTCGCGATTGCGCTGCGCGTCCGAACGCAGGGGTGCGTCCTTCTTCTGCCGCACTCGTCCTCCTCGCGGGCCCGTGGCCGAATCCCGTCCTTGCCGAACCGGACAGTTGTCCGTTACGTTTCTGTGAGCGGACAGCTGTCCGGTTAGGTCCACCTTACCTGTGAGGGCGGGTGGTGTCGGTAGCCGGGTGGCCGTTCGCCTTCAGCGTTCCTGCCCAGTCCATGCTCCCGAACCGACAACGCGACGTACAGCTCCATCACCACGTCTCCCCATATGTCATCTGCTTCTATGTCATCTCCCTGTGGGCCCCGTCCTGTTACGTCACTCACCGATACCTCTCCTGATATGTCTGCCTGCCGGATCGCCCCTGGGGCGTGCTCCGGATACGCGAAAGAAGGCTGATCATGGCCACAGCCCCCTCCTCGACGAACAGCGCCATCACCTTGAACATCAACGGTGAGAAACATGTGCTGTCCGTCGACCATCGCACCACCCTGCTCGACGCGTTGCGCGAGCGTCTTGATCTGACCGGTACGAAGAAGGGATGCGACCAGGGACAGTGCGGTGCCTGCACGGTCCTGCTGGACGGGCGGCGGGCCGTGTCCTGTCTGCAGCTCGCGGTGGCCGCCGAGGGGCGTGAGATCACCACCATCGAGGGCGTCGCGGAGGGCGAGCGGCTGCATCCGGTGCAGCAGGCCTTCCTCGATCTGGACGGCTATCAGTGCGGCTACTGCACGCCCGGGCAGATCTGTTCGGCGATCGCCGTGATCGAGGAGCACGCGGCGGGCTGGCCCAGCGCCGCCACCGACGACGTACGGCCCGAGGCCGGGCCGCCGCCCCTGACGCCCGAGGAGATACGGGAGCGGATGAGCGGCAACCTGTGCCGGTGCGGGGCGTATGTGTCGATCGTCGAGGCGGTCGCCCGTGCGGCCGGACTCGAGGCACAGACGGCCGGGCACGGTACCGAGCAGACCGAGGGGGCTGCGGCGTGAAGGAGTTCGCCTACCATCGCGCGCTGGACGTCTCCGGCGCCCTCGCCCTGCTCGACGCCGACCCGGACGCCCGCTTCCTGGGCGGCGGCACCAACCTCGTGGACTTGATGAAGACGGGCGTGGAGCGGCCCGGCCGGCTCGTCGACGTCCGTGAGCTGCCACTGGACGGCATCGAGGTGACCGAGGACGGCGGTCTGCGGATCGGCGCGACCGTCACCAACAGCGACCTCGCCGCCCACCCCGAAGTCCGGCGCCGCTACCCGGCGTTGGCGCAGGCGGTGCTGGCCGGCGCCTCGGGGCAGTTGCGCAACATGGCCACCGTCGGCGGCAACCTGCTCCAGCGCACCCGCTGCGGCTACTTCGCCGATGTGAGCAAGCCGTGCAACAAGCGGGTCCCGGGCAGCGGGTGCCCCGCGATCGCCGGCGAGCACCACAACCACGCCGTCCTGGGCGCCTCCGATCACTGTGTGGCCACCCACCCCTCCGACATGGGTGTGGCACTGGCCGCCTTCGACGCCGTCGTCGCGTACGAAACCGCCGACGGGCCCGGCGAGTTGCCGCTCGCCGACTTCTACCTGCCCGTCGGTGACACCCCGCACCGGGAGACCGCGCTGCCGCCCGGCGCGCTGATCACCGGCGTGAGCCTGCCGCCCGCCCCGGTGGCCGCGCACTCCCGCTACCGCAAGGTCCGTGAACGCGCCTCGTACGCGTTCGCCATCGGCTCGATCGCCGCCGCGCTCGACGTCCAGGACGGCGTCGTCCGCGAGGTGCGTCTGGCCTTCGGCGCGGTCGCCTCCCGCCCCTGGCGGGCCCGTGCGGCCGAAAGCGCGCTGACCGGCGGCCCGGCCGACGCCGCGGCCTTCGCCGCCGCCGCGGACGCCGAACTGGCCGCCGCCGAGCCGCTGCCCCACAACGCATACAAGGTGACCCTGATGCGCAACCTCGTGGTGGCCGTCCTGACCGAACTCGCCGAGGAGAGCACCCGATGACCACCGCCACGACCGGGACCAGGGCGGTCAAGGGCTCCGTCGGCACCGCGCACACCCGCATCGAGGGCCGCGAGAAGGTGACGGGAGCGGCCCGGTACGCGGGCGAGATACCCTTCGCCGAACTCGCCCACGGCTGGCTGGTGTTGTCCACCGTCGCTCACGGCCGCATCCGCTCGGTGGACACCGAGGCGGTCCTCGCCATGCCGGGCGTGCTGACCGTGCTGCACCACGAGAACGCCCCGCGCGTCGACACCGACTACGTCGGCATGCTCGGCAAGCCGGACCCGACCGCCGCCGTCTTCCAGCAGGACGGGGTGCCGCACGTGGGCTGGCCGGTGGCGCTGGTCGTCGCCGAGACCTCCGAGCAGGCCAGGGAGGCCGCCGAGGCGCTCGTGGTGCACTACGAGCAGGAGCCGCACGACATCGCGTTCTCCGCCGACCGCCCGGACGCGTACTCGCTGGACGCCTTCGGTCCGGCGGTGACGCAGAAGGGCGACCTGGAGGCCGAGCTCACCGCGTCCGCCGTCGTCGTGGACTCCGAGTACACCACCCCGGAAGAGCACCACAACCCGATGGAGCCGCACGCGGCGACCGCTCTCTGGGACGGCGGGCGGCTGGAGGTCGTCGACTCCAACCAGGGCACCAGCTGGGTCGCGAGCGAGATCGCGAACATGTTCTCCCTCGACCCGGGCTCGGTACGGGTGCGGTCCGAACACGTCGGTGGCGGCTTCGGGAGCAAGGGCCTGCGCGCGCACCAGGTGGCCGCGGTGATGGCCGCGACGGTCCTCCAGCGCCCCGTCCGCGTCGTCATGACCCGCCGTCAGATGTTCTCGCTCGCCGGCTACCGCAGCCCCACCGCGCAGCGGGTCAGGCTGGGCGCCGACGCCGACGGACGGCTGCGCGCACTGAACCACAGCTGTCTGAGCCTCACCTCGACCGTGCACGAGTTCATCGAGTCCGGCGCCGGACCGGCCCGGGTGATGTACGACGCCGACGCCCACCACACGGCCAACCGGGTCGTACGGCTCGACGTGCCGACACCGACGTTCATGCGGGCGCCCGGTGAGGCACCCGGGTCGTTCGCGCTGGAGTCGGCGCTCGACGAACTCGCCGAGAAGGTGGGGATCGACCCGATCGAGCTGCGCGTACGCAACGAGCCCGAGCGGGGTCCCGTCTCCGGGCTGCCGTTCAGCAGCCGCAACCTGATCGCCTGCTTCCGGCAGGGCGCCCGCCGGTTCGGCTGGGCGGACCGCGACCCGCGCCCCGGACTGCGCCGCGACGGCCGCTGGCTGCTCGGCACCGGCACGGCGGCCGCCTCCTTCGGCGCCGGGGCCGGGCCGTCCACGGCGGCCGTGACGGCCGAGGCGGACGGCACCTTCACCGTGCGGGTCAACGCGGCGGACATCGGAACCGGGGCCCGGACCGCACTCACCCTGGTCGCCGCCGACGCGCTGGAGACCACCCCGGACCAGATCCGCATACGCATCGGCGACAGCGACATCGGACCGGCGATGATCGCCGGCGGTTCGACGGGCACCCGCTCCTGGTCGTGGGCGATCATGATCGCGGCCGGTGAACTGCGGGAGCGGCTCGCCCTGAACACCGGCATCCCGCCGGAGGGGATCACCGTACGGTCGGACACCACCGCGGCCATCGGCGCCCTCTCCCAGAAGGAACGGCACTCCTTCGGGGCGCAGTTCGCCGAGGTCGCCGTGGACCCCGCCACCGGCGAGGTGCGGGTGCGGCGCATGCTCGGCGTCTTCGCGGCCGGCCGCATCGTCAACCCGCTGACCGCCCGCAACCAGTTCATCGGCGGGATGACCTGGGGCATCTCCATGGCCCTGCACGAGGAGGCGGTGCGGGACGGGGCCACGGGCGGTCACTACGGCGCCGACCTGGCGGGCTACCACGTCGCCGCGCACGCGGACGTGCCCCACATCGAGGCCGACTGGGTGGACGACGTGGACCCGGAAGACCCGGTCGGGATCAAGGGCATCGGCGAGATCGGCATCGTGGGCGCCGCGGCGGCCGTCGCCAACGCGGTGTGGCACGCGACCGGCGTACGCCACCGCGACCTGCCCATCCGCCCGGACCGGGTCCTGACGGCAGGCGGACATGCTTGACATCGCCGCCGAGTTGCACCGCTGGGCCGAGGAGGGCCGGGACTTCGCCGTCGCCACCGTCGTGGCGGTCAGCGGCAGCGCCCCGCGCCCTCCCGGCGCCGCCCTCGCCGTCGACAGCGAGGGCACGGCCATCGGCTCGGTCTCCGGCGGCTGTGTGGAGGGCGCCGTGTACGAGCTGTGCCAAGAGGCGTTGGCGGAGGGACGGGCCGTGTCGCAGCGCTTCGGCTACAGCGACGAGGACGCCTTCGCCGTCGGGCTGACCTGCGGTGGGATCATCGACATCCTGGTCACGCCGGTCGGCGCGCACGCACCGGTGAGGCCGGTGTTCCTGACGGCGCTGTCGGCCGCGTCCCAGGGAGAGCCATTGGCCCTCGCCCGGGTGGTCCGGGGTCCGGACGAACTCCTCGGCCGGGCCCTGCTCGTACGGCCCGACGGCTCGTACGACGGAAGCCTCGGCGGGGACCCGGACCTGGACCGCACAGCGTTCGCCCAGGCCGGCGCCCTGTTGGACAGCGGCACCACCGGCACGCTGGAGCTGTCCGAGGACGGCTCCCACTGTCCCGGTGGCCTCACCCTGCTCGTCGAGTCGTCCGTGCCACCGCCCCGTATGATCGTCTTCGGCGCGATCGACTTCGCCGCCGCCCTCGTACGCGCCGGCAAGTTCCTCGGCTACCACGTGACCGTGTGCGACGCCCGGCCCGTCTTCGCCACCCGGGCCCGCTTCCCCGAGGCCGACGACATCGTCGTCGACTGGCCGCACCGCTACCTGCGCAGTACTGAGACCGACGCGCGCACGGTGCTGTGCGTCCTCACCCACGACGCCAAGTTCGACATCCCGCTGTTGACCGAGGCCCTGCGCATGCCGGTCGCCTTCGTCGGCGCGATGGGCTCGCGCCGCACGCACGCCGACCGCGAGCGGCGGCTGCGTGAAGCGGGCGTGAGTGATGAGGAGCTGTCCCGTCTCAGGTCGCCGATCGGCCTCGACCTCGGCGCCCGCACGCCCGAGGAGACCGCGCTGTCCATCGCGGCGGAGATCGTCGCGCTCCGCAGGGGCGGCACGGGCGTTCCGCTGACAGGCTCGGGGACGCCGATCCACCGGGACGGGGGTGAGCGGGGCGCCGGGGTGGCGGCCTGAGACGGAGCGGGAGGCGCGACGGGGCCGGTCCGGCTCAGACGTCTTCGCGGCCGTCACGACGCCCGTACCCGCGGGGCGGGGCCGGTGAGGCCTCGCCCCGCGGGCGCGGGCTGACCGAGTGGTGACGACCCGGGCGCGGGCGTACGGTCGAACGGAGGAAACCGCAGTGGACGGGGCCGTCCACTGGCCCCTCCCGAGGGTTCGTCCCCGAGAGTGCGACCCGTCATGAGCAGCAGCCCGCAGCCGACCTCCGCACCCCAGAGCACCGCCCGGGAACCCGGCGGTGGCGGAAGCGCGATCGCGCTGCTGGTGATCGCGTCGTGCCAGCTGATGGTGGTGCTGGACATCACCATCGTGAACATCGCGCTGCCCAACATCCAGAGCGCCCTGGACTTCTCCACCACCAACCTGTCCTGGGTGGTCAACGCGTACACGCTCACCTTCGGCGGTCTGCTGCTCCTCGGCGGCCGGACCGGCGACATCCTCGGCAGACGGCGCGTCTTCATCTCCGGTGTGCTGCTCTTCGCGCTTGCCTCCCTGCTCGGCGGGCTCGCCCAGAACTCCGGCCAACTCCTCGCCGCGCGCGCCCTCCAGGGCGTCGGCGGCGCCATCGCCTCCCCGACGGCACTCGCCCTGATCAGCACCACCTTCCGCGAAGGGCCGGAGCGCAACCGGGCGTTCGGGGTGTTCGCCGGTGTCTCGGCGGGCGGCGGCGCGATCGGGCTGCTCCTGGGCGGGGTGCTCGTCGAGTGGCTGGACTGGCGGTGGGTGCTCTTCGTCAACGTGCCGATCGGGCTGCTCATCGCCCTTGCCACGCCCCGCTTCATCAGAGAGTCCGAACGCCATCCGGGCCACTTCGACGTCACCGGTGCGCTGATGTCCACCGTCGGCATGGTGCTGCTCGTGTACGGGTTCATCAGAGCCGCGCAGGACGGCTGGCGGGACCCGCTCACGGTGGCCTCGTTCGCCGCGGCCGTCGTCGTCCTCGCGGGGTTCGTCCTGGTGGAGAGGCGGTCCAGACAGCCGATCACGCCGCTGCACATGTTCGCCGACCGTAACCGTGCGGGGACCTACGGCATCATGCTGTGCCTCGCTGCCGCGATCTTCGGCATGTTCTTCTTCCTCACGCTCTTCACGCAGGACGTGCTGGGTTTCAGCCCGCTGGCCACCGGCTTCGCCTTCCTGCCGGTCAGCGCCGTCATCGCGGTCGGCGCCGGACTGGCCTCACGGTTCCTGCCCGTGTTCGGCCCCAAACCCTTCATGGTGGTGGGCGGGATCCTCGCGGCGGGGGGTCTGGCCTGGCTCACCCTGACCGACGTCCACTCCACTTACGCGGGCAGTGTCCTCGGCCCGCTTCTCGTGTTCAGCCTGGGCATGGGCATGGAGTTCGTCTCGCTCACCCTGATGGCGCTCTCCAACGTCCGGACCGAGGAGACCGGCGCCGCCTCCGGGCTGCTCAACGCCACCCAGCAGGTGGGCGGCTCCCTCGGACTGTCCATCCTGGTCACGGTGTTCGGTACGGCCAGCACGAACGAGGCGCAGAAACAGATCCCGAAGTTCCTGGGGCAGGCGACTCCGGCCGAGCGCCTCCGCTTCCAGCGCACCGGGCAGCTCCCACCGCCCTGGGGCAACGAGGTTCTCGCCGCCGGGGTCTCGGCCGCCTTCGTCATGGCGGCGATCTTCGCGGTGATCGCCGCGCTGATCGCCTTGATCGTCATCCAGGTCCGTCCGTCCGACCTGGAACGCCTCAAGGGAGAGGCGGGCCCGGGCGGTCCGGCCTGAGACCGGAGTCCGGACGTCACGGTCCACCCCGGACTTCACCATCCACCGGGATCGTCACCGGGCATCGGGTGCCGTCGCCGCCTTCAGTCGCGCGCGTACGGCCGCCAGGCGACCGCGCAGACGCTGCACCGGAGTGGGCGGCAGCGTGCGCGAGTCACCGCGCGCGTAGTGCCGCTCGACGTAGTACTGTCCCGCGCTCAGCACGGTGGTGACCGCTATGTACCACAGGGTGGCGACCATCAGCAGGGGGATGACCTGGTAGGTCTGGTTGTAGACCAGCTGCACCGAGTACAGCAGGTCGTGCACGGCCAGCACGCTGACGATGCTGGTGCCCTTGAGCGTGCCGATCAGCATGTTCCCGGCGGTCGGCACGATGGAGCGCATGGCCTGCGGTACGACGATCCGGCGAAGGGTGCGGCGCCTGCCCAGGCCCAGTGCCTGGGCCGCCTCGGTCTGCCCGGCCTCGACGGAGAGGATGCCGCCGCGGACGACCTCGGCGGCATAGGCGGCCTCGTGCAGGGTGAGCCCGATGACGGCGGTCAGGGTGGGGCCGAGCAGGTTCACCGTCTTGACGGTGACGAACTGCGGGCCGAACGGGATGCCGAGCCCGAGCGTCGGGTACAGCGCGCCGATGTTGAACCAGAACAGCAGCTGCACCAGCAGCGGTGTGGACCGGAAGATCCAGACATAGCCCCAACTCAGGGTCCGGAGCACGGGGTTGGCGGACAGCCGCATCACGGCCAGCGGGGTGCCGAGCAGGAAGCCGAGCACCATCACCACACCGGTCAGCCACAGCGTGAGCAGCAGCCCGTCGAGCACGGCGGCGGTGGTGAAGTACCGGCCCACGACCTCCCATTGGAAGGCGTCGTTACGGACGACGGAGTTGAGGACCATCGCGAAGACGAGCAGCGCCGCGACAGCCGTCAGCCAGCGGCCGAGGTGCCGTCGCGGCACGATCCTCGGCAGGTCGGAGTGGGGGGCGTCGTGGTGGCCCGGATCCGCCGGGCGCTTCGCGGCGGCGGAGGATGCCGTGTGAGGGGCGGTGACATCGGAAGGCGTGACCATCGGGAGGCTCTCCGTGGGAGTCGGTCGCGGGCGTCGGTGACTTCCCGGTGGCACCCGTGCGGTGCGGCCGGGGCGGCGTCATCACGCTCGCCGCGTCCCTCAACGCGGCGGAGAGGCTCCGCCGCCGATCGTACGAGGCCGCTCCACGGAGCTGTCAAGAAGGTGGGGGATCCGGAAGAGGCAGGTCCGGCAGATGAACCCTGGTTCAGGTCCGGCATATGAGCCCTGGTTGACGAGGGACGAGATGTAATGCTCAATTAGTCGCATGAATGCCCACCAGCGCCTCGTCTCGCGCGATCACATCGACTTCGGTCGGGTGTGGTCGGCCGCGTGTTGCGCCTGACGCGGCAGCGGGCCGTCTGACCGGCCCTTCCCTCCCTCGATGACCCCGTAGCGGGCCGAGATCTTCCTTCGTGTCACCGGCGTATGCGGAATCCGATCCGCGTACGAGACGGTTCTGCGAGCCCGGACGCGCGCTGCCGCCTCCCGTGTTCCCCGTGTTCCCCGTGTTTCCCGACGCCCCGGCGTCGTCACGCTCGCTCCCACCAGCGCCACCCCTTCTTCCTGATGGACCGTCATGTGCGGTCACGCGGAGGGCAGTTCTGCCCTGCCCGCGTGCGCTCGTACGGCCCGTCCTCCCGAAAGGCCCTTTCCCATGCCCGTGGAGTTCCTCGGTATCGCCGCGACGCACAACGGCTCCGAAACCACCCCGCGCTCCGGCGCCGCCTTCGACAAGGAGTACACGCTCCGCCTCGCCCGGGCGCACGAGGACCACGGCTGGGACAGGGTGCTGTTCGCCTACGGCTCCGGGTCACCGGACCCCGCACCGGCCGCCGCCTACATCGCGAGCCGACTCGACCACCTGCAGATCCTGCTCGCCCACCGGCCCAACGTCTCGTACCCGACGTTCGCCGCGAAGACCTTCGCGACCCTGGACCAGATCAGTGACGGCCGGCTGACCGTGCACTTCATCACCGGCGGGAACGACCGCGAGCAGGGCCGCGAGGGCGACACCCTCACCAAGGACGAGCGCTACACCCGCACCCGTGAGTACATCCGGATCGTCAAGAAGATCTGGACCACCCACGAGTCCTTCGACCACGAGGGCGAGCACTACCGCTTCCACGACTTCGTCAGTGACGTCTTCCCGGTCCAGCAGCCGCGCCCGAACGTGTCGTTCGGCGGTTCCTCGCCCGCCGCGTACGAGGCCGGGGGCGCCGAGGCCGACATCTACTGCCTGTGGGGCGAGCCCCTCGCCAAGACCGCCGAGCAGATCGAGAACGTGAAGGCCGCCGCGAAGGCCGCGTGCCGCACCGACGTGCCGCGCATCCAGGTGGCGTTCCGCCCGATCATCGCCCCGACCGAGGAACTGGCCTGGGAGAAGGCCCACCGTACGGTCGGCGCGATCAAGGCCCGCAAGGAGCGGGGCGAGGCGATCACCAAGCGCCACAACGGGAACGCCCAGCCACAGAACGCCGGCTCACAGCGGCTGATCGCCATCGCCGAGGCGGGGGAGCGCTACGACCGTGCCCTGTGGACCCCTACGGCAGCCGCCACCGGAGGCGCGGGCAACTCCAACGCCCTGGTCGGCACCCCGGAGACCGTCGCCCAGGCCCTCCTGGACTACTACGACCTCGGTGTCGACATCCTCTCCGCGCGCGGCTACGACCTGCTGGGCGACGCGATCGACTTCGGGCGGCACGTGATCCCGATCGTCCGCGAGGAGGTCGCCAAGCGCGACGCCGAGCGGGCCGCCCGTGGCCCGCAGATCCTCACGGCGGTGAACGGATGACCTCCGTCGCCCAACCACCGCCACCTCCAGTCGAACTGACGGTCATTGAGGTACCGGTGTCCGACCCCCGGGTCGAGCCTCTGCTGCGCGAACTCGGTGACGAGTACGCGGCGCGGTACGGCGGGGACGCCCACGCCGAGATGGCCCGCTACCCCGACGAGGAGTTCACCGCGCCGTACGGCGGCGTCCTGCTCCTGCTCCTCGAGCACGGCGAGCCGGTCGCGGGCGGTGCCTTCCGACGCTACGACGCGGCCACGGCCGAACTCAAGCGCATCTGGACGCACTCCGCCCACCGCCGGCGGGGCCTCGCCCGACGCGTCGTCGCCGAACTGGAGCGCGAGGCGAGCGCCCGTGGCTACCGGCGCCTCTACCTGACCACGGGACCGCGCCAGCCCGAGGCGCGCGGCCTGTACCTGGCCACCGGTTACCTCCCGCTCTTCGACACGGAGGCCGACCCGGAGACGATCGGCCCGCTGCCGTTCGAGAAGCACCTGCCCGCCTCCGCTCACACCCGAAAGGCAGCCCACCCGTGAACCGCCGTGGGAACAGAACCCGCCTGCGCGTCGCCGCCTCCCTCGTCCTGCTGCCGCTGACGGCGCTGACCGCCTGCGGCTCCGGCGACCCCACCGGCACCACTCCGGCGGGCGCCCAGGCGTCCGCCGCACCGACCGACGACCCGGTCGCCGCCGTACACAAGGTGGACTCTGCCGCCGACCTGCTGCCCGCCGGCGTCCGCAAGTCCGGCACGCTGCGGATCGGCAGCTCGATCGGGTCCCCGCCCGGGGCGTACTACCCGAACGGGCAGGACAAGTCGCCGGCGGGCCAGGACATCGACCTCGCGAACGCGGTGGCCAAGGTCCTCGGTGTGAAGCTCGACCGGCAGGACGCCTCGTTCGAGACGATCCTTCCCGCCCTCGGCAGCGGCAAGTACGACGTCGGCACCAGCAACTTCGGCGTCACCACCGAGCGTCTGAAGACCGTCGACTTCGTCACCTACATCAACGACGGCCAGGGCTTCGCGGTGAAGAAGGGCAACACCACGCTCAAGAAGGTCACCGACCTGACCCAGCTGTGCGGGCTGACCATCGGCACCGGAGCGGGCACCACGTTCGAGGCGACCCTCGACGCGCAGAAGGGGGTCTGCGCCAAGGCCGGCAAGAAGCCGTACGACGTGAAGGTCTACTCGGAGAACGGCGCCGTCGTCACCGCCCTGCAGCAGGGCCGCATCGACGTCGTCATGTCGACCATCAACGGCCTGCGCTACCAGGCGGCACAGCCCGCGTCGCAGACCACCTTCCTCGGGGAGTACCACCGCCTCGACGTCGGCTTCGCCTTCAAGAAGGGCTCCCCGCTCGCCAAGGCGTTCCAGGCCGCCGTCAACGAGCTGATCAAGGACGGCACGTACACCCGCATCCTCAAGAAATGGGGCACCAGCCCCTCCGCGATCGACACCTCGCGGATCAACCCACCCGAGCACGCCTGAGAGTTGAGCAGGAACACCACGATGGGACTCTCCACCGATTCCGCCGCCGCGCCACCGGGCACGGCCGCCCCGGGCACCGACCCCGGGACTCCGCCCGCCAAGGACGACCCGAACTCGCTCAAGGTCGTCCCCGCCCGCCACTACGCCCGCTGGGTGGCGGCCGTCGCCGTGATCGTGCTGGTCGCCCAGTTCGCGCACGGCCTGATCACCAACCCCGTCTGGGAGTGGCGCGTCTTCCGTGACTACGTCCTGTCGGAGACGATCGTCCACGCGGTGGGGGTGACCCTCCAACTCACCGCCTACGCCACGGTGCTGGGCTTCCTCCTCGGCACGGTCCTGGCCTTCATGCGGCTGTCGCACAGCCCGGTGCTGCAGACCGTCGCCTGGACCTACATCTGGATCTTCCGGTCGATCCCGATGATCGTCCAGCTGGTGTTCTGGTTCAACCTCAGTGCCCTGTACGACAGGTTGGGCGTCGGCATCCCCTTCGGCCCGGTGTTCTGGTCCGTCGACAGCAACAGCCTGATCGGCACCATGGGGGCGGCGCTCATCGGCCTGTCGCTGCACCAGGCCGCGTACGCCGCCGAGATCGTCCGCGGTGGCGTCATCGCCGTCGACCACGGGCAGTTGGAGGCCGCGGCCGCGCTCGGCATCCCGCGGCTGAGGCAGATCCGCCGGATCGTGCTGCCGCAGGCCATGCGCGCCATCCTGCCCACGGCCGGCAACGAGATCATCGGTCTCCTCAAGGGCACCTCGGTCGTCTACGTCATGGCGATCGGCGAGCTCTTCTACCAGGTGCAGGTCATCTACGGCCGCAACGGCCGGGTGATCCCGCTGCTGATGGTCGCCACCGCCTGGTACGTGGTGCTCACCTCCCTGCTGTCGGTCGCGCAGTACTACGTGGAGCGGCGCTACGCCCGGGGCGCCAACCGCACCCCGCCGCCCACGCCCCTCCAGCGCGCCCGTCGCTTCGTCCGCGACCTGCGGACCGCGGCGGGCCGGCGCAACCAGCCCGTCCACCCCCTGAAGTCCCTGGGAGCCGACCGATGAGCGATGTGATGGTGGACGTCCACGGCGTCCACAAGAGCTTCGGCCCGCTGGAGGTGCTGCGCGGCGTCGACCTCCAGGTACGCCCCGGCGAGGTCACCGTGATCCTCGGCCCGTCCGGCTCCGGGAAGTCCACGCTGCTGCGGACCATCAACCACCTGGAGAAGGTCAACCGCGGCTGGATCAGCATCGACGGCGAGCTCATCGGCTACCGCCGCTCCGGAGGCAAGCTGCACGAGCTGAAGGAGAAGGAGGTCCTCAAGCAGCGCACCCACATCGGGTTCGTCTTCCAGAACTTCAACCTCTTCCCGCATCTGACCGTGCTGGAGAACCTCGTCGAGGCGCCGGTCTCCGCGCTGCGCCGTCCGCGCAAGGAGGCGGAGGACACCGCCCGCAGGCTGCTGGAGCGGGTCGGGCTCGCCGACAAGACCGACGCCTACCCCCGGCAGTTGTCCGGAGGCCAGCAGCAGCGCGTGGCCATCGCCCGCGCACTCGCCCTCGAACCCAAGGTGCTGCTCTTCGATGAGCCCACCTCGGCGCTCGACCCGGAACTGGTCGGCGAAGTCCTCGACGTCATCAAGGACTTGGCCAGTACCGGAACCACCATGATCGTCGTGACCCACGAGATCGGCTTCGCCCGCGAGGTGGCCAACACCGTGGTGTTCATGGACGGCGGAGTCGTCGTGGAGCAGGGGCCGCCCGCGGCCGTCCTGGACGCCCCGCAGCACGAGCGAACCCGCGCGTTCCTCTCCAAGGTCCTCTGACCAACCCTCCAACCCCCCGCCCCATCCCCATCCCCATCCCCTTCCCCGTGCAAGGAGTACGACCGTGTCCACCCACCTCACCCGCCGATCCACCGCAGTAGCGCTGGGACTCGTCTCCGCCCTCGTCCTCGCCGCCTGCAGCAACCCCTCGGACGGCGGAACCACCGAGGTCGCGGACAAGACCGGCGCCAGGACGAAGATCAATCTGAGCCCGGACCAGAACCGCGTCACCACCGACAAGGTCGACTCCATCGCCGCCGAGGTCCCGGAGAAGATCCGCAAGAGAGGAACGCTGGAGCTCGTCTCCTCCTCCGGCTCCGCCGCCCCGCTGACCTTCTACGCCACCGACAACAAGACCGTCATCGGCGTCGAGCCCGACCTCGCGTACCTCGTCGCCGACGTGCTCGGCCTCAAGCCGCACATCAACACGGTGTCGTGGGAGAACATCTTCGTCGGCCTCGACAGCGCCAAGTACGACGTCGGCTTCAGCAACATCACCGTCACCGAGGAGCGCAAGGAGAAGTACGACTTCGCCAGCTACCGCGAGGACAACCTGGGCTTCGAGGCGAAGAAGGGCAGCGGCCTGAAGGTCACCGGCCCGAAGGACGTGGCCGGAAAGACCGTCGCCGTGGGCAGCGGCACCAACCAGGAGAAGCTGCTCGTCGAGTGGAGCAAGGAGGACGAGAAGGCCGGCCTCAAGCCGGTGGACATCAAGTACTACCAGAACGACAGCGACACCTACCTCGCCCTCCAGTCCGGCCGGATCGATCTCTACCTCGGCCCCAACCCGACCGCCGCCTATCACGCGGCGACCACCGGGAAGACGGAGGTCGTCGGCACGTACTCCGGCGCCGGTTCCACCCTCCAGGGCCTCATCGCGGCCACCACCAAGAAGGACAGCGGACTGGCCAAGCCGCTCGCCGGCGCGCTGAACCACGTCATCGAGAACGGCACGTACGCCAAGGTGCTGGGGCGCTGGGGCCTGTCCGCCGAGGCCGTGAAGAAGTCGGAGATCAACCCGCCCGGTCTGCCGAAGACCAACAAGTAACCACGGGGCGCCGTCCGCGAACGCCCCCGCGAACACGCCATCTGGGGATACCGAGAAGGCACAAATCCGGTCAGTTTCCCTAGTTTTCCTATCGATTTACTAGGGAAACATTGACCTCCGTCGACGAGGTGGCTGAGGATGGCGAACATGTTTCGGATTCGGTACGAGGGGTCGGCCACGAGTGAGGTGCCGACCGGAGGCGGTGAAGCCGAGTCCGGGCACGGCCATCTGCTGCGCACGGCCCGCGAGGTGGCCGACGACCTGGCCATGGACGCCGTCGACCGCGAGCAGGCCGGGAAGGTACCGCTCGACGAGGTCTCGCGGCTGCGCGAGGCGGGGCTGCTGACGTTGCTGACACCGGCCGGACACGGCGGGGGAGGCGCGGACTGGCGTACGGCCTACGCGGTCGTCCGGATGGTCGCGGCGGCCGACGGCGCCATCGGCCACCTGCTGGGCTGTCACTACTTCCTCTCCTTCGGCGCGCGGTTCTTCGCCGGTCCCGCTGTCGCCGCACGGGTCGAGCGGGAGTCCGCGGCGGGGCAGTGGTGCTGGGGCGGAGGCTTCGCCACCCATGAGCCACCGCTGAGGCTGACCCCCGCCGGCGACGGCTATCTGCTGGACGGCCGCCAGGACTACGCCTGTGGTGTCGCGGTCGCCGACCGGCTGGCGGTGCGGGCCGCACGGTCCGACACCGGTGAACCCCTCGCCGTCCTCGTCGACCCGGCCCACCCCGGCGTGACCTGCGTCAGTGGCGGTGACGTGTTCGGGCAGCGGCTGGCGGCCGGCGGGAGCGTCGAGTTCGACGCGGTGCCGGTCCCGGCCGACGACGTGTTCGGCTCGCTCTCCTCGGACGAGGGCGCCCTGTCCCCGTTCGCGGGCCTGGCCGTGCCGACCGCGCGTCTGGTCTCGGCCCAGTTCTGCCTCGGCATCGCCGACGGACTGCTCTCCGAGGCCCGCGAGTACAGCAGGGCCACACACCACTCCCGGCAGCCGTCCGCCCAGGGGGCCTGGCAGGACGGGACGCCGCACGACCCGTACGCGCTGACCGCCTACGGGGAACTCGCCGTGGCCGCGCGCGCCGCGTCGGCGCTCGCCGACCAGGCGGTCGAGTCCCTGGCGTACGGGCTCGCTCGCGGCGACGACGTCGAGGACGACGAGTGCGCGGAGATCACCGTCCTCGCCGGCGCCGCCGAAGCCGCCGCCGCCCGCGCGGCACAGGAGATCACCACACACGCCCTGGACGTCATCGGCGCCTGCGCCGCCTCCGCGCGCCACGGCTTCGACCGCTTCTGGCGCAACGCCCGCACCCACACCCTGCGCGAACCCGTGGCCCCCCGGCTGCGCGAGGTGGGCGACTACTGCCTCAACGACACCCACCCGTCGTTCGCCCTCCCCGCCTGACAGGCCGCACGGCCGGTGACGGAGCGACGCGGCGGTGACGGATAATCGGGGCATGCGGATCTCGGCCAAGGCGGACTATGCGGTACGGGCAGCGCTCGAGCTGGCCTCGGTGAGTGACGACGCGTCACTCAAGGCCGAGGTGATCGCCTCGGCGCAGGGCATCCCGCACAAGTTCCTGGAAGGCATCCTCGGCGACCTGCGCCGAGGCGGGCTCGTCGTCAGCCAGCGCGGCGGCAAGGGCGGCTACCGGCTGGCCCGGCCCGCGGACACCATCGCCATCGCCGACATCATCCGTGTGGCGGACGGGCCGCTGGTGTCCGTACGGGGCGTGCGTCCGCCCGAGCTCTCCTACGTCGGCCCCGCCGAGTCGCTGCTGCCGCTGTGGATCGCGGTGCGCGCCAACGTCCGCAAGATCCTGGGCGAGGTCACCCTGGCCGACGTGGCCACGGCCAGGCTGCCGGAGGAGGTCCAGGGGCTCGCCGAGGACCCCGAGGCGTGGACGAACCCCTGACCGGCCGGCCGGAGTCCCGAACCGGGTGACGTCCTCTTGACGCGAGCCCGGCACGGCCTGACACTCCAATGGGGAATCCTAGTGAACTGGTAGGGAAAGCCATGGAGAGCTCGGGGCCGGCCCGCGGTGGTGACACCGCCCGCGTCCGTACCGCCGTCCGTCCGCGGCCCCTGCTGACGTCCCGCCGCCACATCGATCTGCTCCGTGTGTGCAGCGCCGCGAGTCTCCCGCCCGCCGGCGGCACCGCGCCCGCCCGCGCCTGACGCCCCACGAACCCCCCCCTCGCCCCCCGGCCGCGCCGAGGCCGCCGCGTGCCGTCGCCGCAGTACGCCCGAGCCCGAAGACTCCCAGGGAGACGTATGTCCGCCACATCGTCCGCAGCCGTGCCGTCCTTCCGGAGCAGGATCGGCCGTGACGCGCGCAGCGGCTACTACGCCGTTCCGCACCGCTACCGGCTCCACCTGGCGCTGTCCTGTCGTCACGGCCTGGAGATCGCCGTCACCCACAGCCTGCTCGGACTCGCCGACCGCCTGCCCGTGACGCTGCTGCCCGCCGTGCCCGACGCGCCCGGCGGCGGGCACCTGGCGCTGCGCCCGCTGTACGACGCCAGTGAGCACCAGCACCGGGGCCCCGCCGCGGCGCCGGTGCTCAGCGACCAGTGGACCGGGCGGATCGTCAGCAGCCACGGCCCCGACATCCTGCGGGACCTGGCCCGCCGGTTCGGCGGCGACGGCCCCGTCCTCCACCCGTGCGGCACGGAGGACGCCGTCAGGGCAGTCGTCCGGCTCTGCGAGCAGGACATCACCGCGTCCGCACAGCGCGCGGGCGAGGCCGGCATCGCCCCGTCCGTCCGCGACGCGGCGCTCGCCACCCTGCTGGACGCCCTGGGCGAGCTGGAGCGGCGGATCGGGTCGCACGAGTACGTGCTGGGCGACCGGCTGACCGCCGCGGACGTACGGCTGTGGGTGACGCTGGTCCAGCTGGACACGGTGCACCGCCACCACCTGGACGCCGCCGCGGTGCACCGCATCGCCGACCACCGGCGGCTGTGGGCGTACGCACGGCGCCTGGCGCAGCACCCCGCGTTCGGCACGCATCTCGACCTCGACGGCATCGCCCGGCGCCACCACGCCCACTGCCGGGGCGAGGAGGCCGCCGGGGCGGCGACCCGGATCGTGGACTGGGCGTCAGCGGATGCCGTGGCTGCGCGCGCCCGCCACCAGTGCGGTCACGCTCAGCAGGGCCACGGCCAGCAGGTAGTACGCCGGTGACACCTGCGAGCCGGTCGCGGTGACGAGGGCCGCCGCGATCGTCGGGGTGAACCCGCCGAAGACGGCGACCGTCGTGTTGTAGCTGAACGACAGGCCGGTGGCCCGCGCACGGGCCGGGAACACGTCCGACATCACCGAGGGGAGCGCCCCGAAGTACGCGGCCTTCAACAGGCCGAGGACGGTCATGCACAGGGTGAGGGTCAGGAACGAGGGTGAGGCCGTGAGCCAGTGGAAGAGCGGGATCGCGGCCGCACCGATCAGCAGCGCCGACGGCAGCATGATGCGCAGCCGGCCGTAACGGTCGGCGAGCAGACCCACCACGGGCGTGCCGAACGTCAGGATGGCGCCGGTGATGAACAGCGCCACGTACGACAGCGAGTCGTCCAGGCCCAGCTCCTTGATGCCGAACGTCGGCAGGTACTGGAGGATGAAGTTCAGCGCCGTCGACACGATCAGCACACCGCCCGCGACCAGTAGACCACCCCAGTGGTCGCGGAACACCGAGAGGACGACGGACCGCGACCGGGGCGCCTGCTCGCCCGCCGCCTCCGCCATCGCCGGGGACTCCTCCACGTACCGGCGGACGAAGTACCCCACCGGCCCGATCAGCAGCCCGAACACGAACGGCACCCGCCAGCCCCACGACGTCATCTGCGCGTCCGACAGCACCGCCGTCAGACCCGCCGCGAAGCCCGCCGCCATCAGCGTCGACAACCCCTGGCTGGCGAACTGGAAGCTGCCGAGGAAGCCCTTGCGCCCCGCGTTCTGCTCGACGAGGAACGACGTCGCCGCGCCGAACTCGCCACCCGCCGCGAACCCTTGCAGCAGACGGGCCACGACGATCCCCAGCGGCGCGACGATGCCGAGGGTCGCGTAGCCCGGCATGAACGCCATCAGCAGCGTGCCCGCCACCATCAGCCGGATGGAGAGCATCAGTGCCTTCTTGCGGCCGCACCGGTCGGCGTACGCGCCGAGCAGCAGCCCGCCGATCGGCCGGATCAGGTAGGTGATGCCGAACACCGCGTACGTCTGGACCAGTTGGACACCCGCGTCGTCGGAGGGAAAGAAGGTACGGCCGATGTACGTCGCCAGCAGCGCGTACAGCGCGAGGTCGAACCACTCGAGGGCGTTGCCGATGGTGGCCGCCGCGATCGCGCGCCTCGTGGCCGTGGGCGTCGCGGTTGTCGCCGGGCCGGCCTGCTGAACGGTCATCGTGGGTCCTTCGCGTGCGTGGGGAGCGGGAGTTCGGGGGACGGGGTGCCGAGCGCGTGGAAGAGCGCCGTCGCCAGGACCAGGCCCTCGCGGGCGATCGGCGCGAGCATGTGCTCGTCGGGGGCGTGCTGCAGACAGCCGGGGTACGAGTGCGGCAGCCACAGGGCCGGCAGGCCGAGGACGTCGGTGAAGACCGAGTGGGGGAGTGAGCCGCCGATGTTGGGCAGGACGGTCACCGGCTGCTCGCTCACCCGCTCCAGCGCGGACTTCGCCCAGTGCACCCATGGATCGTCGAGCGGTGTCCGGGCGGCGGCGAACCGTCCGAGGACGGTCACGTCGACCATGGAGTAGCCCTCCCGAGCGAGATGCTCGGTGAGGATCTCGCCGACGCGGCTGACGTCCGTGCCCGCCACATAACGGAGTTGGAGGACCGCCCGGGCCCGGCCGGGAATCGCGTTGACCGGGTGGTCGATGTCGGCCGCGCCCAGCGACAGCACTTCCAGCGTGTTCCAGGCGTAGAGGCGTTCGGCGGTGGTGAGCGTGGTGTCGCCCCAGCCCTCGTCCGGCGCCGGGTCGCCGGGGCTGTTGGCGACAGTGACGCCGGTGAGCGACTGCCGTACGGCGTCGGGGAGTTCGGGCGGCAGGAGCTCCGGCACGCGGATGCGGCCGTGCCCGTCGACCACGCTCGCGACGGCCCCCGCCAGCGTGGTCGCCGGGTTGCGCAGGACACCGCCCCAGTTGCCCGAGTGGTACGCGTCCGGGCGTAGGTCGGCGTCGAGCAGGATCTGCACGCCACCGCGGGCGCCGAGGAAGAGCGTCGGGGTGGCCGCGTCCACGCGCGGCCCGTCCGAGGCGATGACCACGTCGGCGCGCAGCTCCTCACGGTGCGCGGCCGCGAACTCCGCGAGCCCGGGGGAGCCGATCTCCTCACCTGTCTCGAACAGGAAGGTGAGGTTGAAGCCGAGCCGGCCCTGCTCGGCGAGGAGCAGCCGCAGGGCGGCGAGGTTGACCAGGTGCTGGCCCTTGTTGTCGGCCGCGCCGCGCCCGTACCAGCGCTCACCGTCGGCGGTCAGCGTCCACGGATCACGGCCCTCGCTCCATCGCCCGGCCTGCCCCTCCACCACGTCCGCGTGCCCGTAGCACAGCAGCGTCGGCAGCCCGGGCGACTCCACGCGGCTGCCGACGAGGAACGGCCCGCCGCGCGGGTCGTCGTTCTCGTACGTCGTCACGGAGCACCCGAGCCCCGCCAGAGCGGGGGTGAGGACCCCGTCGAGGTATGCCCTGACGGCAACGCCCGATTCCGGGCGAGCGCTCTCGGTCGGATACGCGACCATGGCGGCCAGCTCGGCGAAGAAGGCGCCCGAGTCGACGAACTCCTCGGCTTTGTGCAGCAGTTGCGCGGGGATCACAGCGGTGTTTCTCCAGGATGTAGCGATGCGCCGGCGCGTGATCGAACACGGCCGGGCGACGGGAGAGCGGAGCGGACGGCGCGGTACGGTGGCGGTCCGCGCCGGGGGACGGGATGTTGGCTCAGCAGCGTAGGGCGGTTTCCGGCCGACGACCATTGCCGTTTGTGGCGCCGAGCGTTCTCATTTCGGCAACGCGCGAGGTGGGAGAGAAAGGAGTCGGACTGTGCAGCTAGTGCCGGTGAGCCTCACGTACTTCCTGGAGGTCGCGCGGACGGGATCGGTCAGTGAGGCGGCCCTGACGCTGAACGTCGCCCCCTCGGCCATCAGCCGTCAGATCGCCAAGCTGGAGTCCGGGATCGGGGTCCCACTGTTCGTCCGGCATCCGCGCGGGATGACCGTGACCGACGCGGGCTCCCGGCTGCTGGCGCACGCCCGCCGCAGCGAGGCCGAATCGGCCGCCCTCGTGGACGAGCTGCGCACGGGCCGGGGAGCCGATGTCCGCAGCGTGACCGTCGCCTGCTCGGAGGGGTTCGCGCGGCGCGTCGTGCCGGGTGCGATGGCCGCCTTCCGCCGTGAGCACCCCGACGTCACCTTCCGGCTCGACATCGTGCCCCGGCAGGAGGCGACCCGGCGGGTGGCCGAAGGGATCGCCGACGTCGCCGCCACCTACACGATGGGCCCCCAGCACGACGTACGGGTGGAGTGCGCCCTCGTCATCCCCGTCGCAGCGATCGTCCCGCTCGGCCACGAGCTGGCCGGCCGGGAGCGCGTCACCCTGGAAGAGCTGTGCGCGTATCCGCTGGCGCTCGGCTCGACAGGCACCAGCCAGCGCGAACTCTTCGACATCGGCGTCCAGTTGGAGGGCCTCACGGCCCGCCCGGCCCTGGTCTGCGACGCGCTCGCCCCGCAGTACGAGTTCGTGCGTTCCGGCGGTGGCATCGCCCTCGTCGGCGATCTCGGCGACCTGGACGAGAGCGAGGGCACGTCCTCGGACGGCGTCGCGTACGTCCGGGTCGACCACCCGGTGTTCCGGCAGCGCGAGGCGCAGATCCAGACGATGCTCGGCCGCCGGCTGCCCTGGGCGGCCACGCAGTTCACGGAGCTGCTGGTGTCGATGCTGCCGAGCCGCTCCCAGCAGCCCGCCGCCGCTGTCGCCAGGCCTCGTAGTGGTCCAGGACGGTCTCCTCGACCGGCCGGTAGGTGATACCCAGTTCGCGCACGCTCCTGCCGTTGTCCACCCGGAACCGGATGCCGAGGTGCTTGCGGATGTAGTCCTGGGTCAGGCCGAAGGCGGGGCCGAGGACGCGCACCGGCCAGTGGGGGAGAGCGGTGCGGGGGATGCGGAGGTCGCGGGGGTGGCGGGTACGGATGACGCGTGCCATGTCGTGGAAGGACGTCATCGTCTCGGCGGCGATGATGTAGCGGCCGCCTGCGTCGGGGGTCTCCGCGGCGGCGATGTGCGCGTCGGCGAGGTCGCGTACGTCGACCGTGGTGAAGCTGAAGTCCGGTGCGCCGTAGAAGAAGTAGCCCTTGAACAGTTCCTCCAGCAGGAACAGGCTGCCGGATTCCGAAGCGGGGGTGAGCGAAGGGCCCAGGACCAGGCCGGGATTGACGGACACCATGCGCCAGCGGTCCTGCTCCGCCTGCGCCGCCCACGCCGCGCGCTCCGCGAGCGTCTTGGCGTAGTGGTAGGGGTTGTTCTCCTCCGTGCTGGTGGTGTTGAAGTACGCCTCCGACAGCACCTGGCCGTCCATCTCCAGCACGTCCGCGTAGTCACCGAAGATCGCCCCGACGGTGGACGTGAACACGAGTCGCTCGACCGTGGGGGTCCTCTCCACGCTCGCGAGCACGTTGCGGGTGCCGAGGAGGGCCGGGTCGACCATGTCCCTGCGGCCGTCCTTGATCTTCTCCGGCATGAAGAACGGCGACGCCACGTGGAACACCACCGTGCAGTCCTTCGTCGCCTCGTCGAAGGAGCCCTCCTTCAGGAGGTCTGCCTCGAACAGGTCGAGTCGGCCGGGGAACGCCGTCTGCATCTCGTGCAGGGGCCGCACCTTCGCCGTGTTCGCCGTGGAGCGCACGGTGGCGTGCACCCGGTAGCCGCGCTCCAGCAACCTCCGGACCAGATGACTGCCGACGAAGCCGCTGCCGCCGGTCACCGCGACGGTGGTCTCCGTGCTTCTGCCCACGCTCTCAACTCCTGAGTGCCGCCCAGTGGTTGAAGGCAGGGTGTCATGGGGCGTGCTGTGGCGGCAGGCGTGGACGTCGGCTGTCCCTCTCCGCGGGCGGTCGTGTGCGGGCGGGCGGGGGCTGGTCGCGCGGTTCCCCGCGCCCCTTTTGGGTGGGGTTGAAGCGCGCTAGAGGACGTCACGCAGGAGACCCCGAGGGTGCCCCCGTCGCCGCCACTCCCGCGGATAGCCGACGGACACCTCCTCGAACCGCACGCCGTCGTGCACGGTCGTGCGGGGGATGTGCAGATGGCCGTAGACGACAGCCGCGGCGCGGAAGCGGACGTGCCAGTCGGCGGTGCGTTCCGTGCCGCACCACAGGGCGAACTCCGGGTACCACAGCACCCGGGTGGGCTCCCGTACCAGGGGCCAGTGATTCACGAGCACCGTGGCGGTCCCCGGGTCGAGCGCGGTCAGGCGGCGCTCGGTCTCGTCGACCCGTGCCCGGCACCACGACTCACGGTCCGCGTAGGGGTCGGGGGAGAGCTGGAACTCGTCGCTGCAGACGACCCCGGCCTCGTACGCCCGTTCCAGTGCCTGCTCCTTGGTGGCGGCTCCCTCGGGACGGAAGGTGTAGTCGTACAGGAGGAAGAGCGGGGCCACGGCCACCGGTCCGTCCGGGCCCCGCCAGACCGGGTAGGGGTCCTCCGGCGTCACCACCTCCAGGGAGCGGCACACGTCCACGAGGTGGCGGTAGCGGGCCTCGCCGCGCAGGCGCACAGGATCATCGTCGACCGTCCACAGCTCGTGGTTCCCCGGCACCCAGACGACCTTCGCGAAACGGCGGGACAGCACGTCGAGCGCGGCTGCGATGTCCGTGGTCCTCTCGGCGACGTCCCCGGCGACCAGCAGCCAGTCCTCGTCGGTGCCCGGCCGGAGCCGGTCCAGCCATTGCCGGTTCTCCTCGTAGGAGAGGTGCAGATCGCTGACGGCCAGCAGCCTCGGTCGCACCGCCACCTCAGCGGTCCGTCGGCACACCGGCCAGCGCGTCCCGGATCAGTCCGATCAGCCGGGGCGCCTGCTCGATGAGGTAGAAGTGGCCGCCGGGGTACGCCTCCACGCTGAACGCGCCGCTCGTGTGCTCCTGCCACGCCCGGACGTCGTCCAGCGGTGCCTTGGGGTCGTCGTCGCCGACCAGCGCCGTCACCGGGCAGCTCACCCGGTGCACCCGCTCCGGGCGGTACAGCTCGGCGGCGCGGTAGTCGCTGCGGATCGCGGGCAGCACCATGCGCAGCACCTCGTCGTCGCCCAGGATCCGGGTGTCGGTGCCGGCCAGCCGTTTGATCTCGGCGAGCAGGGCGTCGTCGCCGCGCTGGTGAACGTCCTCCCCCACCCTGAACCGGGACGGCGCCCGCCGGCCCGAGGCGAACAGCATCACCGGCACGATCCCCGCCCGCTGCTCCAGCAGACCGGCCAGCTCGAAGGCGAGCGACGCGCCCATGCTGTGCCCGAACAGGGCCAGCGGCCGGTCGGTCCACTCAGCCAGGAGCAACGGCAGCAGGTGGTCGGCCAGTTCGGGGATGCTGTCGACGCAGGGCTCCCTGAGCCGGTCCTGACGGCCCGGGTACTGCGCCGCGAGCACCTCGACGCGCGGTGAGAGGGCCTGGGAGACGGGAAAGTAGAAGCTCGCCGAACCTCCCGCGTGCGGCAGGCAAAGCAGGCGTACGGCACTGTCGTCGGCCGGGTGGTAGCGACGGATCCACAGATCCCTGTCCTCACTGCGCACGGTCACGTGGGGCTCCGGAGCGGTCGGGGCTGGGCTTTCCCTGCATGATGTCCTGGCTTGCCGGCTGTCTCAGCCGTCTTCGGAAGCTAACAGCCGCCGGACCCCGCCCGTGCGCTCCCCGGCCCCTGACCGCACCCCTAAAGCGCCGGGCCGAGGTCAGGGGTGTCAGGGGCGGAGGGGGAGCTGGTCTACTTCCGTTTCGAGTTTCAAGTACCAGAAGCCGTGGGTGAGTTGCCGGGCGGGTTGCCGCCCCCGACCCGCCGTCACCGGCTCCATGGTGGTATCCGCACGGCTCCGACCCCCGGGGGTTCCAGTGACGGACGAGGCACGGCTCGTCGAGTACATCCGCAACCTGACGGGTGATCTGCGCAAGGCTCACCGACGTGTCAAACAGCTGGAGGACTCCGGCAGTCAGCCCATCGCGATCGTCGGCATCGGGTGCCGCTTCCCCGGCGGGGTCACCGGACCCGACGAGCTGTGGCGGCTGGTCGACGAGGGACGCGACGCCGTGGGCGCCATGCCGGACGACCGTGGCTGGGACTTCGACGCCCTGTTCGCCCCGGATCCCGACCGGCTCGGCACCAGCCACGCCCGCGAAGGCGCGTTCCTGCACGACGCGGCCCGGTTCGACGCCGGATTCTTCGGCATCTCGCCGCGCGAGGCACTCGCCATGGACCCACAGCAGAGGCTGCTGCTGGAGGTGGCCTGGGAGTCCCTGGAACACGCCGGGATCGACCCCGGCACCCTGACCGGGAGCCGCACCGGGGTCTATGCCGGGCTCATGTACCACGACTACGCGGGCGAACTGTCCACCATGCCCGACGAGGTGCAGGGCTTCCTGAGCACGGGCGTCGCGGGCAGTGTCGTCTCCGGCCGCGTCGCCTACACCTTCGGCCTCGAGGGCCCGGCCGTCACCGTGGACACGGCCTGCTCCTCCTCGCTGGTCACACTCCACCTCGCGGCCCAGGCCCTGCGAGCCGGCGAGTGCGACCTGGCGCTGGCGGGCGGCGTCACCGTCATGGCCACCCCTTCCACCTTCGTGGAGAACTCCCGCCAGGGCGGCCTGGCCGCCGACGGCCGGTGCAAGTCGTTCGCGGGGGCCGCCGACGGCACCGGCTGGGGCGAGGGTGCCGCCCTGCTGGTCGTGGAGCGGCTGTCCGACGCCCGGCGCCACGGCCACGAGGTTCTCGCGGTGATCCGTGGCACCGCCGTCAACCAGGACGGCGCCAGCAACGGTCTCACCGCGCCCAACGGCCCCTCCCAGCAACGGGTCATCAGCCAGGCCCTCGCCAACGCCCGGTTGACCGCCGGCGACGTCGATGCCGTCGAGGCACACGGCACGGGCACCCGGCTCGGCGACCCCGTCGAGGCGCAGGCACTGCTGGCCACCTACGGCAGGGAACGCCCCGACGGGCAGCCGCTGTGGCTGGGCTCCATCAAGTCCAACCTGGCCCATACCCAGGCCGCCGCGGGCGCCGCCGGCGTCATCAAGATGGTGATGGCGATACGGCACGGGAAACTGCCCCGCACGCTGCACGTCGACGCGCCGACACCCCAGGTGGACTGGACGGCGGGCGCCGTCGAGCTGCTCGCCGAGCCACGGGACTGGCCCGATCTGGACCGGCCCCGGCGTGCGGCCGTCTCATCGTTCGGCGTGAGCGGCACCAACGCCCATGTGATCCTCGAACAGGCCCCCGTGAACGAGGAGCCCACGGCGGACGCCGAGGTCGAGCCGGCACCCGCGTTGCCCGCCGTCCCCGTCCTGCTGTCCGCTCGCGACGCCGACGCGCTGGCCGCACAGGCCGCCCGGCTGCACGATCACATCACCGGTCCCGACAGCGGCCGCCTGCTCGGCGTCACCGGCCCGGACAGCGGCCGCCTGCTCGGCGTCACCGGCCCGGACAGCGGCCGCCTGCTCGACCTCGGCCACACCACCGCGACCGCCCGCGCCGCCCTCGACCACCGGGCCGTGGTCGTCGCGGACGGCCACGACGAGCTCGTACGCGGCCTGAAGGCGCTGGCCTCGGCCGAGCCCGCCCCAGGGCTGCTGACCGGACCGGCCGACGACCAGGTCTGCGCCTTCCTGTTCACCGGCCAGGGCGCTCAACGCCCCGGTATGGGACGCGAGTTGTACGAGGTCTTCCCGGCGTACGCACAGGCACTCGACACGATCTGCGCCGACCTCGACGGCCACCTCGGACACGACCTGAAGTCCCTGATGTTCGCCGAGGCGGGCTCGGACGCGGCGGCGCTGCTGGACGACACCCAGTACACCCAGGCGGCGACCTTCGCGATGGAGGTGGCGCTCTTCCGGCTGGTCGAGAGCTGGGGGACGACCCCCCGGTACGTGGCCGGCCACTCCGTCGGCGAACTCGCCGCGGCCCACGTCTCCGGCATGCTGTCGCTGACCGACGCCTGCGCGCTGGTGGCCGCGCGCGGCAAGCTGATGCAGGCGCTCCCGACGGGCGGCGCGATGGTGGCCCTGGAGGCAGCCGAGCACGAGGTGACGCCGCTGCTGGCGGGCCAGGAGGCCGCCGTCGCGCTTGCCGCGGTCAACGGGGAGCGGTCCGTCGTCGCCTCGGGCACGGCCGCCGCGGTCGCCTCCGTCGCCGAGCACTTCGCCGGCCGCGGGCGCCGCACCCGCCGGCTGCGCGTCTCGCACGCCTTCCACTCACCGCTGATGGACCCGATGCTGGACGAGTTCCGCGACGTCGTACGGAAGGTGGAGTTCCAGGCACCGGTCCTGCCCGTCGTCTCCAGCGTCACCGGCACGCTCCAGGACGAGGAGCGGTGGCGGTCGCCGGACTACTGGGCCCGACAGGTCCGGGACACCGTCCGCTTCCACGACGTCACCCGCACCCTGCGCGACGCGGGCGTCACCACCCTGCTCGAACTGGGCCCGGACGCGGTGCTCACCGCCCAGGCGGACGATGGCCCCGACGGCTCCGGCTCCCCGCTGTGGGTGGCAGCCCAGCGCCGCGACCAGCCCGAGGTCCGCGCGCTCGTCACCGCTGTGGCCCGTCTGCACACCCATGGTGTCCCCGTCGACTGGGCCGCCTTCTACGCGGACCGGGGCGCGCGCCGGGTGGCGCTGCCCACGTACGCGTTCCAGCGAGGCCGCTACTGGCTGCGCCCCAAGCCGGGCGCGGCGGCGACGGGCGCCGCAGGACTGCCCGCCGACCGGCACCCCCTGCTCGGGGCCGCCGTCACCGTGGCCGGCACGGACACGCTGCTGCTGACCGGCCGCCTCGGCCTGGACACCCACCCATGGCTGGCCGACCACGCGGTCGGCGGCACGGTCCTCGTCCCCGGAACCGCCCTCGTGGAACTCGCCCTCCATGCCGCCGCCCGGCTCGACGCCGGCGCCCGGACGACCCTCTCGGTGGGCGAACTCGTCCTGCACGCCCCCCTGGTGCTCCCCTCCACGCGCGGCGTACGCCTCCAGGCGGTCGTCGGTGAGCCCGGCCCCGACGGGCGGCGCACCTTCACCGTCGCCTCCCAGCCGGAGACGGCCACCGGCGACGAGTGGAGCCTGCACGCAGACGGAACCCTGGGCGACGAGCGGGCCGGTGGTGAGCCGACCGACGGCGAACGGACCGACCATGGGCAGGGTGGAGACGCCGACGCGTGGGCCGCCGAGGGCAGTTGGCCCCCGCCCGAGGCCGCACCGCTCGACACCGGCTCGCTCTACGACGACTTCGCCGCCGCCGGCTTCGCCTACGGCCCCGCCTTCCAGGGCGTACGCCGGGCCTGGCGGCGGGGCGACGAGGTGTACGCCGAGGTCGCCCTGACCGAGGCGGCCGCGGGCGACGCCGCCGCCTTCGGATTGCACCCGGCGCTCGCGGACGCGGCCCTGCACGCGGCGGTCTTCGCGGGCGGCCCCTTCGCCGCCCCGCCCGGCGAGGGACGGCTGCCCTTCGTCTGGGACGGGGTGACATTGCACGCCACCGGCGCCACGGCCCTGCGCGTCCGGCTCACGCCCATCGGCCCGGACAGGCTCGCCCTCGCGTTCGCCGACCCCGCGGGCACCCCGGTCGCTACCGTCCGCTCGCTCACCGTGCGGGCCGCCCCCACTGTCGTCACCGACGGCACCGGCAGTCCTCCGGCCCCGAGCCCGGCCGACGGGCTCCACGTGCCCGGCTGGGAGACCGTGCCGCCGCCGGACGGACCCGCCGTACCGGCCGGCCGCTGGGCCCTCGTCGGGGACCCGGACCGGTTGCCCGCCCTGCCGGAAGCCACTCACCATCCGGATGTGTCAGCCGCCGCCCTCGACGCCGACCACATCGTCGTCCACCTCGACGCCGCCCTGCCGCCCGGCACCGATCCCGGCGACCCCACCGCCGTGACGGCGGTCCACGTCGTGGCCCAGCGCGCGCTGGACACCGTACGCCGCTGGATCGCGGACGACACCCGCGCCGCCGCCCGGCTCGTCGTGCTGCTGCGCGCGGCCGTACGCGTCACCGACGGCGAGCCCGTACCCGACCCGGCCGCCGCCGCGGTGTGGGGGCTGCTCGGCTCCGCCGCACACGAGAACCCCGACCGGATCACCGTGCTCGACTGGGACGGCGACGAGGCGTCCGCCGCGGCCCTGCCGCAGGCCGTCGCCGTACCGGAGCCCCGCCTGGCCCTCCGGGCCGGTACCGTCCACGCGCCCCGCCTCACCCCTCTCGCCGACCACCCCGCCCTGTTGCCGCCCGCCGACGGCGGGCCCTGGGTCCTCGAACGCGTCGGCGACAGCGGCACCATCGACGACCTGGCACTCGTCCCGGCTCCCGGCGAGCTCACCGACCCGCCCGGGCCCGGCCAGGTGCGCGTGGACGTTCGCGCCGCCGGAGTGAACTTCCGGGACGTCGTCGTCGCTCTCGGCCTCGTCCCCCGACTGAGTGGCCTCGGCGGTGAACTCGCCGGCGTGGTCAGCGCCGTGGGACCGGACGTGCCCGGCCTGCGACCCGGCGACCGCGTCCTCGGTCTCGCCCCCGCGGCCTTCGGCCCGGTCGCCGTCACCGAGGACCGCTGGCTCGCGCCGATGCCCGACGGCTGGACCTTCGAACAGGCCGCGTCGGTGCCCATCGCCTACCTCACCGCCTACTACGGGCTGGTGGACCTCGCCGGAGTACGCCCGGGCCAGAAGGTCCTCGTGCACGCCGGAGCCGGAGGCGTCGGCACCGCGGCGGTCCAGCTGGCCCGGCACCTCGGCGCGGAGGTGTACGCCACCGCCAGCGACGGCAAACGCCCTGTGCTGCGCGCCGCCGGTCTCGACGACGCGCACACCGCCGACTCGCGCAGCCTCGATTTCGCCGACCACTTCCTGAAGACCACCGGCGGCGAGGGCATGGACGTCGTACTCGACTGTCTGGCCGGGGAGTTCGTCGACGCGGGCCTGAGGCTGCTGCCCCGCGGCGGCCACTTCCTGGAGATGGGCAAGACCGACATCCGCGTTCCCGCCACCGTGGCCGCCGCCCACCCCGGCGTCGCCTACCAGGCGTACGACCTCAACGAGGCCCCGCCCGAGCGGATGCGCGCCATGCTCACCGAGGTCCTGGAGCTCTTCGCCCAAGGCGCCCTGACACCACCGCCGCTGACCGTCTGGGACGTACGCCGCGCCCGCGACGCCTTCCGGGCGCTCAGCCAGGCCAAGCTGGTCGGCAAGGCCGTCCTCACGGTGCCTCGGCGCCCGGATCCCGAGGGCACGTACGTCGTCACCGGTGCGAGCGGCAACCTCGGCGGCCTCCTCGCGCGGCACCTCGTCGCCCGGCACGGGGCCCGCCGTCTGCTGCTGCTCAGCCGGCGCGGCCCCGAAGCGCCAGGTGCCGCCGCGCTGGAAGCCGACCTGCGCGTGGCCGGGGCACAGGCGGTCACCACCGTCGCCTGCGACGCCGCCGACCGCGACGCCCTGCGCTCCGTGCTCTCCGGGCTCGACCGCCCGCCGACGGCGATCGTGCACACCGCGGGCGTCCTCGACGACGGCCTGGCCGCGGGCCTCACCAACGAACAACTCCACCGTGTCCTGCGCCCCAAGGCCGACGCGGCCGCCCACCTGGACGCTCTTACCCGCGAACTCGGCCACGACCCGGCCCTGTTCGTGCTGTTCTCCTCCGCCTCCGGTGTCACCGGCAACCCCGGACAGGCCAACTACGCCGCCGCCAACACCTGTCTCGACGCCCTCGCCGCCCGGCGCCGGGCCCGGGGCCTCGCAGGCATGTCCCTGCTGTGGGGCGCCTGGGAGCAGTCCGGTGGCATGACCGCCGGCCTCAGCGACACCGACCAGCGCCGTATGGCCCGTTCCGGACTGCTCCCGCTGCCCCCGGACCACGGACTCGCCCTGTTCGACGCGGCCGTGGGTGCCGACACCGACGCGGTCGCGCCGATCGCGCTCGACGCCGCCGCCCTGCGGCAGCAGGCCGAGGCCGGCACCCTGCCCCCGGTCTTCCGTGGGCTGGTGCGCGCGCCCGCGCTCCGCCGCGCAGCCGCCGCGGGCCCGGGGGGCACCGGCGAGCCGGGACTCGCCGAGCGGCTGGCCGCGCTGTCCGGGACCGAGCGCGACCGTCTCCTGCTCGGCCTCGTCCACACCCACACCGCCACCGTCCTCGGCCACGGCTCGCCCGAGTCCCTCAGCCCCCAACGCACTTTCCGCGAGCTGGGCTTCGACTCCCTGACTGCCGTGGAACTGCGCAACAGCCTCGGCGCGGCGACCGGTCTCAGACTGCCCGCCACCCTCGTCTTCGACCACCCCACGCCCCAGGCGGTGGCCGCCCTGCTGCACGCCGAACTCGCCCCGCCTCAGGCATCGCCCGCCCAGGAGGCACTGGCCGTAGTCGACGGCCTCGCCCGCTCCCTGACCCAGGTCCCGGCGGACGACCCGGACCGCGCCCGCCTCGACGACCGGCTGCGGCAGTTGCTGACGACCTGGCAGCGGCCGGAGAGCGAGCCCGCGGACCGCGACCTCGAGGCGGCCTCCGACGACGACCTCTTCGCCATGGTCGAGGACGGGTTCCGGCTGTCCTGACCCGGCCGGTACCGCCCGCTTCGGCCGGACCCTCCTGACCCGCCGGGACCCGGCAGCCGACACCCCCACACCCCAGGGAAGTGACGCAATCGCATGTCCAGCACATCCCCCACGCCGCCCGGCACCGCCACAGAGACCAAGCTTCGTGACTACCTCAAGCGGGCCATCGCGGATGCCCGAGACCTTCGCGAACGGCTGCGCGAGACGGAGGAGAAGGCACGAGAGCCGATCGCCGTCATCGGTATGGCGTGCAGGTTCCCCGGCGGGGTCCGGTCCCCCGAGGACCTGTGGCACATGGTGGCCGACGGAGTGGACGCGATCTCCGGATTCCCCCGGGACCGGGGCTGGCCGGTCGACGAGCTGTACGAGGAGGGCGGTGGCCTCGCCTCGTCGGTGACCCTGGAGGGCGGCTTCCTCGACGATCCGGCGGGCTTCGACGCGGAGTTCTTCGGCGTCTCGCCCCGCGAGGCCATGACGATGGACCCCCAGCAACGGCTGCTGCTGGAGGTGTCGTGGGAGGCGGTGGAACGGGCCGGCATCGCGCCCCCAGCGCTGCGCGGCAGCCGTACCGGCGTCTTCTTCGGTGGCGGTTCGGAGGATTTCGTCGGCCTCCTGGCCATGGCCCAGGGCTCCGAGGAGGCGCCGTCCCTGACAGGGATGACCAGCAGCGTCATGTCCGGCCGTGTGGCGTACACGCTCGGCCTGGAGGGACCGGCGCTGACCGTCGACACCGCCTGCTCCTCCTCACTCGTCTCCCTCCACCTCGCCGTGCAGGCACTGCGTTCCGGTGAATGCGACCTGGCCCTCACGGGCGGCGTCACCGTGATGTCGACCCCCGGCATCTTCCCCGAGTTCGCCCGTCAGGGCGGTCTGGCCTCGGACGGTCGCTGCAAGGCGTTCGCGGACTGCGCCGACGGCACCGGCTGGGGCGAGGGCGTGGGTGTCCTCCTGGTGGAGCGGCTGTCGGACGCGCGGCGCCACGGCCATCCGGTGCTGGCGGTGGTGCGTGCCTCGGCGGTCAACCAGGACGGCGCCTCCAACGGCATGACCGCCCCCAACGGCCCCTCCCAGCAGCGCGTCATCCGGGACGCGTTGACCGTCGCCGGCCTGTCCCCGTCGGACGTGGACGCGGTGGAGGCCCACGGCACGGGTACGCGGCTCGGCGACCCCATCGAGGCGCAGGCGCTGCTGGCCACCTACGGCCAAGGACGCCCGGAGGAGCGGCCGTTGTGGGTCGGCTCCATCAAGTCCAACGTCGGCCACACGGTGGCGGCGGCCGGAGTGGGCGGCGTGATCAAGTCGGTGATGGCGCTGCGGCACGGGGTGCTGCCGAAGACACTGCACGTGGACGAGCCGACGCGGCAGGTGGACTGGTCGGCGGGGGCGGTGGAACTGCTGACGGAGTCGCGTCCGTGGCCGGAGACGGGACGGGCGAGGCGGGCAGCGGTGTCGTCGTTCGGGATCAGCGGCACCAACGCCCACGTCATCCTTGAACAGGGCGACACCGTCGAGCCGGGCGACGAGGACGAGTCCACCGGAGGCGAACGGCCTGTGCCCTGGCTGCTCTCCGCACGCAGCGCGGAATCCCTCCGGGCCCAGGCCACGAAGCTTCTCACCCACCTCGCGGACCGGCCCGCCGCACGCCCCCAGGATGTCGGCCTCGCGTCGGCGGTGTCACGTGCCCCCTTCGAGCACCGGGCCGTGGTCGTGGGCGGTGAGCGCGGCGAACTGCTGCGGGGCGTCACGGCTCTGGCCGAGGGACGACCGGACGCCGCCGTGGTGTCGGGCCGGGCGGGCGACGGGGGAGTCGTCTTCGTGTTTCCGGGTCAGGGGTCGCAGTGGGCGGGGATGGCGGTGGAACTGCTGGACGCCTCTCCGGTGTTCGCGGCGCGGATGGGGGAGTGCGAGGAGGCGTTGTCCGCGTTCGTGGACTGGTCGTTGACGGATGTGCTGCGGGGTGGTGGTGAGTTCGGCCGGGTGGATGTGGTCCAGCCGGTCTTGTGGGCGGTGATGGTGTCGTTGGCGGAGGTGTGGCGGTCGTACGGGGTGGAGCCGGCGGCTGTGGTCGGGCATTCGCAGGGGGAGATCGCCGCTGCGGTGGTGGCCGGGGCTCTGTCGCTCGGGGACGGCGCGAGGGTGGTGGCGCTGCGGTCGAAGGCGATCCTGGCCCTGTCGGGTGGGGGCGGGATGGTGTCGGTGCAGTTGCCCGCCGGGGAGGTGCGCGAGGCGGTCGGGAGGTGGGCCGGCCGGGTTGATCTGGCGGCGGTGAACGGTCCGTCCTCGGTGGTGGTGGCGGGTGAGGTCGAGGCGTTGGAGGAGTTGCTGGCCTGGGCTGACGGGCAGGGTGTCCGGGCCCGGCGTGTTGACGTGGACTATGCCTCCCACTCGGTCCAGGTTGAGGGGATCCGCGCTGAACTCCTGGAGTTGCTGGAGGGTTTGGCGCCCACGGACTCCCGGGTCCCGTTCTTTTCCACGGTCACCGGTGAGCGGTTCGACACCGTGGGGCTGGACGCGGAGTACTGGTACCGCAACCTGCGTTCCACCGTCCGACTCGAACCCAGCGTCAACGGTCTGCTGGAGGCCGGACACCACGTCTTCGTCGAGATCAGCCCGCACCCCGTCCTCACCGGCGCGGTGCAGGACACGGCGGAGTCGGCCGGGCGGGAGGTCGCCGTCACCGGGACCCTGCGCCGCGGTGAAGGGGGCCCGGAGCGGCTGCTGTTCTCCCTCGGCGAGGCGTACGTCCACGGAGCCGCCGTCGACTGGAGGGAATGGTTCGCAGGCACCGGTGCCCGCGCCGTGGACCTGCCGACGTACGCCTTCCAGCACCAGCGCTACTGGACCGAGGTGCCCGGCGCACGGCTCGGCGACGCGGCGCTCGCCGGACTCGGGCGGGCCGGACACCCGCTGCTCGGTGCCGCGGTGGAACTCGCCGACGCCGACCGGACCGTGTTCACCGGACGGCTGTCGCTGAAGGACCAGCCGTGGACGGCCGATCACGCGGTGTTCGGCACCGTGCTGCTGCCCGGCGCGGCCCTCGTGGAGCTGGCGCTGTGGGCCGGCGAGCGGTTCGTGCTGTCCCGACTGGACGAACTCGTCCTGGAGGCACCGCTGTTGCTCCCCGAGAGCGAACCCGTTCAGCTCCAGGTAGTGGTCGACGAAGCGGACGAGGCCGGACATCGGGCCGTACGGTTCCATTCACGCCCGGAGCGGGCGGGGGAGACGGAGGAGTGGACCCGGCACGGCAGTGCCGTGCTGGGCGGGGCGCCGCAGTCCGAGTTCGACCTCGGGGCGTGGCCGCCCGTCGGAGCCGAGCCGGTCGAACTGGACGATGTCTACGAGAAGATGGCGGCCGCCGGGTTCGGATACGGTCCTCTCTTCCGCCGGCTGCGAGCCGCCTGGCGACGCGGTGACGAGGTGTTCGCCGAGGTCGGGACGGAGCCCGGCGAGGGACGGGGCGAGGACGGCTTCCTCCTGCACCCCGCCCTCCTCGACGCGGCTCTGCACGGTGCCGGCCTGCTGCCGGGCACCCTGGACGGGGGCGCTCGGCTGCCGTTCTCGTGGTCCGGCGTGACGGTGCACGCGACGGGCGCGACCTCCCTGCGGGTACGACTGGCGCCGTCCGGAGCCGACGGGCTGTCCGTGCACGCCGTGGACGCCACCGGCGCGCCGGTCGTGACCGTGGACGAGCTCGCCTTCCGGTCGGTGACACCCGAACAGCTGTCCCCGGCGGCCGTCGTCGGACAGGACGCGCTGTTGCGCGTCGCGTGGACGGAACTCCCGGCCCGGTCGGCCGAGTCCGGCACCTACGTGGTCCTCGGAGCCGAACCAGTCCCCGGAATGCCCGGCTTCGGTTCCGTGGCGGAGCTGGACAGCGCCCTCAGCGAGGGTGCCCCGGCTCCGACCGCCGTCGTGGCCCGCTGTCCCGTCACCGCGACCGACGACACCATCGCGGAGGCCGCCGAACACGCCACGGTCTGGGGACTTGGCCTGCTGCGGGACTGGCTCGACGGCGACCGGCCGGCCGATCTGCCGCTGGTCGTCGTCACCTGTGACGCCGCGCCCGTGCCCGGCACCCGGACGAGCGCCACAGGAACCGCGCATGCTGCTCTGGTCGGCCTGCTGCGGTCCGCGCAGGCCGAGGAGCCGGGACGCATGGTCCTGCTGGACGCGGCGGCCGACGACGGGCCGCCGACCCCGGCCGCGCTGGACGCGGCACTCGCCGCCGGAGAGACCGAACTCGCCGTGAGGGAGGGCAGGATCCACGGGCGGCGCCTGCACAGGATCGCTCCGGAGCCGGACGTACTGGCCGAGCCCGCCGGCTGCGACCACTGGCGGCTGGACGTCACCGAGCCCGGATCCTTCGGTAATCTCGCCCTCGTACCCGGCCCGGAGGGCACCGCCGAACTCGCCGCGGGACAGGTGCGCCTGGCCGTCCGCGCGGCCGGGCTCAACTTCCGCGACACCCTCATCGCTCTCGGCATGTACCCGGACCGGGCACGGCTCGGCAGCGAGGGGTGCGGAGTGGTCACCGAGGTGGGGCCCGGAGTCACCTGGCCGATGCCCGGCGACCGGGTCATGGGCACGCTCGACACCCCCTTCGCGCCCATCTCCCTGGCCGACGCCCGGCTGCTCACCCCGGTGCCCGACGGATGGACCGACGTCCAGGGCGCCTCGGCCACCGTCGCTCATCTGACCGCCTACTACGGCCTGGTCGACCTCGCCGGACTGCGCGCCGGGCAGCGCGTCCTCGTCCACGCGGGAGCCGGCGGGGTCGGCTCCGCCGCCGTGCAACTGGCCCGCCATCTGGGGGCCGAGGTGTACGCGACCGCCTCCCGGACCAAGTGGGACGCGCTGCGGGCGGCCGGACTCGACGACGCGCACATCGCGGACTCGCGGACCCTCGACTTCCACGACGCGTTCCTCAAGGCCACGGACGGCCGCGGCATGGACGTCGTCCTCAACTGCCTCGCGGGCGAGTTCACCGACGCCTCGCTGCGGCTGATGCCGGGCGGCGGCCGGTTCGTCGAGATGGGCAAGACCGACCTGCGGGACCCCGCCGCGCTCGCCGCCGAGCACCCGGACGTCGACTACCGGCCCTTCGATCTGGCCGACGCCGGGCCGGAACGGATCCAGGAGATCCTGCGCGCCCTGAGCGAGTTGTTCGCCGACGGCGTGCTGACCCCGCCACCGGCGACCGTCTGGGACGTCCACCACGCTCCGAGGGCCTTCCGGGCGCTCGCACAGGCCACCCTCGTCGGCAAGGCCGTGCTCACCCTGGCCCCGACACGGTTCGCACCGGGCGAGACGGTGCTCGTCACGGGCGGCACCGGCACTCTGGGCGCTCTGGTCGCCCGCCATCTCGTGACCCGGCACGGCGCCCGGCACCTGATCCTCCAGTCCCGCACCGGCCCGGAGACACCGAGGGCCGAGGCGTTGCGCGTCGAACTCGCCACCGCGGGTGCCGACGTCGAGGTCGTGGCCGGTGACATCGGCGATCCCGATGCACCGTCCCGGCTGCACGAGGCCGTCGCGTCCCCGGGGCTCAGGCTGGCCGCCATCGTGCACTGCGCGGGCACCACCGACGACGGTGCGATCGCCTCCCTGACCCCGGACCGGCTCACCGCCGTACTCCGGCCCAAGACGCACGGCGCCCAGAACCTGCACCGGCTGACCGAACTCCACCCGGAGGTCAGGCAGTTGGTGCTGTTCTCCTCGGCCGCCGCCACCCTCGGCTCGCCCGGACAGGCGAACTACGCCGCCGCCAACGCCTTTCTCGACGCCTTCGCTCCTTGGCGACGGGAACGCGGTGGAGACGTCGTGTCCGTCGGCTGGGGGCTGTGGGAGGAGGCCAGCGCGCTGACAGCGCATCTGAACGCCGCCGACCACCAGCGGTTGCGCTCCGGCGGGTTTCGCGCCCTGCCCACCGACGAGGCTCTGGCCCTGCTCGACGAGACGCTGCTCGGCAGGCTCTCCGACCCCGCCGTCGTGGCGGCACCCGTCCGGACCGCGGCCCTGCGCGCACAGCACGCGCGGGAACCGCTGCCAGAACTGTTCCACGCCCTCCTCGGGCCGGCCGCGACCCGCGTACGGCGCCGGGCCGTCCAGGAGGCGCACGAACCCGGGGACGTCCTGCGCAGGCGGCTGGCCGCCATGCCCGCGGAACGGCGCGACAGCGCGCTGCTCGGTCTCGTCCGCGACCAGGTCGCCGCCGTACTGGGGCACACGACCGCCCGTTCGGTGGACCCGGAGCGGTCGTTCCGTGACATGGGCTTCGACTCCCTGACCGCCGTGGAACTGCGCAACCGGCTGAGCGCCGCCACCGGTCTGCGTTTTCCGGCCACGCTGGTCTTCGACCATCCGAGACTGGACGCCCTCGCCGCGCACGTGGCGTCCGTGCTCTTCCCCGGCATGGCCGAAAGCGTGCCCCGGGCGAAAACGGGGGAGAGGGACGCGGAGATCCGCAGCCTCCTGATGACCTTGCCGCTCGACCGACTGCGGGAAAGCGGCCTGCTCGACCCGCTACTCGCGCTTGCCTCTGGCCCCGAACCGACCGAGAGGGTCGTAGACGCAAACACGGATCAGATGCAGGAGCTTTACACAATGGACGCGGCCGCCCTCGTCGAAATGGCTCGCAACCTTTCCAGTGGGTGAAAAACTGACGCGTAATCATTTTCCCCGCTGAACGGGATCACCTCACATTCGGCCAGGTGCGGAATGCTCACTTCCAAGGCCGTGGGGTCTTGGCTATCTTGGTCGTCAGGTCCCGCCGACCTGCTGGACGGTGTCGTACGAGCAATTCACCAGACACTTCGGACGGGTTTCTCTGTACCGCGGCGAGGAGGTCGGTGTCATCTTTACCGGTGCGGTGTTCGGCGCCGTGAACGAAAGCTTGGCAACGCTGCTACCGCCTGACGCTCTGCGTGTCCGTTCTGCGTCGATCCTGTGGAATCGGCAGAACGAGGCGGATGTGATTGGGGTTACGTACATGCTAGTTACCGGCCGAGACGAAAAGCTGCGGCGCATGCGATCACTGTTCGCCGAGTGCGAGCGGGGCGGGGCCATGACCGTCGTGCTGGAAGGCGGTGTCGGCTGCGGCAAGACCGAACTGATGGAGAGTTTCGCGCAACAGGCCGCGCAGTCCGGAGCGGTTGTCCTCGGAGCCGGCGACGTCGGCTGCCCCACGGTGTCCGGGACGAGTTCCGACACCTCCACCGGTTCCGCGGAGTTCCAGGAGTTCTGCGACAGGCTCGCCACGCCGGCGGAGCGCTCCCCCGTGGTGGTCTGTCTCGACGACCCGCAGGGGCGGGAGGAGCTGAGCTGGAGATGGCTCCTCGAGGCCGTCCGGCGGCGGCTGCGGAACAGCCGTGTGATGCTGGTCGTCACCCTTCTGCCCTTCGACGGGTCCCTCGGGCCCGCCGTCCACTGTGATCTGCTCCGGCAGCCCAACCTCCACCGGATCAGGCTGCGCCCCCTGGACCGGGAGCAGACCGGCGAGCTGTGGCAGGCACTGCACGACGGGCCGTTCGACGACACGGTGGCGGAGCAACTGCTCGCCGCGAGCGGTGGGAATCCGCTGCTGACACGTGCTATGTCCGAGGAACTGGCCATGCACGGCAGGACCCGCCCCGCAGCGTCGTGGCCGTGCCCCCGGGGCCTGTTCGTGCAGGCGGCCCTGGACTGCGTACGGGACAGTGGACCGCTGGCCGAGTCCGTGGCCCTGGGCATGGCCGCGCTGCGGGAGTTCTCCGAGCCTGAGAGCCTGGCGGCCGTCCTGCGCCTCGACCCCGGCGCGATCACCCGTGGGGGAAACCTGCTGGACGCGGCCGGCCTGCTCGACGACTGGCGGCTGAGGCATCCGGTGATCGAGTCGGCGGTACTGGAACACGCGGCGCGGGACCGGCGTGCCGAGATCCTCCTCCGAGTGGCCGAAGTGCTGCGGGAACGGGGAGCCGGCGCCCGCGCGACAGCCCGCTACCTGCTGGAGACCGGCGTGGCGGCCGAGTCCTGGCAGCTGGCGACCCTGGAGCGGGCGGCCGCCGAGGCACTGGACGAGGACGACGCGCAGTTCGCGGATGCCTGTCTCGAATTCGCCCACGACTCCTCGACCGACTGCTGGGACCGGGCCCGGATAGTGCTGAAGCGCTCCGTGGTGCGGATGCGAACCGAGCCGTGGCGGTCCGAGCAGCAGTACCTGGAGGACATGGTCCGCGGCGAGTGCGCGCACGGGACCCAGTCCTGTCAGGCCCGGTCCGTCGTGACGGCACGGCTGCTGATCGGCTGTGGACGCGTGGAGGAGGGGGCCGCGGCACTCCGTGCCCTGCGCCCCCCCTGCGCGGAGAGCCCGGACGGGGACGGCCACTCGGGCTGCTTGGACGGAGGCTGGCCCTGGCTCTTCTGCGTCACTGCCGGCATACCGGATGTCTGGACCCTGCGCATGCCGGCGGACGAGACCGGGGCCGACGGGGCGGCAGGCAGCGGTGGCCTGTCCTGCGACAGCACCCCCTTCAACTTCTGCTTCGACCGGCATCACGTCCGGATGCGCGAGGTGCACGAGATCGAGGAACAGCTGAGGACCTCGGTGCTCGGCGACACCACGCTCGCCCTGATCGTGCCCGAACTGCGGCATCTCATGGCCGCGGGCCGCCAGGACCTGGCGGACGCGTGGTGCACGTACTTCCAGTCCGAGGCGGCCCGGCGCGGCGTCGAGGGCTGGCGGCACGTCTTCATGGCCTTACGGGCCGAGATCGCGCTCGCCCAGGGGCGGCTGGCCGACGCGGAGACGTATGCCCGGGAGGTCGTGGAACTGGGCGGGGAGGTGCCGAGCCACTGGCTCTGCGGGGGACCGCTCACCGTACTCATCACCGTGTGCACCGCGAACGGGCAGTACGAGGAGGCCGCCCGTCTCCTCGACCGGCCGCTGCCCGACGGGTTCTTCCGCAGCGTCTACGGGCTGGAGTACCTCAGGGCCCGCGGCTCCTTCCTGCTCGCCGTCAACCGGCCGCAGCTCGCACTGTCGGACTTCCTCGCCGTGGGCCGCCGCACGGAGCGCTGGGACCTGCCCCCGCATGCCCAGCCCACCTGGCGGATCGACGCGGCGGAGGCGTGGCTGCGGCTCGGCAACCGCAGTGAGGCCGAGGAACTGCTGGCCGCCCACGACTCGGTCGCCCATGCCGCCGGCGCAACCGCCACCGGTCTGTGGCTGCGTGTGCGGGCGCATCACTCCGACACCCGCGAGCGGCCCGGGCTGCTCACCCGGGCCGCCGAGCAGCTTCAGGTGTCCGGGAACATCTGGGAACTCGCGCGCGTCCTGGCCGACCTCGCCGAGGCGTACCAGGACCTCGACCAGTCCGCCCGCGCCGACCTGACGCTCCGCAGGGCCCGGCAGCTGGCGGACGAATGCGGCTCCGGTGCCCTCCACGAGCGGATCGCCTCCCTCGGGCTCGGCGGCTCCGCCGCCCGCCGTGCCGCGCGCGGGCCCCTCAACATCCCGGATCCCGCCGCCAAGCTCAGCGATTCGGAACGGCGTGTGGCGGTGCTCGCGGCGCGCGGGCTGACCAACCGGGAGATCTCCGCCGAGCTCTACATCACCGTGAGTACGGTCGAACAGCACCTCACTCGCGTCTACAAGAAACTCGACATCACCTCCCGCCAGGAACTGCCCCTGCACATCGAACTGAAGCTGCCGGAAACGGCGTGAGCGGATCCAGCCCCTCCGGAGAAACCGGGGTATTCCCGCCACCCCTGTTCCCGCTGTAACCCGCCCCGGGCGCCATAGGGGAACATAGGGGTTGTCCGCAAAAGCCGCCCACTGCCAGATTGCGTGACAACGGACCCGCTCCGGAATCGGAATCGGAATCGGAACACGATTAGGCCGTGCCTTCACGCTGATCGGAGAATTCCCCCATGGCAAACTTCAAGGCCCTGCTCTTCGGCGGTCCCTCCTCCCTGCCGGACCACGAGAGGACACAGTTCGTGACGTCGCTGACGGAGAAGGTCAAGCATCGCCTCGGCGCGGGCTACGAACACTTCGTCCACGACGGCGAATTCACCACCGTCGACGGCGAGGAGGTCGCCGTCTTCCGATGGGCGGCCCGGACGGCCGTAGCCGAATAAGCACCGGACACATCGATCGGCGCCCCCGAGCCGGATTCAGGGGGCGCCGCACACAGTGAGGGGTGGCGTTAGGGGGCGGAGCCTCGCCTAGCGTCGGCGACATCAACAGAGGTACAAGGAAAGGCCGTCATGGGTTCTGTGACTGATGCGGTGCTGGCGGGCGCGAGCCCAGGGGACCTCGAACGTGCGCCCCTGCCCGAGGAGTTCACGGCCGCACATCTGCGGATCGAGGACGTGGACACGTTCCGGGACGTGGCCGACAAGGACGTGCGCAAGACCTTGAGGGTCGGCCCGGTGCCGATGCCGGAGCCGGCACCCGACGAGGTCCTGATCGCCGTCATGGCCAGCTCGATCAACTACAACACCGTGTGGTCCGCCACCTTCGAGCCATTGCCGACCTTCCGTTTCCTCGCCTCCTACGGCAAGCAGGGCGGCTGGGCCACCCGCCACGACCAGCCGTTCCACGTCCTCGGTTCGGACGCGGCCGGCGTCGTCGTCCGGGTCGGCTCGGCCGTGCGGCACTGGCGGGTCGGCGACCACGTCCTCGTCAACGCCGCCTGTGTTGACGAACAGGAAGCCGTCACCCAGGCCGACGGCATGCTCGGCGAGCACCAGTTGGCCTGGGGCTACGAGACCAACTTCGGCGGCCTCGCCCACTACTGCCTCGCCCGCGCCAGCCAGCTCATCCCCAAACCCGCCCACCTCACCTGGGAGGAGGCCGCCTGCGTCCCCGCCTGCGCCGGCACCTCCTACCGGATGCTGGTGTCGGACCGCGGGGCCCGGATGAAACAGGGCGACGTCGTACTGATCTGGGGCGCGACCGGCGGTGTCGGCGCCTACGCCGTGCAGTTCGTCAAGAACGGCGGCGGTATCCCCGTCGGCGTCGTCGGCTCCGCGCGCAAGGCCGAGGCGCTGCGCGCACTCGGCTGCGACATCGTCATCGACCGCGAGGAGATCGGCATCGGCGCGGGCGACGGCGACAACGTCGAGCAGGCCGTCGCCGATGGCAAACGGCTCGGCCGCGCCATCCGCGAGGCGACCGGCGAGGACCCGCACACGGTCTTCGAGCACGTCGGACAGGCCACCTTCGGGATGTCCGTCTTCGTGGTGCGCCGCGGCGGCACCGTCATCACCTGCGGCTCCAGCACCGGTTACCGGCACCGCTACGACAACCGCTACCTGTGGATGAAGCTCAAGCGAGTGATCGGCAGTCACGTCGCCAACCTCCAGGAACAGTGGGAGTGCGCACGGCTGTTCGGCCAGGGACGGATCATGCCGGCGATGTCGTCGCTGTTCCCGCTGCGGGAGGTCGGCGAGGCCACACGCCTGGTGCAGCGCAACGAACACATCGGCAAGGTCGGGGTGCTGTGCCTGGCCCCGGAGCCCGGCCTCGGTGTCACCGACCCCGAACTGCGGGCCCGTATCGGCGAGGATCGGCTCAACCCCCTGCGTCCCTTCGCCGCCGAAGCGCCCGGTGCCCTGGCGGTGACGTCGTGACCGCCCACATCGGAATCCTCGGCACCGGCTCCTACCTCCCCAAGGAGGAGATCACCAACGAGGAGATCGCCCGCCGGGTGCCCGACATCACCGCCGAGTGGATCGGCCGCCGCACCCTGATCCGGGGCAGGCGGTACGCGGCACCGGACGAGGCCACCTCGGACCTGGCCCGGCACGCCGCCACCGCGGCCCTGGAACAGGCCGGCGTGACGGCGGACCGGATCGACCACCTCATCGTCGCGACCTCCACCGGCGACGCCCCCCTGCCGCCCACCTCGTCGCTGGTGCAGAACGCGCTCGGCGCCCACCGTGCCGCCGCCTTCGACATCAACATCGCCTGCGCCGGCTTCGTCTACGCGCTCGACGTCGCCCGCGCACTCGTCGCCCAGCGCCCCGGCACGCTCGGCCTGGTCATCGGCGCCGACCTGTACTCACGGTTCCTCGACTACGGCGACCGCGGCACAGCCGTCCTCCTCGGCGACGCCGCCGGTGCCGCCGTGATAGGGGCCGTTCCGGAGCCGTACGGCATCCTGGACGTCGAACTCGCCGGACGTGGCGACGCCCACGAGCTGATCTGGATCGAAGGAGGCGGAAGCCGCGTCCCCGCCTCCGCCGACACCGTCGCGAACGGCGGCCACTACCTGCGGATGATCGGCCGCGGTGTCGCCGACTTCGTCATGCGGAACGTGCCCCCGATGATCGACCCTCTGCTGCGGCGCACCGGCACCACCCGGGACGAGATCACGCACTTCGTCCCCCACCAGGCCAACGGAGTGCTTCTCGGCGAGCTGGTCGAGCGCTGCGGCCTCACCGGCGCCCGCACCCATACCCCGCTCGTCAAGTACGGGAACATGGGCGCCGCTTCGGTACCCGTGGCCCTCGACGAGGCCGCCCGTGCCGGTTTGCTGGCCGACGGCGAACTGCTGCTGCTGGCCGGGTTCGGCGCGGGCATGGCGGCCGGACTGTGCCTGCTGCGCTGGCAGGCCTGAGCTCCGTACGCCGTTTCCGCCTACTCCCACCGGCTCTCGCACCGAAGGAACGTGCCCCATGGCCGACGCCACCCGTGCCAAGGACGTCGACGTCCCGATCATCAGAAGCTGTCCGTACGCGCCGCCCGAGGAGTACCGCACCCTGCGCGAGGCGGACACGCCCACACCGGGGCGTCTGTACAACGGGCAACCTGTCTGGTTCGTCACCCGCTACGACCAGGCGCGAGCCGTCCTGGGCGACCCCCGTTTCAGCTCCGACATCACGCACCCCGGATATCCCATCTACGCCGAACTCCTTGAGGGGTTCCGGGCCTTTCCGCTGCTCAACACCATGGACCCGCCGCAGCATTCGGCGCAGCGCCGGGCGGTCGTGAGCGAGTTCACGCTGCGGCGCGCCGAAAGTCTCCGCCCCGCGATGCAGCGGAAAGCCGAAGAGCTGGTGGACGCCATGGTCGCGCGAGGAAACTCGGCGGATCTGGTGAGGGAATTCGCCGAGCCCTTCGCCGGGACCATCACCTGCTGGTCCCTCGGAATGGACTACACCGATCTGCAGAAGTGGCTGGACGCCAGCCGGGAAACTCGGACGAAGGCCGCCTCCGCGGTCGACACGGAGCAGGTCGGTGCCGACATCGTGCACCAGATCCTCGCATTGCAGCAGTACTTCCAGAAGTTCGTCGACACGAAGACGGAAAACCCGGGCGACGACCCCATCAGCCGCGTGGTCGAAAAGTACGTGAATGCGGGAACGCTGAGCAAGGACGAACTCGTCAAACTCTGTTTCGTGATATTCGTCGCGGGCCAGTCACCGGTCAAGGCGATGATCACCATCGGGGTCATGCGGCTGCTTCAGGAGCCGGAGCAGGCGACCGCCGTCGGCACGGACCCGCAGCGTCTGCCCGCCGCCGTCGACGAACTGACACGACTGATCAGTCCCCTGGATCTGATGCCGCGTGTCGCACTGGAGGACGTCGAGGTGGGCGGGCGGCTCATCCGCGAGGGCGAGGGCGTGGTGGTGTCGGGCACCGCCGCCAACCACGATCCGGCCGAGTACCCGGAACCCGGCAGGCTGGACGTCCGGCGTGCCGGACGTGGGCACCTGGCCTTCGGCTCCGGTGCCCACCACTGCCTCGGCGCCAACCTGACCAAGGTCGGCCTCGAAGTCGCCTACGGCGCCCTCTTCCGCCGCCTGCCAGGCCTGAAGCTCGCCCTGCCGACCGAGGAGGTCTACGACAGGCCGAGCTGGCACCCCGAGATCGAGCGGATGCCGGTGACCTGGTGAGGCCCGGCTGACGCGGGTCGTACGAGCAGAGGGCCTGTACACCCTGCCCGGGGTGTACAGGCCCTCTGCCGCAGGCGCGAGCCCGCGTCGTCCTCAGACCGGTACCTCGACCGTCAGCCGGCGTGGGCCGACCACGTTCTTCGGGTGGTGATACGCCACCGCGTCAGCGCCCCCGGCCACAGTCAGCTCCGGGAACCGGTCCAGCAGCAGATTGAGGACGATCCGCGCCTCCAGGCGGGCCAGCGGGGCACCCATGCAGAAGTGCAGGCCCTGCCCGAAGCCGAGGTGGCGGCCCTGGTCGCGGTGGAGGTCGAAGGAGTCGGGGGCGTCGAACCGCTCGGGGTCCCGGTTCGCCGACACCGTCCACAGGGTGAGCACCTGGCCGGCGGGGATCTTCTCGCCCCCGAGTTCCGACTCCCGCGTGGTCATCCGCACCAGACGGGAGAAGGCCGGGCGCAGTCGCACCGCCTCCTCCACCGCCGCCGGCACCAGGGACCGGTCCCGGCGAACGGCGGCCAGCGCACCGGGGTTCTCGTCCAGGCACAGCACGGTGCTGCCGAGGACAGCCGTCGTGGTGATGTGACCGGCCATCAGCAGCGTGCCGGCGAAACCGATGATCTCGTCGTCGTCCAGCTGCCCGTCCTCCGTGCGGGCCGTGACCAGCTGGCTGATCAGATCGTCCCGCGGTGCGGTGCGGCGCTGCTCCACGTGCTCCAGCATGTAGGCGCGCATCTCCCGGGCCGTCTGCGTGAAGGCGAGCACGTGCTCCTCGGTGGGCAGCGCGCTCTCCCCGCCGCCGTTGGCCGCGATGAAGGCGAGTGCCCACTTCTCGAACAGGGGACGGTCCGTCACCGGGATGCCGAGCAGTTCCGCGATCACGAACACCGGCAGGGGATGCGTGACCGCCTCCACCAGGTCGAACCGGTCGCGGCCGGTCACGGCGTCGATCAGCTCGGTGGCCAGCTCGGTGATCCGCGGCTCAAGACCGGCCACCAGCCGCGGTGTGAACGCCTTGCTGACCAGCGACCGCAGCCTGCGGTGCTTCGGCGGGTCCATGCCGACCACGTTCCCCTTCGCCATCCATGCCGTGTCCGGCTGGACCGGAATGACGGCCGACATGTCGCTGGAGTACGTCGCCGTGTCCGACAGGACGCGGGAGACGTCGGCGTAACGGAAAACGTGCCAGAGGCCGGGAAATGCATCCGGCATCACCGGGCTTTCCTGCCGGTTCTTCGACAGCCAGGCGAGCAGCGACGGAAAATCGTCCTGCGTTTCGGGGGTCGGATACTGCTGTTCGGTGGTCATCGTCTCGCTCCTTCGGGAAGGAACCGGACGGTGAGCCGGTCCCGTCGCCGAGAGCCTAATGTCGTCCGTACGGCTCAAACACCCCTAGCCGGGATCCGCCGCCCCCGAACAATCCGGTCCCGCACCCCTATTTGGTTCGGCCGGGCTTGTGTCCGGTGATCGCCGGTCCATAACTTCGCCGCTATGAGCGCACAGTCCCAGCCGTCCCCGGACGAGCTCGCGCGGGATTCCGTTCCCGCCGATAGCGGTGCAGTCGTCTTTCCGGAACGCCCCGAAATCCCGGTGGAGATGAAACAGCTCGACTTCCTCCTCGGAGAATTTCGCGTCGAATACACCAACCTGACCACCGAGCAGGTCACCACGGGTTCAGCGACCTGCACCACCCGCCCGGTGGCAGACGGCCGGTTCTACGAAATGACCCAGCGCGTCGCCGTCCCGGCCCCCGGCATCGTCGCCGCATACCTCATCGGCTGGAGCGCCGTCGATCAGGCTTTCACCAGCTTCTACTACGACGACTGGGGACATCACGGCACGCTCACCGGCCCCGGCTGGGACGACGGCCACTTCAAGATCGCCGGGGACACCGCCGTCTTCGGCATGCGCCACCGCTTCGTGGACGACTACGAGGTGATCGACGACGACCACTTCGTGAAGCACGGCTACATCGACGTCGACGGCCAGTTGGTGCCCGGCGACATCCTGCACTTCCACCGGAGCTGAGCCGCCCGGCGGGGCTCTCGACCGACGCTGACCGTTCTTGACCCTTTGGAGGGAAGCGGATGCCGGGTGTGTCCGAGGCGATCGCCGTAGTCGGCATCGCGTGCCGGCTGCCGGGAGCCGGGAATCCGGCGGAGTTCGCCGATCTGCTCGCCCGGGGCGGCGACGCCGTCACCGAGGTGCCGGCCGACCGCCGGGACGTGCTCTCCGGGGCGCCGGGTGTCCCCTCCCGGGGCGGATTCCTCCGAGCGGTGGACCGGTTCGACGCCGCCTTCTTCGGGCTCTCACCGCGGGAGGCAGCCGCCATGGACCCGCAACAGCGCCTGTTGCTCGAACTCGGCTGGGAGGCCCTGGAGCACGCGGGCATCATCCCCGCCGGGCTCCTCGGCAGCCGTACGGGAGTCTTCGCCGGGACACTCGCCGACGACTACGCCGCACTCGTCCGCGCCGGCGGCCCGGAAGCCGTCACCCCGCACACCTTCACCGGGGTGCAGCGCTCCCTCCTCGCGAACCGGGTCTCGTACACCCTGGGCCTACGGGGTCCGAGCCTGACCGTCGACACCGGTCAGTCCTCCTCGCTGGTCTCGGTCCACCTTGCCGTCGAGAGCCTGCGGCGCGGCGAGTGCACCCTCGCCCTGGCCGGGGGCGTCAACCTCATCCTCTCGGCCGACAGCACCCGCGCCGTCGCCCGGATCGGCGCTCTCTCCCCGGACGGCCGCTGCCACACCTTCGACGCCCGCGCCAACGGATACGTCCGTGGTGAGGGCGGTGGCCTCGTCGTCCTCAAACCGCTCTCGGCGGCGCTCGCCGACGGGGACACGATCCACTGCCTGATCCGCGGCAGCGCGGTGAACAACGACGGCGGCGGCAGCGGACTGACCGTCCCGGACCCCGAGGCGCAGCGCGAGGTGCTCCTGCTCGCCTGCGAGCGGGCCGCCACCGATCCCGCCGCCGTCCAGTACGTCGAACTGCACGGCACCGGTACCCCGGAGGGCGACCCCGCGGAGGCCGCCGCGCTCGGCGCCGCCCTGGGTGCCGCGCGACCGGGCGGAGCCCTCCTGCGCGTCGGCTCGGTCAAGACCAACATCGGCCACCTGGAGGGCGCCGCCGGAATCGCGGGCCTCATCAAGGCCGTACTGTGCCTGCGCGACGGGCAGTTGGTGCCGACGCTCCATCACGACGCCCCCCATCCCCGCATCCCGTTGGACGAGCTGCGGCTGACCGTTCAGCGCACCGCCGAGCCCTGGCCGGACGGCACGGGACCACGGGTCGCCGGCGTCAGCGCGTTCGGCCTCGGCGGCACGAACTGCCATGTGGTGCTGTCCTCGTGGGACGGACCGGAGAGCACGGCGTCCGGCGAAGGAGGGGAACCGCAGGACGTCTCCTCGTCGCCCTGGATCCTCTCCGCCCGCACCCGCGAGGCCCTGGCCGAGCAGGCGCGGCGGCTGCGCGACGCCCTCCACGACCAGCCCGGTGTCACTCCGGCGGACGTGGGGCACGCTCTGCTGACGACCCGCACCCGCTTCGCCCACCGCGGTGTTGTGCTCGGCGCCGACCTGCCCTCCCGGCTCCGGGGCCTGGCCACGCTGGCCGACGGCGGATCCTCGCCCGCCGTGGTCACCACTCCCGGTCCGGACGCGCCCCCGGCCGGACCGGGAGCCGTCTTCGTGTTCCCCGGACAGGGCTCCCAGTGGGCCGGCATGGCGGTCGGACTCCTCGACGGCGACCGGGCGTTCGCCGCCCGCTGGCGGGAGTGCGAAGAGGCCCTCGGGGACTGTGTCGACTGGTCGCCGACCGAGGTGCTGCGTGCGGTCGCCGACGCACCGGACCTGGACCGGGTCGAGGTGCTCCAGCCCGTCCTGTGGGCCGTCATGGTCAGTCTGGCCGAGGCCTGGCGCTCGTACGGCGTGGAGCCCGCGGCGGTCGTCGGACACTCCCAGGGCGAGGTCGCCGCCGCCTGCGTGGCCGGCGTGCTCTCCCTGGCGGACGGCGCGCGGATCGCCGTGCGCCGTGCGGAACTGATCGGCCGGAACCTCTCGGGGTACGGCGGCATGGTCGCCGTACCCGAGTCGGAACCGGTGGTGCGGGCCCGGCTGGCCGCGCTCGACGGGCGGGTCGAGATCGCCGCCGTCAACGGCCCCGACTCGGTGGTCGTGGCCGGTTCTCCGGACGCGCTGGAGGAACTCCTCGCCTCCTGCGGCGCGCAGGACGTCCGCGCGCGTCGCGTCGCCGTCGACTACGCCTCCCACTCATCCCACGTCGAGGCCGTCCGGGAGGAACTCCTCGACGCGCTTGACGGCATCACGCCCCGGCAGGCCCGCGTGCCGCTGCACTCGACCGTCGAACCAGGGGTGACCAACCCCCTGCTGGACGGCGCCTACTGGTACCGGAACCTGCGGGAGACCGTCGCCTTCGAACCCGCCGTCACGGCGCTGGCCGAGGCGGGACACCGCGTCTTCATCGAGATCAGCCCGCACCCGGTGCTGACCACCGCGGTCAGCGCGATCGTGGAACGGACCGGCGCGGAACCGGTGGTCGTGCCGACCCTGCGCCGCCACCACGGCGGCCCCGAGCAGCTCACACACTCCCTGGCCCAGGCGTTCGTCGGGGGAACCGACGTGGACTGGACGGCCGCCTACGCCGGACACCGGCCCGGCCGGCGGGTGGAGCTGCCCACCTATCCCTTCCAGCGCCGCCGACACTGGCTGACCGCGGAGGGCCCGGCCGCTGCGGCGGCCGAGGCAGACCCGGTCGCCCCGCCGGCCTCGACGGGCCCGACAGGCCCGGCCGACCAGGCGGCGCAGCGGCCCGAAGCGCCCGCGTCGGCCCCGGCTCCCGCACCGGTGCCGTCCGCCCGTCGCGCCCCCGCCGACCTGCTGGGGCTCGTACGGACGGAGGCCGCCGCCGTGCTCGGTCACGAGGGCGCGGCCGACATAGCGCCCGGGCTGACCTTCAAAGACCTCGGATTCGACTCGCATCTCGCCCTCGAACTGCGGGGTCGCCTCAGCGCCGCGACGGGACGGCGCCTGCCCACCACCGTGCTCTTCGAACACCCCACGCCCGCCGCTCTCGCCCGGCACCTGAACGGGGACGAGGCCGGGCAGGACCGTACGGCGCCGACGGCCGCGCAGGCCGCCACCGAACCGATCGCGATCATCGGCATGGCCTGCCGGCTGCCCGGCGGCATCACCGGCCCGGAGGACCTCTGGCAGGCCGTACGGGACGGAGCCGACGCGATCGGCCCGCCACCAGCCGACCGGGGCTGGGACGACACGGACCACCGGGGCGGCTTCCTTGCCGACGCCGCCTCCTTCGACGCAGACCTCTTCGGCATCGCCCCGCGCGAGGCCCTGGCGATGGACCCGCAGCAGCGGCTGCTCCTGGAGACCGCGTGGGAGGCCGCCGAGCGGGCCGGCATCGCGCCCTCGGCGCTGCGGGGGACCCGGACCGGCGTGTACGTCGGCGCCATGTCCCAGGACTACGGCCCCCGACTGCACGAGGCTTCGGACGACTTGCGCGGGTATCTGCTGACCGGCAACACGGCCGGCGTACTCTCCGGCCGGCTGTCCTATGTCTTCGGCTGCGAGGGCCCGGCCGTCACCGTGGACACCGCGTGCAGCTCCTCGCTGGTCGCCCTCCACCTCGCCGTCGAGTCGCTGAGGCGCGGTGAGTGCTCGATGGCGTTCGCCGCCGGTGTGGCGGCGATGGCCACGCCTGGCCTGTTCAGCGAGTTCGCACAGCAGAACGGGCTGTCCGCCGACGGCCGCTGCAAGGCGTTCGCGGCGGCGGCGGACGGGACGGGCTGGGCGGAGGGCGTGGGCGTGCTGCTCGTCGAGCGGTTGTCGGACGCCCGCAGGAGCGGCCACCGGGTCCTCGCGGTCGTCCGAGGATCGGCGATCAACCAGGACGGCGCCTCCAACGGGCTGACCGCCCCCAGCGGACCCGCCCAACAGCGGGTGATCCGGGACGCGCTGGCGAACGCGGGACTCTCGCCGGCCGACGTGGACGCGGTGGAGGCGCACGGCACGGGGACCCGGCTCGGCGACCCGATCGAGGCGCAGGCCCTCATCGCCGCGTACGGACAGGACCGCCCGGGGGACCGGCCGCTGTGGCTCGGCTCGTTGAAGTCCAACATCGGCCACGCCCAGGCCGCGGCCGGCGTCGCGGGTGTCATCAAGACGGTCATGGCGATGCGGCACCACGCGCATCCCCGCACCCTGCACGTCGACGAACCCTCACCCCACGTGGACTGGTCGACGGGCGCCGTACGGCTGCTGACCGAGGCGCGGGAGTGGGCGACGGAGGCGGGGCGACCCCGGCGGGCGGGCGTGTCGTCGTTCGGGATCAGCGGGACGAACGCCCATGTCGTGCTCGAAGAGGGCGAGGACGCGGGTGCGAAGCGGGGAGCGGGCGGAGGAGGCCTGGAGGGCGCAGCCGGTGAGCGGTCGTCCGCGGGCGGTGCGCCGGACGCGGGGACCTTCGCCGACCTGAAAATTCCGGTGGACTTCTCGGACGCCCTCCCCGTACCGCTGGTGCTGTCGGCCGCGACCGAGGACGCGCTGCGCGCACAGGCGCAGCGGCTGCGCGCCCGGCTGACCGGCGGCCTGCCCCGTGCCGGACTCGGTGGAATCGGCCACGCGCTGGCCGTCACCCGTTCAGCGCTCCCGCACCGGGCCGCCGTCGTCACCGCCGACCGCGAGGAGGCGCTCGCCGGACTCGGCGCTCTGGCCGCCGGCGCCGAGACGCCCCACACGTTCAGGGACACGGCCGGGGACGGCCGGACCGCGTTCCTGTTCACCGGACAGGGCAGCCAGCGGCCCCGGATGGGCCTCGGCCTGTACGCCGCCCAGCCCGTCTTCCGCGCAGCCCTGGACGAGATCGCCGGCCACCTCGACGCGCACCTGGAGCACCCCCTGCTGAAGGTGCTCGCCCACGAACCGGAACTCCTTGATCGCACCGAGTACGCCCAACCCGCCCTGTTCGCCCTGCAGGTGGCGCTTTTCCGGCTGCTGGAGCACTGGGGGCTCGCCCCCGACCACCTGTTCGGGCACTCCGTCGGCGAACTCGCCGCCGTCCACGCGGCAGGAGTGCTGTCGCTGTCCGACGCCTGCGCACTGGTCGCCGCCCGCGGCCGGCTGATGCAGGCGCTGCCCGGCGGCGGCGCCATGGCGGCGCTGGCGGTCACCGAGCAGGAGATCCTGCCCGACCTCGCCGGACGCGAACACCTACTCGGCCTTGCGGCGGTCAACGGTCCGGCAGCCGTGGTGATCTCCGGTGACCGTGACGCGGTCGAGGAGATCGCCGGGATCTGGGCCGGGCGGGGCCGCCGGACCCGCATGCTCCGGGTCTCCCACGCCTTCCACTCACCGCACATGGACCCCGCACTCACCGAGTTCGAGCGCGTCGCCCGCACCGTGACCTTCCATGACCCCGCCCTGTGTGTGGTCAGCGGCCTCACCGGGGAACCGGCGGCCGGGGACGACCAGCGCTCCGCCGGTTACTGGGTCCGCCACGCCCGGCACACCGTGCGCTTCCACGACGGAATACGCCGGCTGCGGGCCCTGGGCGCAACTGGGTACGTCGAACTCGGGCCCGACGGGGTGCTGTCGGCGATGGCTCAGGAGTGCCTGGCCGACGGCGGCGGGCGAATCCCGCCGGTCCTGGTGCCACTGCTGCGCAAGGACCGGCCGGAACCGTCGGCCGCCGTCGCCGCCGTGGCCCGTCTGCACCTCGCGGGCCACTCGCCCCACTGGCCGTCGGTGTTCTCCGGCCATGGGCCCGCCGACCCCGACGACCTGCCCACCTACGCCTTCCGCCGCCGCCGCTACTGGGCCTCGCCGGAACCGTCCGGCTCGGCCGGGGCACCCGGCGCGACGACGCTCGACCATCCGGTGCTCGCCGCGGCCGTCGGCCTCGCGGGCGCCGGGCACACCCTGCTGACCGGCCGGGTCTCCCTGTCGACCCATCCGTGGCTGGCGGACCGCACCGTGGCGGGGACCGCCGTGGTGCCGGACGCCGTCCTGCTGGACCTCGCCCTCACCGCGGCCCGGGAGACGGACGCCGGGCAGGTGACGGAGCTGCGGCCGGACGTCCCGCTCGTCCTGCCGGAGCACGGCGCGCTGGCGGTTCAGGTCCTCGTCGGTCCCGAGGACCCGCGAGCCGGGGACGGCGCCCGACCGATGTCGGTGCACAGTCGTCCCGACGGCGGTGACGGGCCGTGGACCCGCCACGCCACCGGCCTCCTGGGCCCGCGCACCGCGGCGACGGCCGAGGGACCGGGACCCGGCCAGTGGCCACCGGAGGACGCGACAGAGGTGGACGGGTCCGAGACAGCACTGTTCTACGACCGGGCCTCGGCCGCCGGAACCGTGTACGGGCCCGCCTTCCCCGGCCCGGTGAGGGTGTGGCGGCGCGATACGCGACCGCACGGCGCGGACGCGGTGGAACTCCTGGCCGAGATCGAGGTCTCGGACGCCGGAGGATTCGCCCTCCACCCGGGACTGCTGGAAGGCGTCCTGCACACGCTGCTGATGGCCGCCCCGCCGCCAGGCGGCGATCACCGGGCCGTCGCATACGCGGAGGCGGTCCTGCACACGGCCGGTGTCTCCCGCGTGCGAGCCCGGATCACGCGCCGGGACGACGGCACCGCGACGGTCGGCCTCACCGACCCCGCCGGCCGGCCCGTCGCGACGATCGGAGCGCTCACCCCCCGCGCCCTGCCCGAGACCGTCCCCTCGGCGGACGGCGGGAGCGCGGGCACGGCGTACGAGCTGGCTTGGCGGCCGGTCGGGACCCCGCCCGGCGTTTTTGACGGCGGATGGGCGCTCGTCGGCGACCTGGCGCTGCCGGACCACGCCGTGCCCGGGGCCGCTCGCTTCGCGGACCTGGACGCGCTGGCCGCCGGTGTGGTGCCGGAGGTCGTGGTGATCGGTTGTGCGACCGGCCCGGATCCGGCCGTCGTCGATCCCGCCGCCGTCGATCCCGCCGGTCGCGCCCGTGCCGCCGCGCACCGGGCCGCGCGGATCGTCCGGGAGTGGCTGGCCGACGACCGGTTCGCCGACGCCCGACTGGTCGTCCTCACCCGGCGTGCGGTGCCCGTGGACGGTGACGACTGCGACCCGGCCGAGGCCCCTGTGTGGGGGCTCCTCCGGGTCGCCCAGACCGAGCATCCCGGCCGTTTCCTCCTGGTCGACCTGGACGACGACCGGGCCTCCGCCGAGGCCCTGCCGTCCGCCGTTGCCGGCAGTGAACCGCAGCTCGCCCTGCGCGGCGGCCTGGCCCACGCACCGCGCATCGTCCGTCCCCGTACGGGCGGGCAGGTCACCGCGGCCGCACCTGCCGCCGCCGTACCGGCGTTCGACCCGGACGGTACCGTCCTGGTCACCGGAGGCACCGGCGCCCTGGGCCGTCTCGTCGCACGTCGTCTCGTCACCCGGCACGGCGCACGGAACCTGCTGCTGGTCAGCCGACAGGGCTCCAACGCCCCGGAAGCGGCGGCCATCGCGGCGGAGCTGGGCGCACGGCCGGACGTCCGGGTGACCGTGGCGGCCTGTGACACCGCCGACCGCGCCACGCTCACCCGACTGCTGGCCGCTGTACCCGAGGACCATCCCCTGACCGCCGTCGTGCACACCGCCGGCGTCGTCCGTGACGCCGTCACCGAGGCCATCGACCCCCGTGAACTCGACGAGGTGCTGCACCCCAAGGTCACCGCCGCGTGGCTGCTCCACGAACTGACCGCCGGGCTGGGCCTGTCCGCGTTCGTTCTGTTCTCGTCCGTGTCGGGCATCCTGGGCGCCGCCGGACAGGGCGGCTACGCGGCCGGCAACACCTTCCTCGACGCGCTGGCGTCGGAGCGGCGCGCTCAGGGGCTGCCCGCGGTGTCCCTGGCGTGGGGCCCCTGGGGTCCGAGCGGCGGCATGACCAGCGCGCTCACCGACACCGACTTCCGGCGCATGGCCCGCACCGGTCTGCGACCGCTCACCGAGGAGCAGGGCCTGACGCTCTTCGACGCGGCCCTGAGCAGCCCGGGCCCCGCCCTGTTGCTGCCGATGGCCCTGTCCCGCCCGGCGATCCGGCGTGCCGCGCAGGCCGGCCGGGCGTCCTTCCTCCTCCGCGAGTTGGCCGGTGCGTCGTGGCGCGACCCGGCCGTCACCGCAGCCGCCCCGCAGGGTCCCGCCGACACCGGTACGCGCGACGCCCCCCTCAGGCGGTTGCTGTCCGGCCGCGCCCCGCGGGAACAGGAGGCGCTGCTGCTGGAGCAGGTCCGGGCTCACGCCGCGGCGGTGCTGGGCCACCGTGGCAGCAGCGGCATCGACGCGGCCCGCACCTTCAAGGAACTGGGCTTCGACTCGCTTATGGGCGTCGAACTGCGCAACCGGCTGAGCGCGGCCGGCGGCCGACGGATGCCGGCCGGACTGCTGTTCAACCATCCCACCCCGCTCGCGGTCGCCCGCTATCTGGGCACCGGCGTCGGGGCCGGAGCCACGACCACGGCCTCACTCGACGAGGAACTCGGGAAGCTGGAGGCCCTCCTCACAGAGGCACCGGCGGACCGGGCCGCGGCGGAGCGGGCCGCCGGGCGGCTGCGTGCCCTGCTGGCCAGATGCGAGGGCGCGGCCGGCGCGCACGGGACGAACGGCACGGGGAGCGGCGGCGACAGCCGCGGCGCCGAGGCGGACGACGGCGTGCGAGCGGCACTCCGGTCGGCCACGGCCGACGAGATCTTCTCCTTCATCGACAACGAGTTCGGGGCGCGCTAGCGCGAGCGCCGGGAATGCGGGAATGAGCCACATGGCTGAGGAAGAGAAGCTGGTCGGATACCTCAGGCGCGTCACGGCCGAACTGCACGAAACCCGTCAGAGGCTGCGTCAGGCGGAGGACGACGCCCGGGAGCCCCTCGCGATCGTCGGCATGGCCTGCAGGCTGCCCGGCGGCGTGGATTCCCCGGAACGCCTCTGGGACCTGCTCGCGAACGGCGACGACGCCATCGACACGGTGCCGCACGAGCGGGGCTGGAGCACGTCCGTGCCGGGTGGCTTCCTCCCCGACGCGGGCGACTTCGACGCGGACTTCTTCGGCGTCTCGCCGCGGGAGGCCGTGGCCATGGATCCTCAGCAGCGGCTGCTCCTCGAAGCCACCTGGGTGGCGTTCGAACGGGCGGGCATCGACCCGAGGTCGCCGGAGGCCCGGCGGACCGGTGTGTACGCCGGACTCGTCGCCCAGGACTACGGCCCCCGGCTGGACGAGGCCGACGAGGACGTCAGCGGCCATGCGCTGACCGGTACGACATCCAGCGTGGCCTCCGGGCGCGTGGCGTACACCTTCGACTTCCAGGGCCCGGCGGTGACCGTCGACACGGCCTGCTCCTCCTCACTGGTCGCCCTGCACCTGGCGGCGCAGGCACTGCGCCGCGGGGACTGTGACCTCGCCCTGGCGGGCGGCGTCACGGTCATGCCCACGCCCGGTCTCTTCCTCAACTTCGAACGGCAGGGCGGGCTCGCCCCGGACGGCCGCTGCAGGGCGTTCGCGGCGGCGGCGGACGGCACCGGCTGGTCCGAGGGAGTGAGCCTGCTGCTGGTGGAGCGGCTGTCGGACGCCCGGCGCCGGGGCCACCCGGTTCTGGCGGTGGTGCGCGGCACGGCGGTGAACCAGGACGGGGCGTCGAACGGCCTGACCGCGCCCAACGGCCCCGCCCAGGAACAGGTCGTCCGCCAGGCGCTGGCGGACGCCGGGCTGTCCGCGGCCCAGGTCGACGCGGTGGAGGCGCACGGCACCGCCACCCGTCTCGGCGACCCCATCGAGGCGGAGGCGCTGCTCGCCACGTACGGGCAGGGCCGGCCGCAGGGGCAGCCGCTGTGGCTGGGCTCGCTCAAGTCCAACATCGGCCACACCCAGGCCGCCGCCGGAGTGGCCGGCGTGATCAAGATGGTCATGGCGATGCGGCACGGGCTGCTCCCGAAGACCCTCCACGTGGACGAGCCGACACCGGAGGTGGACTGGTCGGCGGGTGCGGTGGAACTGCTGACGCAGAGCCGTGAGTGGCCCCGGACGGGGCAGGTACGCCGGGCCGGCGTGTCGTCGTTCGGCATCAGCGGCACGAACGCACACGTGGTCCTGGAACAGCCGGAGGAGGACAAGGAAGACGCGGAGACCCCTGACCACCCCGGGCGCACCGGTACCGCCCCCTTCACCACCCTGCCGTCCATCCCCTGGGCGCTGTCCGCGAAAAGCGGCGCCGCGCTCACCGACCAGGCCCGTAACCTGCACCACTTCGCCGCGGGGCTGCCCGGCAACGACGGCGGCGGGCCGGTGGAGGCCATCGGCTGGTCACTCGCGACCACGCGCGCCGCGCTCGAGCACCGTGCCGTCGTGACCGCCTCCGACCGCGAGGGGCTGCTCGACCGGCTCGCCGGGCTGGCCGAGGGAGGCCTGCCGACGGGCGTCGTGCGGGGGACCGCGGCGGGTCCCGCCCGTGTCGTCCTGGTGTTTCCGGGACAGGGGGCGCAGTGGGCGGGCATGTCCGTCGACCTGCTCGACTCCTCAACCGTGTTCGCCGGCCGTATGGCGGAGTGCGAGGCCGCCCTCGCTCCGTTCACCGACTGGACGCTCACCGACGTACTGCGCTCACCGGACGCCGCCGCGCTGCTGGAACGCGTGGACGTCGTCCAGCCGGTGCTGTGGGCCGTCATGGTGTCGCTGGCGGAGCTGTGGCGCTCGTGCGGAGTGCGGCCCGACGCCGTCATAGGGCACTCCCAGGGCGAGATCGCCGCCGCCGTGGTGGCCGGAGGGCTGTCCCTGGAGGACGGTGCCCGTGTGGTGGCCCTGCGGTCCCGTGCGCTGCTGTCCGTGTCCGGACGCGGGGGCATGCTGTCGGTCTCGGCGCCCGCCGACACGGTGCGCGAGCACATCGTCCCCTGGCAGGACCGGATCGCCGTCGCAGCCGTCAACAGCCCGGGCACGGTGGTGGTCGCGGGCGACACCGGCGCCCTGGAGGAACTGCGGACCGCCTGCGAACGTGACGGCATACGGGCCAGGCGCGTCGCGGTCGACTACGCCTCGCACACGCCCCAGATGGACGCCGTGGAGGACCGGCTGGCCGAACTCCTGGCCCCCGTCCGCCCGCGCTCCAGCGACGTGGCCTTCCACTCGGCGCTGACCGGCGGCCGTCTGGACACCACCGAACTGGACGCCGGCTACTGGTACCGGAACCTGCGGCACACCGTGCGGTTCGAACAGGCCGTCCGCGCCCTGCTCGACACCGGACACACCCTGTTCATCGAGGTCAGCCCTCACCCCGTGCTTGTCTCCGCGCTTCAGCAGAGCATCGACGCCACGGATGACGGGACCGCCGCCGCTCTCGGTACCCTCCGCCGCGGCGAGGGCGGACGTCCCGAACGCTTCGTCGAGGCACTCGCCGAGGCGTACGTCCACGGTGCCACCGTCGACTGGCCGGCCCTCTACGGCGGCAGCGGCACCCGCCTCGACCTGCCCACATACCCCTTCCAGCGCACGCGTTACTGGCCCGAGGCCATCCCGGGCGTGCCGGTCGCGGATCCCGCCCACGAGGAGTTCTGGCGGGCGGTGGAGGAGCAGGATGCCGCCGGGCTGGCCACCACGCTGGCACTGGGGGACGAGGAGCCGGCGTTGCGGACGGTGTTGCCCGCGCTTGCCTCCTGGCGGCGGGGGCGCCGGGAGCGGGCGACGGTCGACGCGTGGCGGTACGGCGTGGAGTGGCGCGCGTTGTCCGACCCGGCTGTTCCGGCGGCGTTGCCGGGTACGTGGCTGGTGGTGGTGCCGGAGGCGTTCGCCGGAGATCCGGATCTCGTCGCGGTTGCCGACGCGGTCCGTGAGCGGGCCGGGCGCGGCGTCTTGCTGACCGTTGCCCCGGATGACGGCGTGGACACTCTCGCCGACCGCATCCGCACCGCGCTGGACGGCGACCTGGCCGGTGTCCTCACCCTCGTGGGGATCGACACCTCACCGCACCCGGCCGCCGCCGTGGTCCCCGCCGGCCTGGCCATGACCCTGACCTTGGTGCGGGCGCTCGCCGCCGCGGACGCCGCCGCACCGCTGTGGTGCCTGACCCGGGGAGCGGTGGGTGTGGCCGATGACTCCGGCCCGGCGCACCCGCTTCAATACGCGGTCTGGGGGCTGGGCCGCTGTGCCGCCGTGGAAGTCCCGGACAACTGGGGTGGCCTGGTCGACCTGCCGGGCGCGGTCGACGCCGTCACCATCGGCCGGTTGCTCGGGGTGCTCGCCGGAGCGACGGGTGAGGACCAGGTGGCCCTGCGCCCCGGTGGCGCCTTCGTCCGTCGCCTGGTCCGCGTCGCTGCCCCGGCGCCGGGGAGGGGCGGTTGGTCTCCGCGGGGCACGGTGGTGGTGACAGGCGGTACAGGGGCGTTGGGTGCGCATGCGGCGCGCTGGCTGGCGAGGGAGGGCGCGGAGCATCTGATCCTGCTGAGCCGGCGGGGGACGGCCGCTCCTGGTGCGGACCGACTCGTCGCCGAACTGGAGGAGTCGGGTGTCCGGGTGACGGTGGTGGCCTGCGACGCGGGGGATCGTGCGGCGCTCGCGGCGGCCATGGAGGGTCTCGGAGAGATCCGAGCCGTCGTGCACGCGGCGGGCGTCGGCGTCTACGGCCCGCTCGACACGGCGTCCGTGGACGACCTGGCCTCTGTCCTGGAGGGCAAAGTCGCCGGCATCGACCATCTGGAGGCCGTCCTCGACCTCGAACAGCTGGACGCCGTCGTCTACTTCTCCTCGATCACCGCTGTGTGGGGTGCGGGCGATCACGGTGTCTACGCGGCGGGCAACGCGGTCCTGGACGCGCGGGCGCAGTGGCGCCGTGCGGACGGGGTGCCGGCGTTGTCGGTGGCCTGGGGGCCGTGGGCGGGCGGCGGCATGGTGACCGGCGGCATGTACGACCAGTTGCGGCATACGGGTCTGCCGGTCATGGACCCGGGGGCGGCCATCACGGGTCTGCGGACGGTCCTGGCGGACGGCCTCGTGGACGGGGGGGCCTCGGTGATCCTGGCGGATGTCGACTGGGAGCGGTTCGCGGAGGTGTTCACCTCGGGCCGGCCCAGCCGCCTGCTGGACGACATTCCACAGGCGTGTGCGGCCGCCCCTGAAAAGGCTTCCGGGGGTGCGGCGGCGCCGGCGTCCGAGTTCGCGGGGCGGCTGGCGGGTCTGGACGAGGGCGCCCGCCTGCGGGCGTTGCGTGATCTGGTGCGTGAGCACGCGGCAGCCGTCCTGGGACACGCGGATCCGGAGGCAGTCGATGTCAAACGGGCGTTCAAGGAGCTGGGTTTCGATTCGCTGACAGCGGTCGACCTGCGCAACCGGCTGGCCACCGCGACCGGTCTGCGGCTGCCCAGCACTCTCGTCTTCGACCACCCCAACGCGACCGCGCTCGCCGCGTTCCTGGGCTCTGAGGCGCTCGGGACGACCGATCGCCTCACGGTGCCGGTGCCGGCCGTGCGCGGTGCCTTTGACGATCCGGTGGTCGTGGTGGGGATGGGCTGCCGTTATCCAGGTGGCATCGGCTCGCCCGAGGAGTTGTGGCGGACCGTTGTGGACGGGGCCGATCTGATCAGCGCGTTTCCCGGTGACCGGGGGTGGCCGCTGCACCGGTTGTACGACCCGGAGGGGACGAGCCCGGACTCCAGCTACACGGAGCACGGTGGCTTTCTGCGGGACGCCGCGCTGTTCGACGCCGGGTTCTTCGGTATTTCGCCGCGTGAGGCGGTGGCGATGGATCCGCAGCAGCGGTTGCTGCTGGAGACGTCGTGGGAGGCGTTGGAGCGGGCGGGTGTCGATCCCCGGGCACTGCGCGGCAGCCGTACCGGCGTCTACGTCGGGGGCGCACAGATCGGCTACGAAGCGGCGCTCGCCGGTGCCCGGGACGCGGAGGGCTATGTGCTGACCGGCACCAGCGGTGGTGTCATGTCCGGCCGGATCTCGTACACGCTCGGTCTGGAGGGCCCGGCGGTCACGGTCGACACGGCCTGCTCCTCCTCCCTGGTGACCCTGCATCTGGCGGCGCGGGCTCTGAAGGCCGGCGAGTGCGATCTCGCCCTGGCCGGTGGGGCGACCGTGATGTCCGGTCCGGCGCCGTTCGTCGGCTTCAGCCGTCAGGGGGCGCTGGCCCCGGACGGTCGGTGCAAGTCCTTCGCGGCGGCGGCTGACGGGTTCGCGTTGGCGGAGGGCGCGGGTGTGCTGGTGTTGGAGCGGCTGTCGGACGCGCGGCGAAACGGGCATCCGGTGCTGGCGGTGGTACGGGGTTCGGCGGTGAACCAGGACGGTGCGTCGAACGGGTTGACGGCGCCGAACGGCCCGTCGCAGCAGCGAGTGATCCGCGCCGCCCTCGTCGACGCCGGACTGACCCCCGCCGACGTGGACGCGGTGGAGGCGCACGGCACGGGAACCCGGCTGGGGGACCCCATCGAGGCGCAGGCGTTGCTGGCGACGTACGGGCAGGACCGGGAACGGCCCCTGTACCTGGGGTCGTTGAAGTCGAACATAGGTCATACGCAGGCGGCTGCGGGTGTCGGTGGTCTGATCAAGACGGTGGTGGCGCTGCGGCTCGGGGTGTTGCCGAAGACGCTGCACGTGGATGAGCCGACACCGGAAGTGGACTGGTCGTCGGGCGCGGTGGAGTTGCTGACGCGGGCGCGGGAGTGGCCGGAGTCGGGGCGTGCGCGGCGGGCGGGGGTGTCCTCGTTCGGGATCAGCGGGACCAACGCCCACGTCATCCTCGAACAGGCCCCGGAAGCCGTGCCGGAGTCCACCGGACCGGCCACGCGTTCCCCGCTCCACCTGCTTCCCGTCATCCCGTGGCCCGTCTCGGCCCGCGGCGAGGCCGCGCTCCGGGAGCAGGCGGCCCGGCTGCTCGACGCCCTGCCGGCCGAGCCCACCGCGGCGGACACGCACGATATCGGTCTCACTCTCGGCGCGCACCGCGCGGCCCTGGAGCACCGTGCCGTCATCGTCGCGTCCCGCCCGGACGAGTTCCGCGCGGCCCTGGCCGCCCTGACGGACGACCGCCCGACACCGGGTCTGGTGAAGGGGGTGGCGTCCGAGAACGGTCTGGGCTGGGTGTTCTCGGGTCAGGGGTCGCAGCGGGTGGGGATGGGGCGTGGGTTGTACGGGGCGTTTCCGGTGTTCGCGGCCGCCTTTGACGAGGTGTGTGCGGGCTTTGAGGGGTTGCTGCAGGGGCCGGGCTCGTTGAAGGAGGTTGTCTTCGAGGGTCCGGCGGGGGTGTTGGAGTCGACGGGGTGGGCGCAGCCGGCGTTGTTCGCGGTGGAAGTGGCGTTGTTCCGGTTGGTGGAGTCGTGGGGTGT